>CAZGUU010000063.1:0-19732 GCA_964529315.1 uncultured Enterobacteriaceae bacterium
GTCCCGGCGAGGAGCCCGCTCGTTGCGACGAATTGCCTCATCGGTGCTGGCCCTACTGCTCGGCCTCACGCTGGCCGCGCGCGGCCCGTCGGTGTCCGGGGCCGAGGCCCCCGCGGGGGCCCAGGTGCGCGAGGTCATCCTGGCGACCACCACCAGCACGGCCGACTCCGGTCTGCTCGACGTGCTGCTCCCGGACTTCGAGCGGCGCACCGGGTACGTCGTCAAGCCGATCGCCGTCGGCTCGGGGCAGGCGCTGCTGCTCGGCGAGCGCGGCGAGGCCGACGTGCTGCTCGTGCACTCGCCGGCGGCGGAAGAGGCTTGGATGGCGGCGGGTCACGGCGCGAACCGCACCCTGGTCATGCACAACGACTTCCTGCTGGTCGGCCCGCCGGGGGACCCCGCCGCGATCCGGGGCTCGAGCGTCGCCGATGCCCTGCGTGCAATCGCCGCGTCCGGCGCGCCGTTCGTCTCGCGCGGCGACGAATCGGGTACGCATGCCAGGGAGCTCGCTCTGTGGCAGGCGGCAGCCATCCGCCCGACTGGCCTTCCGTGGTATCAGGAGACCGGCTCGGGGATGGGCCAGACGCTCAACGTGGCCTCCGAGAAGGCGGGCTACGCGCTCACCGATCGGGCGACGTACCTGGCCCTGGCGAGGAACCTCTCCCTCGACATCCTGGTCGAGGAGCAGGGGGCGCTGCGCAACGTCTACCACGTGATCACGGTGAATCCGGCGAAGTCGCCCAGGATCAACGCCGCGGGAGCGAGGGCCCTGGCCGAGGACCTGATCTCGCCGCGCGCTCAGTCGCTGATCGCCGGCTTCGGGGTCGAGCGCTTCGGCCGGCCCTTGTTCGTGCCCGATGCGGGCAAGTCCGAGGAGCAGGTGCGTGGCGGGCGTTGAGCCACGCTGTGCCCCCGACCGTCGCTCATGGACCTGATTCTCGAGGGCATCGCGCAGGCGGTCCGGCTGCTCGCCGGCGGCGACCGCGAGACGCTCGAGATCACCTGGCTCTCGCTGCGCGTCTCGCTGGCGGCGACGCTGCTCGCGCTGGCGATCGGCGGGCCGATCGGCGCCTCGCTCGCGCTGCTGCGCTTTCCGGGTCGACGCCTGCTCCTCGGCCTGGTGAATACCGGCCTGGCCCTGCCGCCAGTGGTCGTCGGCCTGTGGGTATCGATCCTGCTCTTCCGCAACGGGCCGCTGGGCGGCCTGCACTTGCTCTACACGCCGTCGGGGATGGTGATCGCGCAATTCGTCATCGCCGTGCCGGTGGTGACCAGCCTGACGACGATCGCCATCCAGCAGCTCAACCCCAGGCTGCGCTTGCAGCTTCTGGCCCTGGGGGCGAGCCCCGTGCAGGTCGCCTGGCTGCTCGCCCGTGAGGCTCGCCTACCGCTGCTCGGAGCGATCATGACGGCCTTCGGCGCGATCATCTCCGAGGTCGGCGCGTCGATGGTCGTCGGGGGCAACATCCTGGGGCACACGCGCGTCCTGACCACGGCGGCGGTGACGGAGTCGAGCCGGGGAAGCTACGGGCGGGCGCTCGCGCTGGGCTTCGTCCTGCTGGCCCTCGTACTGGGCGTCAACTTGGTGCTCACCTACGTGCAGCAGCGCGAGCCGCAGCGGTAGGCGGGCGATCGTCGTGTGTGTGCGAGCGCCGCGGAGAGAGGATCCGGGGACCGGCGATCGGGGTGCGGCAGCCGTTTGCCAGGCCGCCGGGGCACCGGCGATCGCCTCGTCGATGCCAGTGCGTCGGTGGGCGGCGTGACGACGGGCGTGCCCCTTCTGCGGGTCCGCGGCCTCGTCGTGCGCCGGGGCGGCGCTCCGGTTCTGGACGTGGAGGCGCTCGACGTTGCGCGCGGCGCTCTGGTGGTGCTGGTCGGGCCCAACGGCGCCGGCAAGAGCACGCTCCTGCTCGCGCTGGCCGGGTTGCTTCCCATCGTGCGCGGTGAGATCGCTCTCGAGGGGATGCGGGTGGGCACGGAGCTCGGCGTGGCCGAGCTCCGCCGCCGCATCGGCATGGTGTTCCAGGAGCCCTTGCTGCTCGGTCGCAGCGTCCACGAGAACGTCGCGCTCGGCCTCCGGCTGCGGGGCGTCCCCCGGCTCGAGCGGCGCACGCGGGTGGACGAGTGGCTCGCGCGGCTGGGCATCGCCCACCTCGCCAAGCGTTCTGCGACGAAGCTGTCGGGCGGCGAGGCCCAGCGCGTCAGCCTCGCCCGGGCGCTGGCGATCGAGCCCGACCTGCTGCTGCTCGACGAGCCGTTCGCCGCGCTGGACGGGCCGGCGCGAGGGCAGCTGCGCCAGGAGTTCCGCAGCCTGCAACGCGACCTGGGCAGAACCGTCGTGCTGGTCACCCACGAGCTCGGCGAGGCGTGTGCTCTGGCCGACCTCCTCGGCGTGATGGATGCGGGACGGATCGTGCAGCTCGACACGCCGCAGCGGGTCGTCGCGTCGCCGGTGACGCCGCGCGTGGCCGAGATCGTGGGTGCGCCGGGCGTCGCCGGAACGTGGGCTGCGCCGGGCGGCGAGGCTTGCCGCGGAGCGCAGCTCACGACACAATCCCGCGCAGCCGGCGAGGGCCGTCGGGGAAGGGGACGAGGACCATGGTGAGCGGGTTGCGGACGCTCCCGCCCGGGCCGGCTCGATGAGCACCACCGCGATCCTGGTGCTGGCGGCGCTGATCCTGGCCGCGGCGCTGCTCTATTCGTCGGTCGGCCACGGCGGCGCCTCCGGCTACCTGGCGGCGATGGCTCTCTTCGGCGTCGCACCCGCGGTGATGAAGCCCACGGCGCTGGCACTCAACATCCTGGTGGCGACCATCGCAACGGTCAAGTACTTGCGCGCCGGCTGCTTCTCCGCGCGGCTGTTCTGGGCGTTCGCCTGCACCTCGATACCGCTCGCCTTCGTCGGTGGCCGGATCGAGCTGCCCGCGGTGTACTACAAGCCGGTGGTCGGCGTCGTGCTCCTCTACGCGGCCGTGCAGCTGTGGCGCGGCGGCTTCATGCCGCGCGATCCCGCGGCGCGGCCGAGCCCGATCGTCGCGGCGGGCCTCGGCGCCGTCGTGGGCCTGCTGTCCGGCTTGACCGGGGTCGGCGGCGGGATCTTCCTGACGCCGCTCGTGCTCTTCATGGGGTGGAGCGACGTACGCCAGGCCGCCGGCGTCTCGGCTGCGTTCATCCTGGTGAACTCGGTCGCCGGGCTCGCCGGCCTGTGGTCGCGAGTCGGGGAGCTCCCCGAGGCCTTGCCTCTATGGGCCACGGCGGCCGTCGTCGGCGGCTGGGTCGGCGCGGAGTACGGCAGCCGCCGGCTGGCCGGGCCGACGATGCAGAGACTGCTCGCAGCCGTGCTCACGATCGGCGGCGCGAAGCTGGTGCTGGGAGGGTGAGCGATGCCTCGCGCAGCACACGCCGCCAGGCGGGCTCGGGTGCCGGACCGGCTGCGCGCGGCCTCGGACGGCGCGACGAGCGGCCGCGGGGGGCGATGATGCGCCGCGACGACCCGCGGATGCGCGGCTTTCGCCACCGCTGGGAGGTGGCCGACGTCGAGCGGCTGCTCATCGAGCGGGTCGGGTCGCTCGAGGCGCAGGAGGTGCCGGTGACCCAGGCAGCGGGGCGCGTGCTCGTCGCCGACCTGCTCGCGTCGATCGACCTGCCGGGCTTCGACCGCTCGGCGATGGACGGCTACGCGCTCCGCGGCGAGGACACCTTCGGCGCCAGCGAGTACGCGCCGATCGCCTTTCGCGTGGTGGGGGAGTCGATGCCGGGGCGGGCCTTTGCCGGGCGGGTCGGGCCAGGGGAGGCGGTGCGCATCATGACCGGCGCGCCGCTGCCGCGCGGCGCGGATGCGGTCCTGATGGCCGAGGAGGCGCGCGGCGGGGGCGAGCGGATGGAGGCGGTCGGAGCCGTCCCGCCGGGACGCCACGTCTCGCGGGCCGGCGAGGACGTGCGCCGCGGGGAGACCATCCTGCGTGCCGGCCGAGCGCTGCGGCCGCAGGACGTGGGCCTGCTCGCGGCGCTCGGCGTGGCGCGCCTCGGCGTCGTCCGCCGGCCGAGGGTCGACGTCGTGGTGACGGGCAACGAGCTGCTCCCCGCGGGGCGTGCGCCCCGCGGGCACCGCATCGTCGATGCGAACTCGCCGATGCTCGCAGCCCTGGTGCGCCGCGACGGCGGCGAGCCGCACCTCGCGCGCATCGTGCGCGACGACCCGGAGCTCCTCGAGTCGGCGCTGGCCGGCTGCCGGGGCGATGCGGTGCTGCTCACCGGCGGGTCGTCGGTCGGCGTCGAGGACCACGCCCCGCGGGTCGTCGAGCGACTCGGCGAGCTCGCGGTGCATGGTGTGGCCATGCGGCCGTCGAGCCCGACCGGCATCGGCTTCGTCGGCGGCCGCCCGGTATTCCTGCTGCCCGGCAACCCGCTCTCCTGCCTGTGCGCCTACGACTTCTTCGCCGGCCCCACGCTGCGGGCGCTGGGCGGCCGGGACCGCGGCTGGCCGTATGCGACGGTCGAGGCGCGCCTCGTGGCCAAGGTGACCTCGCAGTCGGGGCGCGTCGACTACCTGCGCGTCGCCCTGCACGAGGGCCGGGCCACACCGCTCATGATCAGCGGCGCAGGCATTCTCTCCTCGGCGGTGCGCGCCGACGGCTTCGTCGTCCTGCCGCGCGATTCGGAGGGCCTGGCCGCGGGGGCGAAGGTGACGGTCTACCTCTATGGCTGAGCAGTTCCTCGAGGTGGTGGATGCAGAGGAGGCGCACCGTCGCTTCCGTGCCGCGGTGCGGGCAGAGCCGCTCGGCTCGGAGCGCGTGGCGCTTCGCGATGCGCTCGGCCGGGTGCTCGCCGCGGAGGTGGTCTCGCCGGTCGACGTACCCGGCTTCGACCGCTCGAACATGGACGGCTACGCGGTGCGCGCCCAGGACACCTTCGGCGCGCAGGAGTCCGAGCCGGTGCGGCTGCGAGTGAACCGGGAGGTGATCGCGACCGGCATGCATCCCGAGGGCGCGGTTCGCGCGCGCAGCGCGACGCGCATCATGACCGGTGGCATGCTGCCGCGCGGCGCCGACGCGGTGGTCATGGTCGAGCAGACGCAGCCGGGATTGCGCGTGCTGCGGCCGGTCACGCCCGGGGAGAACGTGAGCTTCGCGGGCAGCGACATCGCCCGCGGCGAGGTCGTCCTGCGCCGCGGGACGCGCCTCTCGGCGCGCGAGACCGGCACGCTCGCCGCGCTCGGCACGACCACGGTCGAGGTGTTCCGCCGGCCTCGCGTCGCCGTGCTCTCGACCGGCGACGAGGTCGTGGCGCCCGGCCGGCGCATGCGGCCCGGCCTGGTCTACGACTCGAACCTGCGCATCGTCGCCGACATGCTGCGCGAGGCCGGCTGCGAGCCGGTCGAGATGGGTGTCGTGCCGGACCGCATGGTGGCGCTGCGCCGGGCGCTCGTGCGCGCGCTCGAGCACGATGCGGTGATCCTCTCGGGCGGAACGTCGAAGGGCGAGGGCGATCTGAGCGTGGTCGCGGTGCGCGAGGTCGCCGAGGTCGTCGTGCACGGCGTCGGCGTCAAGCCCGGAAAGCCGCTCTGCCTGGCGCACGCCGCCGGCAAGCCGGTGGTCGTGCTGCCCGGCTTCCCGACCAGCGCCGTGTTCACCTTCCACGAGTTCGTCGTGCCGGTGCTGCTCGCCATGGCCGGTGCGCCGCCCGAGCCGGCCGGCGTGGTGCGAGCGCGTTTGCCGATGCGGATCAACACCGAGCGGGGGCGTGCCGAGTTCGTTCTGGTGAGCCTCATGGAGGGCCACGACGGCCTGGTCGCCTACCCGATGGGCAAGGGGTCTGGCAGCGTGACGACCTACGCCAAGGCGGATGGCTTCGTCACGCTGGGCAGGCAGCAGGAGTTCCTCGACGCCGGGGAGTCGGTCGACGTGCGCCTGCTCGGGCGCGACGTGCGGCCTGCCGACCTGGTCGCGATCGGCAGCCACTGCGTGGGCCTCGACCTCCTGCTCTCTCGCCTGCGCGAGCGCGGCTTCACCTCCAAGGCGCTGGTCGTGGGCAGCCAGGGCGGCTTTCTCGCCGCGCGGCGCGGCGAGTGCGACGTCGCCGGCGTGCACCTGTGCGACGAGTCGGGCGAGTACAACACCCCGTTCCTCGAGCCGGGCATGGATCTGGTGCGCGGCTACGGCCGCATGCAGGGCGTGGTGTTCCGCGCCAAGGAGCCCCGCCTGGCCAGCGCGCCGATGGTGAACCGCAACCGCGGCAGCGGCACACGCGTCCTGATCGACGAGCTGCTCGGCCAGGCGCGGCCTCCCGGCTACCACTTCGAGGCGCGCAGCCACAACGCGGTCGCGGCCGCAGTCTCGCAGGGACGGGCCGACTGGGGGGTGTGCATCCGCACGGTGGCCGAGATGTACGGGCTCGGCTTTCGCCCGCTGCGCGAGGAGCGCTACGACTTCGTGATCCCGCGCGCGCGCCGCGAGCGCCCGGCCGTGCGCGCGTTCTGCGAGATCCTGGCCAGCGAGGAGGGCCGGCGCGGGCTCGAGGCGCTGGGCTTCTGCGTGGGGCCGGAGGCGGGGCGGTGAGGGTGCGCGCCGCCGGAGGTGCGGTCGCTCTCGCGACCGTCGCGGTGTTGCTCGCGGTCGCTGCTCCCGCAATCGCGACACCTGCAGGCGAGCTGGTGCAGAACGGCCTCTTCACGGCCGGCGAAGCGGGGGTGCCCACCGGCTGGAGCCACGCAGCCTACCGGCCCGAGCCCGAGGTCACCACGTTTGGCTGGGCGGTCGACGAGGCGGGCATCGGCGCGATCTCGATCGAGAGCCGCGCGCCCAACGACGCGAGCTGGGTGCAACGCGTGACCGTCGAGCCGGAGCGCTGGTACCGCATCTCGGGCTGGGTGCGCACCGAGAGCGTCGGTACGCAGGCGACCGGTGCCCACCTCTCGGTGCTCGACACGTTCTGGGGCTCTCGCGAGCTGCGCGGCACCGAGCCGTGGCAGCCCGTGCAGCTCTTCGTCAAGACTGCACCGGAGACGACGTCGCTCTCCATCGCCTGCCGGCTGGGCGGCTACGCCGCGGAGAACGCCGGCCGCGCTCTGTGCACGGCGATCTCGGTCGAGGCGACCGGCGCTCCCGTGCCCGGAGCGCCGTTCGTCCACGGGGCGACGCTGGCGGACCTCGCGACACCGGGCAGCCCTGCCGCGCTGGTCGCCGCCGGGCTCGTCGGCTCGGGCGTCGCCCTGCTGCTCTGGCGCCTCCTCCTGCCGCCCGCGGCGCGGATCCCGCCGTGAGAGCGCGCCTGCTCGTGCTGGCCGCGCTCACCTTGCTCTCCGGGTGGCTGCGCTTCACGGCGGCCGGCTTCGGCCTGCCCGGCAAGTTCCGCCCCGACGAGGAGTACGTGCTCTCGCGCGCTCTGGGAGCGAGCGTCGACTGGAACCCGCACTTCGCCATCTACCCCGCGGCGCACGGCTACGTCCTGCACGGCGTGCTGCGCACCTGGGCGGCCCTCACCGGTCGGGAATTCGCGACTGCCTACGCGGCCGACGGGCAGGCCGAGGCCTGGCTCGTGGCGCGGCGGGTGTCGGCGGCTCTGGGAACGGCCACGGTGCCCGCCATCTACCTCGCCACCGCACCGGCCTTCGGGACTACGGCGGGCCTGGTCGCCGCGGCGATCGTCGCCACCACACCGCTGCACGCGCGCGACTCGAAGTTCGCGACCACGGACATCGCGGCCGTCTTTTGGCTCACGCTGGCGATCGCCGCCACGCTGCGCGTGGTGCGCCGCGGCGCGCTGCGCGACTCGCTCGCCAGCGGGCTGCTCGCCGGCCTGGCGATCGCCACCAAGTACCCGGCCGGCGCGGTCCTGGTGGCGGTCGGCGCCGCCCACGTCGGTGCGCGCTGGCGCGAGGGGCGTACTCTGTGGCGCAGCCTGCGTGACATCCGGCCGTGGCTTGCGCTGTGGGCCGCGGTCGCGGCGTTCGCCTGCGCCACTCCGTCGTTCTTTCTCGACTGGCAGCAGACGCTGGCCGACTTCGACTACCAGAGCTCCGTGGTCGCCGCGGGGGTGCACAACCCGCAGGCTGGGCACGGCTGGTCGTGGCTTCTCCTCCACGTCCTGCCCGACGGCTTCGGCCTGGCACCGGCTCTGCTCTTCGCGGCCGGGCTGGCGCTGGCCGTGCTGCGGCCTGCGCCCGGCACGCTCTCGCTCGCGTCGTTCGTCGTGGTCGCCTGCGCGGGGATCGCCTCGAGCCGCTCCGTCTTCTACCGCTACGCGCTGATCCCGCTGCCCGGCATGGCGATCCTCGCCGGCCGCGCCTTCGCCCTGGCGGCGGGCGCGATCCAGCGCCGCGCCCCCGCGGGCCTGGCGCGCCGCGCCGTCTCCGTGGTGCTGGTCGCCGGCCTCGCGGCGCTTCTCGCGGCACCGCTGGTGCGTAGCTGGAAGGCCAATCGCCTACTCGCGCGGCGCGACACCCGGGAGCTCGCCCGGGTGTGGATCGAGTCGAACGTCCCGGCCGGGTCGAGCATCGCCGCGACGGACGCCGGCACGCCCTACGGCAAGCCCCAGCTCGGCGGCGACCGGCCGCTCGTCGAGCTCGGCGACCCCGCGACCCTGCGAGAGCGAAGCTTGCGCTTCGTGCTCTCGGACAGCTCGCCGCTCGCCTACTACTCCCGCGGCCCGAGCGAGGCCGAGCAGGCGTTCCTCGACGCCGAAGCGGACCTGCGCTTCGAGGTCGATCCGCTCGAGCCGGGCACGCCCGCGCCGGTGTTCGACCAGGCCGATGCCTTCTACGTCCCCCTGCGCCACATTGCGAGCGTCGATCGACCTGGCCCGCGCATCCGCATCTGGGAGATCCGCCCGCGCTGAGCGCCAATCGCTGGAGCCGCAACGGTCGCGGTACGGGGCAGGGTTCCGCGACCGCAGGCGGCCCGGCTCGGGCCCCTCGCCGGACGGCAGCGAGGTGAGGTATGCGGGTCCGTGGCGCAAGCGCTGCGCAATCCTCGAGTGGAGTCCTCGAGCTGCAATCGCGAGCCACGGCCTCGCGAGCCGCTTGCGAGTCGTTCGCTGCGCTTCAGCGCAGCGGTGAGACCCGCCGGTGGGCGAGCGCACCCATGGCCGGCTCGAGCAGGTGCTCCTCGCGCCGGCACGAGCGGTAGAGCAGGCGCATCAGGTCGGGCGTGCGCTCCGGGCCGGCGCGCAGGACGAGCTCCTCGAGCTCCGCGCGGCCGGCTTCGACGTCCGCGACCGGGTGGCGGAGCACCTCGCCGAGCTCGCGGCGCTCCTGGGCGTCGAGCTCGGGGCCGATCTCCTCGGTGCGCTGTAGGTGCAGGGAGAGTCGGATCGCCACATCCAGGCGGTAGGCGCGCATCGGCTCGACGACGTGCGGCAGCTGCTCGTCGCGCAGGTTGCGCAGCAGCGACTCGTGGACCACGCCGCGCCGGGTCGGCACGGCCTGCGGAAGCTCGGGCTCGGCCAGCTCGATGCCGATCGCCGCGGCCATGGCCTCGATCGCGACGCGCTCGAGCAGCACCGCCCAGGTGAGGTACTGGGCGAGGTCGACGCCGGGCACCGCGGTCTCGGTCGCGGCGAGCAGCGCCATCGGCGTCTCGATGGCGAACTGGGCCAGGTAGTACCGGACCACGCCCAGGTCGATCTCGGTGCCGGTCGCGCGCTCGTAGCGGCGAAGCATGGCCGGGACGTCGCCGAACGGTTCGGTCAAGTCGCGCACCAGGAGCGCGGCCAGGTCGCGCAGCGGGTCGCCCAGGTGGGCGAGCTCCAAGTCCATCACGGCGGCGATCTCGTCGCCGCGGAACATGAACTGGCCCGCATCGCCCTGCAGCACCGAGACCCGCTCGCGGTGCCGGGGAAAAGTCTCTTTGACCCAGCGCGCGACGAGCTCGATGCCGGGGTGCGGCCGCCGCTTGTGTCGCCGGTAGACGCTCTCCCACGCGGCGAAGTCGGCGAGCGCGATCTCCTGCGCCGTGCGCGGTCGCGGCAGGCCGGCGGCCGCGAAGGGGGCCACGTCGACCGCGTGCATGCGGGCGAGGATGTCCATGAAGTCGGCGTTGATCGCGTCGCGCCCGGGGGCGCGCGAGACCGCTCCGGTGTCCTGCCCGTCGACCCGCGCCATGAGGATCGCGGGCGGGTCGGGGCAGTAGCCGTAGACGTGCGGTACGGGGATGCCGCTCTTCTCGAGCAGGCGCATGATCTCGGCCTCGCGCTCGAGCCCGTAGAACTTGCCCACCAGGTCGCCGGTGCCGCGGTGCCCGCGCCAGTAGAGCTGCAGGAGCTCGTCGCCGCGGCGCACGTCGAGAAACCACGCCGGGCGCCAGCGCACCTGGCGCTGGGCCGAGACCACGCTGCCGCCCAGGGTCGACTCGACCCAGCGGAGGATCTCCGCCGGCAGCGCGCTCGGTGCGGCGGCCTGGGTCGCGCCGGAAGGGGCCGTGGCGGTGGGATCCGCGGGCGAGCTCACGACGTACCTCGCTGGCTATCGGCCGCCGGGGCGGCAGACGCGGGCGCGCCGAGCGAGCCATCGTCGATCCGCTCCACGTCGATGCGCACGTGGCGGTCGGTGGGCACCGGCTGCCAGGAGAACATCCGATGGACCAGGTGGCCGTAGCCCGAGGCGAGGCCGAGCCACTTCATCTGGCCCGGCTCGAGATCGGATTGGCAGTGCCAGCCCTCGTGCATCAGCGGCTCGAAGCCGTTGTAGACGATCACCTGGCCCGGGCGGCACGCCGGGGTGAGCTTGGCCGAGATGCGCATCTCGCCCGCGTCGCTCACCAGGCGGATGCGCTCGCCGTCGGCGATGCCCAGCGATGCCGCGTCGCGGTCGTTCAAAAACGCAAACGGCTCGCCGCGATGGGTGTTGGCCAGCGTCCGGTTGGTCATGTTCATCGAGTGGATGCTCCAGCGGTTGTGGCCGCTGGTGAGCACGAAGCGGCGTCGCGCGCCGCCGTGGCCCGGGGACTCCTTGTGCGTCGGCAGCTCCTCGCCGGCCTCGAGGAACCACTCGTGGTCGATGTAGAATTGAGCGCGCCGGGTGAGCGTGTCGTAGGGCAGCTTGTCCTCGGTATGCCAGCGCAGGGGGTTGTGCACCTCGTCGGGGCGCAGCGTGGAGGCCTGGGAGAGCCCGTGCCCGACCATCCCCCAGCCGGTGAAGCGCACCGCGCCCTTGTCGCGCAGCGTCTCGAGCGTGGTGCCGCGCGGTAGGACCCCGTAGACCGCGTTGTCGCGGATGGTCTCGTCGAAGCGGGCCTCTTCGTCGCGCAGGGCGCCGCCCAGGGTCGCCTGGGCGACCAGGCCCTGCAGGGTGCGGGTGTTGCCCGCCTGGTCGATGAAGTCGGTCATGCCGCGCGCCGCGGCGCGGGCCTCGATCGCCTCGAGCAGGCGCATGCCGATCTCGTGGTCGGAGAGCGCCTCGCCGGCAGGCGGCACGACGCGATCGGCGAGCACGCAGTTCAGGTGGTGCACGGACGGCATGGCCATCTGCACCTTCTCGTGGTGCTGCGCCGCCGGGAGGATGTAGTCGGAGTACATGCCGGTCGTGGTGATGCGCGTGTCGACCGACACGATCATCGCGAGCTTGGGCCACAGGTGCTCGAGCAGAAGCGTCTGCCCGCCGCGGTGGCGGCGCAGCAGGTTGCCGCCCGCCTCGAACAGCACGCGCGGCTCGGTGTGCGCCCAGATCTCGGGCAGGCTGCTTCGCCACCAGCCGTTGGCCGCCGCTTGCTCGAGGTACTCGCCGAAGCTGCGCTTCATCGTGGGATCGTGGTTGGCGGGGTCGTCCCAGCGCTCCTTGCAGCCGTACTGGTGGTACCAGAGGAACGCCGGCGCGATGACTCGGCCCAGGCCCGCGAGCTCGCCGGCCATCGCCGCGGCGCGATTGGCGGTCATCTCGCGAGTCATCGTCGCGTCGTCGGCCGCGAGCATGCGGGACATCTGGTGGACGCCGGCGATGAAGCGCTGCGCCGCCTCCTGCCCGGGCTGGCCCTTGCGCGCGACGAACGCCTGGCCGTCCAGCCCGATCAACGCCCAGGATCGCGTGCCGGTGCCGCGCTTGCCCCAGTTGCCGGTGAGGCCGAGCAGCAGGGCCATGGCCCGCTCGATCAAGTCGCCGTGGTAGCACTTGCCCGAGTTGCAGCCGACGAAGATCTTGGTTCGGCGGGTGGCCACCTTGCGCGCCAGGGTGCGGATGTTGTCCGGGTGGACCTGGCAGATCGCCGCCGCCTTCTCCGGTGTGTAGGCCTCGAGGTGGCGTGCGAGCCGGGCGAAGGCCGGCTCGACCTCGACCGTCTGGCCATCGGCCAGCGCCACCCGGTAGGCGCCCGAGAGCGCGGGGACGGCGCCGGCGAGAGCCAGCGTGCCGCGCGGTGCGGGGGTCGGCAGGCCGGTCGCGGCGTCCCACCAGAAGAATTGGTCCTCGCGCTCGCCTGGGATCACGTCGCAGCCGCGCAGGAAGCGGCCGGTGTCCTTGCGCACCAGCAGCGGCAGGTCGGTCTGCTCGCGTACGAACTGCGCGTCGTAGAGCCCCGCGTCGACGATCACCTGGCACATCGCGAGCGCCAGCGCGGCGTCGCTGCCGATGCGCACCGGCAGGTGGTAGTCGGCGTGGATCGCGGAGGGGCTGTAGTCCGGCGCGATCGTCACCACCTCGCCGCCGTTGTAACGCGCCTCGGCGAGGTAGTGGTAGAAGGTGATGTAGGTGTAGACCGGGTTCGAGTGCCAGATCAGCGTGAGCTCGGCGAGGAACCAGTCGTCCATCGAAGAAACCGGATTGAACAGGCCCCAGGTGAGGTGGAAGCCGGGGCTGAAGTCGTGGAACTCGGCGCTGCCGTCGGTCGTCGTGACGCCCAGGAAGCCGGCGAACAGGCGCGCCGGCGTGGCCCCCATCTCCGGCGTCATCGGCACGACGATCGACTCCGGCCCCTGCTCGGCGATCGCGTCGAGCATCGCGTCGGCGATGGCGCCGAGCGCCTCGTCCCACGAGACTCGCTCGAAGCGGCCCTCGCCGCGCTCGCCGACCCGCTTGAGCGGGTGCAGGACGCGGTCCGGCGCGTCGAGCAGCTGCGGCCAGCAGGCCCCCTTCTGGCAGCCCATCGGGTTCATGTCCGGGATGCCGGGCTCGATCTGCGGCAGCGTGCCGGCCTGCTCCTCGCGGACCACTTTTCCATCCTTGACGTAGACCCGCAGCGGGCAGCCCGAGGGGTAGCAGTCGACGTTGTGGCTGCCCCAGGCGACGCGGTCCCAGCGCCACTTGGCGCGGTAGGCCTCGGCCCACTCGCCGCCGACCGCGCTCATCGCGCGAGCTCCTTCCAGCGCCGCGCGATGCGCTCGCAGACCTGATCGGCGGTGAAGCCGTACTCTCGCGCCAGCACTTCGGCCGGGGCGCTGGCCCCGAAGCGGTCGAGGCCGATCGTGAGGCCGCGGCGCCCGGCCCAGCGCTCCCAGCCCAGCGTGACGCCGGCCTCGATCGTGACCCGCCGGGCCACGGCGTCGGGCAGCACGGCGTCGCGGTACTCCTCGGCCTGCTCCTCGAAGAGCTCCCAGCAGGGCATCGACACCACTCGCGCCCGGCAGCTCCCCAGGCGCTCGGCGACCTCGAGCGCGAGCGACACCTCGCTGCCCGTGGCGACGATCAGCAGCTCGGGGTCGGCGGCGTCGCGCACCACGTAGGCGCCGCGCGCGGCCTGGGCGACCGCGGAGCGGGGCAGGGGGAGGAAGGGAACCTTCTGGCGGGACAGGCACAGGGCGCTCGGCCCGGGCAGGGCGAGCGCGCGGCGCAGCAGCACCTCGGTCTCCGCCGGGTCGGCGGGGCGCATCACGTAGAGGTCGGGGATCGCGCGCAGCGCCATGACCTGCTCGACCGGCTGGTGCGTCGGCCCGTCTTCGCCGACGTGGAAGGAGTCGTGGGTGAACTCGTGGATCACCCGGGCGCGCTGCAGGGCCCCCAGGCGCAAGGCGCCCCGCGAATAGTCGGCGAAGCTCAGGAAGGTCGCGTCGAAGGGGATCAGGCCCCCGTGCAGGGCGATGCCGTTGCTCACCGCGGACATGGGGAACTCGCGCACGCCGAAGCACAGGTTGCGCCCCTGGCGGTTCTCGGCGTCGAAGTCGCCGACCGCCTTGGCGAAGTCTGCGGTCATGTTGGAGGGCTCGAGGTCGGCCGAGCCGCCGATCAGGCTGGGCAGCTCGGGCGCCCAGCGTGCGATCAGGTCGCCGAAGGCGTTGCGCGTCGGGATCGGCTTGTCGCTGGCCCACTCGACCGGTCGGAGCGCATCGACGTCCACCGGATCGTGACGCTGCGCGAGGGCCCGGGCGAAGGCCGGGTCGGTCTCGCGGCGCTCGCGCAGGCGCTCGCGCCAGGCGCTCGCCTCGGCGCGGCGGGCCTCGAAGTTGCGCCGGAAGCGGGCCAGCGCCTCCTGGGGGCAGTAGAAATCGGTCCCCTCGGGCAGGCCGAGCTTGGCCCGGGTGGCCAGGCGCTCCGGGGCGGGAAGCGGCGAGCCGTGCGTCTTGTAGCTGTCGCCCATGGTGGCGCAGCCCTTGCCGATCACGGTGCGCGCGACGATCAGCGTCGGGCGGTCCGAGCCCGCCCGGACCTGGTCGTACGCGCCGCGGATCTGCGCGTGGTCGTGGCCGTCGATGGTGATCACGCGCCAGCCGAAGCCGCCGTAGATCGCCGCGTCGTCGTCCGAGGCGCAGCGCCGGGTCGGGCCGGAGAGCTGGACGTCGTTCTTGTCGTAGACCCAGACCAGGTTGTCGAGCTTCAGGTGGCCGGCCATCGACGCGGCACCCATGGCCACGCCCTCTTGCAGGTCGCCGTCGCTCACCAGGGCCCAGGTGCGGTAGCCGAAGAGCTGCTCGTCGAGCACCGCGGCCAGGTGGCGGCTAGCGATGGCGAAGCCGACCGACATGGCCGCTCCCTGCCCGAGCGGGCCGGTGGTGCACTCGACGCCGGGTGTCGCGCCATTCTCCGGGTGTCCGGGGGTGCGGGAGTGGAGCTGGCGGAAGCTCTGCAGGTCGGCCTTGGAGAGCCAGCCGATGCCGTAGAGCATGGCGTACTGCAGCATCGACATGTGGCCGGCGCTCAGGATGAAGCGGTCGCGGCCCGGCCAGGCCGGATCGTCGGGGTCGAAGCGCAGGTACTCGGTGAACAGCAGGTAGGCCAGGTCCATGCTCGACATCGGGCCGCCCGGATGGCCGCTGTTGGCCTTGTGCACGCCGTCGATGACGAGCCCCTTCAAGATGTCGACGATCTGCTGGTCCTGCATCGGCCTTCGCTCCCCTTCGCGCGTGGATCCGGAAACCCGTCCGGGTCAGGGAGACATAGACCAACGAAGGCCTCGGCTCACATGATCCCGGACAGATCCCGACGTTGACAATGTAAGCTGGTCAGACTATCTGACCTCCAACATGCGGGCGAGCGATCTCGGGCGGCCGGGGTGCCTGGAGCTCTACCGGACGATGCTTGCCATCCGCCGGTTCGAGGAGCGGGTTCGCGAGCTGTCGCTGGCCGCCAAGGTGCCGGGGTTCGTCCACCTGTCGATCGGCCAGGAGGCGGTGGCCGCCGGCGTGGCGGCGGCGCTCGAGCCGCGCGACCGGATCACCAGCACGCATCGCGGCCACGGCCACCTGATCGCCCGCGGCGGCGCGTCGCGCCAGGTGCTCGGCCGGATGATGGCCGAGATCCTCGGCCGGCGCGACGGCTGCTGCGGCGGCAAGGGCGGCTCGATGCACATCTTCGACGTCTCGCTGGGCATCCTGGGCTCGAACGGCATCGTCGGCGCGGGCATCCCGATCGCCGTCGGCGCCGCCCTGGCCGCGCAGCTACGCGGCTCGGGCGAGGTGGCGGTCGCCTTCTTCGGCGACGGCGCCTCGGCCGAGGGCGTGCTCCACGAGTCGCTGAACCTCGCCGCGGTGTGGCGGCTGCCGGTGGTGTTCGTCTGCGAGCACAACCTCTACGCGGAGTTCACCCCCACCGCCGAGGTCAACGCGGCGCGCGACGTCGTGGCGCACGCGGCGGCGCACGGCATCCCCGGCCTGATCACCGACGGCAACGACGTGCTCGCGGTGCGCGATGCGGCGAGCGAGGCGGTGGCCCGGGCGCGCTCGGGCGGCGGTGCCACGCTGCTCGAGGCCAAGACCTACCGCTGGGACGGCCACCTTGTGGGCGAGCAGGCCTTCCTGCCCAAGGAGGCCTATCGCAGCGACGCCGAGGTGGAGGCGTGGAAGGAGCGCTGCCCGATCGCCGCATTCGCGGGCGTGCTAGCCGAGGCCGGGCTCGCCACGGCCACGGATTTCGAGAGCATCGCGGCCGAGGTCGCCGCCACGGTCGACGCGGCCCTCGCGTTCGCCCAGGCAAGCCCGCTCCCCGAGGCGCAGGACGCGCTCGCCGACGTCTTCGCCCCGGTCGGGGTGCCGTGAGCCGTCTCGTGCGCCAGCTGGGCTTCATCCAGGCGATTCGCGAGGCGCTGGTCGAGGAGATGCAGCGCGACGAGCGCGTCTTCGTGATGGGCGAGGACGTGCGCTTCGGCGCCTTTGGCGCGACGCGCGGGCTCTACGAGCGCTTCGGCCCGGCACGAGTGCGCAACACGCCGCTTGCAGAAGCGGGCTTCGCCGGCGCCGGGGTCGGTGCGGCGATGGCCGGCATGCGTCCGGTGGTCGAGATCGAGTTCGCGAGCTTCCTCTACTACTGCTGGGACCAGGTCTGTAACCAGGCGGGCAAGCTGCGCTACATGTCCGGTGGGCAGCTCTCCATCCCGATCACCTTCCGCTGCGTCGCCGGCGCGATCGGCTCGGCGGGCGCCCAGCATTCCGAGACGGTCTGGGGCCAGCTGCTCGGCGCACCCGGGATCAAGCTGGTCGTGCCCTCGTGCCCCTCCGACATGAAGGGGCTGCTCAAGAGCGCGATTCGCGACGACAACCCGGTGGTGGTTTTCGAGCACGGCCGCTTGAATCGCGCGCGCGAGGCGATGCCCGAGACCGAGGGCGACGACCACCTGGTGCCGCTCGGCGTGGGCTGCCGCCGTCGCGAGGGCAGCGACGTGACGGTGGTGGCGATCGGCCTCATGGTCTCGCGCGCCCTCGCTGCGGCCGAGGCGCTCGCTGCCGAGGGCCTCTCGGTCGAGGTGATCGATCCCCGCGCGCTGGTGCCGCTCGACGAGGAGCTGATCCTCGGATCGGTCGCCAAGACCCACCGCCTGGTGGTGGTCGACGAGGGGCACCTGCGCGGTGGTGCTGCCTCGGACGTGGCGGCGCTGGTCGCCGAGCGCGGCTTCGACCTGCTGCGCGCGCCGATCCAGCGCGTGGCCGCGCTCGATGCGCCGATCCCCTTCAGCCCGGCTCTCGAGGAGCAGGTCGTGCCCAGCGAGGCGCGCATCCGCGAGGCGATCCGCCGGGCCACGGGCTGACGAGCGGCGCGGGGCGGCTGCGATCGGCCGGCCCGCCGGATCGACCCCGTGCGGCCGGGGGTGTCCTTCGCTAGCAAGTTGCCGAAGCGGTGCGGGCCGCGAGAAGGGTCGCAAGCCATGGCCGTCGAAGTCGTCATGCCCAAATTCGGGCTCACCATGCAGGACGGGACCATCCAGCGCTGGCTCAAGGCCGAGGGTGACGCGGTGCGCTGCGGCGAGCCGCTCTTCGAGGTCGAGACGGAGAAGGTCTTGAGCGAGGTGGAGGCGCCGGCCGATGGCGTCCTGGCGTGCATCCTGCAGGCGGCCGAGGCCACGGTCGAGGTCGGCGTCGCCGTGGCGGTGATCGCCGAGTCGGGCGAGGCGGTGGCGCAGGTGGCGGCACGGTGGGCCAGCGGCGCGCCGGCTGGCGACGGCGCCGTGGCGGTGTCGAATGTCGTTCCCGCCGCCGGCGCGGCGGCCTCGCCCGGGGCGCTCCTGCCCTCCGAGGTCGTGCCCCTGCGTGGCCAGCGTGCCGTCATCGCCGAGCGCATGACCGCGAGCCTGCGCGAAGCGGCGCAGCTCACGCTCACCACGGCGGTCGACGTGACCGGGCTGCTCGACCAGCGCCGCCGCTTCGAGGCGGATCTGGCGCTCACGGTGAACGATCTGGTGCTCGCCGCGACGGTTGCGGCGCTGGCCCTGCACCCACGGATGAACGCCCACCTGGTCGAGGGAGAGATCCGCGCGTACCGCGAGGTTGGCCTCGGCGTGGCGGTCGCCCTGGACGACGGCCTGGTCGTGCCGGTGATCCACGATGCCGGCCGTCTCGGCCTGCGCGAGATCGCCGCGCGGGTGCGGGAGCTGGGCGAGCGGGCGCGCGCCGGGGCGCTCGGCGTCGAGGACGTGAGCGGCGGCACCTTCACCGTGACCAACCTCGGGGCCTTCGGCGTCGACGCGTTCACGCCGATCCTGAACCCGCCGCAGGTGGGCATCCTGGGCGTCGGCCGGGCCGCGGCCCGGCCCTGGGTGGTCGACGGCGCCGTCGCGGTGCGCGACGTCATGCACCTCTCTCTCACCTTCGACCACCGGGCGCTCGACGGCGCGCCGGCGGCGCGCTTTCTCGCAGAAGTCGCCCGACGACTGGGCGCGGAGTCGACCCATCCATGAAGCCGAGCTCGCTCTTCGACCTCTCTGGACGCGTCGCCCTGGTGACCGGCGCGAGCCAAGGAATCGGCCTGGCCATCGCCGAGGGCCTGGCCGAGGCCGGCGCTCGCGTCGTTCTGGTGGCGCGGCGCACGGGACCGCTGGAGAAGGCGGCCGAGGCGATGCGCACCTCGGGGCTGCAGGCCGAGGTCGTCGCCGCCGACGTGACCGACGAGGGCGCCGTGCGCGAGATGGCCGCCCGCGCGCTCGAGCGGTGCGGGCGCGTCGACGTGCTGGTGAACAACGCGGGCATCGCCGGCGAGGGCGCCGTCCTCGACATGGACGTCGCCCAGTGGGACCGGGTGCTCTCGGTCAACCTGCGCGCGGCGATGGTCTGCGCCAAGCACCTCGGCCGGGGCATGGTGGAGCGCGGCTCCGGCTCGATCATCAACGTCGCCTCGGTGTACGCCTTTCGCGTCGCGCGCTACCTCTCGTCCTACTCCGCGAGCAAGGCGGCGCTGGTGCAGCTCACCCGCAGCCTGGCCCTGGAGTGGGTGCGCCACGGCGTGCGCGTGAACGCGCTCTGTCCCGGCTACTTTGCCACGCCGATGAACGAGGAGTTCTTCGCCAGCCCGGCCGGACAGAGGGTCTGCGCCTCGCTGCCCATGCAGCGCATCGGCGCACCGCACGAGATCAAGGGCGCGGCGGTGTTCCTCGCCTCGGACGCGGCGAGCTTCGTCACCGGCGCTTCGCTGCTGGTCGACGGCGGGCACGCCCTGGTCTGAGCCGGGCGGGGGCGACCCGAGGGGATGGAGAGCGTCGCTGCCGGCGAGCTTTCACCGGCCGGTGCAAGGCGTCGAGCGCGACCCGGAGGCCGATCGTGGAGCAGACAGAGGCGAGCGCCAAGGTCGAGGCGGCGATCGCGCGCTGGTGGGGGCGGCACGAGGCCGAAGAGGTGCTGCCCGACCTGGTCGCGGGGCTGGCCGATCCGCGGGCGAGATCGCTCGCGCTGCGCGGCCTGCGGCTGCTCGGGCCGCACGCCGAGGCGGCGCTCCCCGAACTGCTCGAGCTGCTCGCGGCGACCGAGGCGGCGCAGGCCCCCGAGGTCGCGTGCACCGTGGCCATGGTCGCGCCCGCGCACCCAGCGGTGGCCGAGCGCCTGGTGCACGGGAGCGAGGACGAGCGCTGGCGCGTGGCGCTCGCGCTCGCCGAGCAAGGATGCGCGGCCCGCG
>CAZGUU010000064.1:0-17945 GCA_964529315.1 uncultured Enterobacteriaceae bacterium
CAGGCGCACGGCGAGCGCCGTCGTCGGTGCCGCCGGCGCCACGGCCAGAGCCGCGGCGAGCAAGGCGGTCGGCGGCAGCGCCCACGCGGACCAGGGGACCACCAGAGCGCCCAGCCCCGCCAGCGCGAGCCCCGCCCACAGGCATCCCAGCAGGGCCGCCATCGTCGCACCGAGCGCGGCGCGCACCCCGAGGAGGCCAGCGATCAGCGGCGCGCCCAGTCCCGCGCAGATCGCGAGCGGACCCAAGACCGTGCCCGCAGCCCCTTGCACGGCGGACGCGAGCACCGGTGCTCCGATCACCCACACGCCGACGTCTCCGTCGCGGTGGCGATCGCGCAATTGGAGAGCGGCTCGCCCGGCCTCTTCGAGGTCCGCGTCGCCGGCGAGGTTGGCCACGACGAGCGTGGCGCGCCCACCGGAGGCGACCAGGCTCGAGTAGTTGACGTCGCCCTCGACGCGCGCCCGCAGCGCATCGATCGCCCGCTCGTCGCGCGGCACGGAGCCCATGAGATAGACGGCCTCGAGACCGGCGTCGGTGAGCTTCAGGTCGCGCAGGTTCGGCGAGGCGAGGCCGACGACGTCGGTCGCCACCACGCCCGGCAGCGTGAAGACCTCGCGCGTCAGCGTAGCGACCCGATCCAGCACCGGCGCCCGCCAGATCGTCCCGTAGCGCGGCTCGATCACCCAGACGATCGGGTTGGGCATGCCGAACTCCTCGGCGATCTCGCGCTCGAGGACGACGCCGGGGTCTTGTCGCCCGAGCAGCCCCGCCGCACCCAGCAGGGTATCGCGCCGCAGCCAGGCGGCAGCGGCCAGTGCGATCGTCGCCGCGAGCAGCGCCAGCGCCACGACGCCGCCCCGGCGCCCGGATCGCACGCTCATCGTCCTACTCCCCCAGGCGCGCCAGAGCTTCCGGAGTGAACGCGTCGGCCTGCGTCGGGATGCGAAAGTCCGTCGGGTTCTTCGCATTGCGCGGCGGGAAGAGAACCGCCGTCGCGCGACGGTAGAGAAGGTTTTCGGCGATCTGCCCCGCCACGCCGCCGGTGGAAACCCAGGTCTTGCCGCCATCGGGCGATTCCCAGGTGCCGTTGGACACCTGATAGGACAGCAGCAGCCTCCCGGCGCGATCGTACTTGCTCGCCCACGAGCCCCGGTAGGTCTCCGCGTCGAAGCGCAGGACCAGCTTGCCGTAGAGGTAGCTCGGGTCTCGAGGCGTGGCCTCGACCACCCAGACGGGCCGGCGCACCAGGACCGCGCTGACCGGCGCCCAAGGCAGGCCCTTCCACTGCGGGTCGTCGGCGCCGATGCGCGGCACCTCCTTCCAGACCGTGCGGTAGCCGCCTGCGGGCAGCGCGACCACCTCCCCCTCGCCGCGCAGGCTGAAGGGGTCGATCAGCACGAGCATCTCCTGACGCCCCACCAGGCGCAGGTCGAAGCTCTCGGGCTTGCCGTCGAAAAACGGGCCGTCGTCCTGGCTGATGTCGGAGCCCAGGAACCCGTCCGAGCGATTGAGCGGGTTCACCTGGCGGGGGCGGCGCAGCCCCGGAACGTATGTCCACACGGAATCTGGTCGTTCTCCGTCGCGGTAGCGCCAGGTGAGCGAGACGGTGCCATTGAGGTCGGCGGGCTGCACCACGCGGGCCAGGGTCTGCATGAGCAGCCCCTCGGGGTTGGGGCGATCGTGCGCCTCGGGAGCCCCCTGGTAGACACGCATCAGGACGTCGGTGCCCAAACGGCGCTCGACGCCGCGCGTGCCGAGCATGACGATCTCGGTCAGAAAGCGCGAGTCGCCACGGTAATAGGTCGAGTAGAGATTGTTCCAGACGACCTTCGCGCCCGCCTGCGGATCGGATGCCTCGATCTCTGGGAAGGGCAGCCCGACCAGCGTGCCGGCTGCCTGGCCGCTCTTCGCATCGACGATCGATCCGGCCGAGTCGATCGCGTAGCGATCCCGGTTGGCTCGCGTCGCCGCGTCGAGCTCCGGCGAGTTGCCGATCGGCCGCAGGCCGGGCCGCGACGCGTCCACCACCGGATTGGCGTACTCGCCGCGCCGGTAGTGCTCGAGGATCTCCTCGGGCAGCAGACCTCGCGCGCGCTCCCAGCTGCTGGGCCCCAGGATCTCGTCCCCAGGCACCTCTGGCGCGGCTGCCGCGACGGCCGACGCGAGCACCAGGACCTGCAGGACGACACCCGGGAGTGCGGATCTCGGGCGCATCGTCCGGCGACAGCGAAGCACGCAGCATGCCGCAGCGCGGATCGAGGCCCGCCCTGGCTCCACGCAGCCCAGCCGGGGCTCGCTCGGCGCGCGTTCTGACCGATGGGAAGCGAGCTCGGCGCGCTTCGCGTTCGCGCGAGAAACGCAGCTGGCGGCCCCGCGGCGCGTACGATAGGCGGAGGGTGATGGAGACCCCGCCGACGCACACCACTCGCCGCACCGCGTTCGCCCTCGCGCGAGCGCTCCCACTACTCGCCGCCCTGCTCGTCGGGTGCTCCGACCGAGGTGCGACACCGCCCGATCCGGGCATCCCCCCCGAGGTCCTCGCCCACGCCGACGACTGGCCGCTGCCCGGCCGCGACTACTCGAACTCGCGGGCGACCAGCCACTCGACCATCTCCTCGGCCAACGTCGCCCGCCTCGGGGTCGCGTGGGAGGCCAACCTGCCGGCGCGCGGCGTCGCCTACGGCAGCGCGGCGACCACGCCTCTGATCCTCGGCGACACGGTCTACGTCCAGGACCTGTCGAGCAACGTGATGGCCGTGGACCGGGAGACCGGCGCCACTCGCTGGGTGAAGCGCTACGGGCGCTTCATCATCGGCCCCAACGGCGTCGCCGTGGGCTGGGGCAAGCTGTTCGCCGCCAAGAGCCCCGAGGAGATCGCCGCGCTCGACCTGGCCACCGGCGAGGAGCTGTGGGCGACCTCCATCGTGCGGACCAAGACCGAAGGGGTCGACATCCAGCCCACCGTCTACGGCGGCATGGTCTTCGCGAGCAGCGTTCCGGTGAGCTTGGAGGGAATCTACACCGGCGGCGACCGCGGCGTGCTGCACGCGCTCGACGCGGAGAGCGGCACGGTGGTGTGGCGCTTCGACACCGTGGACTCGGCCGACGTGTGGGGCAACCCCGAGGTCAACTCGGGAGGCGGCTCGTGGTACCCGCCGGCCATCGACCCCGGCCGCGGCCTGATCTACTGGGGCATCGCCAACCCGGCGCCCTTTCCCGGCACGCCCGAGTTCCCCAACGGCAGCAGCCGCCCCGGTCCCAACCTCTACACCGACTCGGTGGTCGCGCTCGACGTGCGAAGCGGCGAGCTCGCCTGGTACCACCAAGCCATCGCGCACGACATCTTCGACCGTGACCTGATCCACACCCTACTGGTCGACGTCGGCACCGCGACGGACAGCCGACGAATCGCCGTGGGTACGGGCAAGCTCGGTCGCGTGCTCGGCCACGACCCCGACACCGGCGCGCTGCTCTGGGACACGCCGGTGGGCCGCCATGAGAACGACGACCTCGACCCGCTACCGACGGGCGAGACCGACGTCTACCCAGGATCCTACGGCGGCGTGCTGACGCCACCGGCTGCCGCCGACGGCAAGGTCTACGTCGCCGTGATCAATGCCCCGAGCACCTACGTCCCCGACCAGCCGGCCTACTTCGGCTCGCGCCTGGGCAGCGGGCCCGGCGAGGTGGTGGCGATCGACGCCGCGACCGGCACGATCGTCTGGGACGCGGAGATCGACGGCGACCCGCTCGGTGCAGCCACCGTGGTGAACGATCTGGTCTTGACGGCGACCTTCCAGGGACGGGTCTTCGCTCTGGACCGCGCCACCGGCGGCACGCTGTGGACCTGGGAGGCCCCGGGCGGGATCAACGCGTGGCCGGCCGTCGCCGGCGACACGATCGTCTGGCCGATCGGCATGGCCGATCCGCCGCGCCTGGTCGCGCTGCGCCCCCAGGCGGGCGGCGATGCAGCCCACTGAGGCGAGCCATCCCGCGGGCGAGGGATCTGGCGCGGGGCAGCGCAGCGAGCCCCGGACGGCGAGGCTCGCCCGTGCCGCCCTGCGCGAGCCCCTGGTGCACTTCGCGCTGCTCGGCGTCCTGCTCTTCGCCCTGCACGCTCACTTCGCCCCACCGGCGCCAGGCCGGCAGATCCTGGTCGACGAGGCCGTTCGCCAGGGCCTGCGCCAGGACCACCTGCGCCGCACCGGCGCGCTGCCCACCGCCGAGGAGGAAAGCGCGCTGATCGAGCGATGGATCGACACCGAGGTGCTCACCCGCGAGGCGCTGGCCCTGGGCTTGGACCGCGGTGACGCTGTCGTGCGCCGTCGCCTGGTGCAGAAGATGGAATTCGTCGCCGAGTCCCTGGCGCCCACCGAGGAGCCCGACGACGCCACGCTCGAGCGGTTCGTGGCCGACCATCCCGAGCGCTACGCGAGCCCGCCTCGCGTAGCCTTGACGCACGTGTTCGTCGCCTCGGAGCGCCATGGCCCAGAGGCTGCGGCGATCGCCACCCAGCTCGGCGAGCGCCTGCGCACCGGCGCCGACCCCTCAGGGCTCGGAGACCCCTTCGCGCGCGGGCGCGAGATCGGGCCCGCGACCGAACGCGAGCTGGCCGGCGTGTTCGGCCCGGCCTTCGCCTCGCGCGCGATGACCCTGCCCGTCGGCCACTGGTCGGGCCCGCTGCGCTCGAGCTACGGCCAGCACCTGGTCCGCGTACGCTCGAGCACGCCGGGCGAGCCGGCGCGCCTGGGCGAGGCGCGCGAGCAGGTGCGCCTCGACTGGCAGGAAGCGCGGCGAGAGGAAAGACGCCACCGAGCCCTGGCCGAGCTGCGCCGCGGCTACGCGATTCGCGTCGACCCGCCAGCCGCCGGCGGGGCGCGTTGAGCCGGGCGATGTACCGGGGTTGGCGCTCCACACGCAACGCCTCGCTGGTCGCCGTCGCGATCTCGATCGCCCTGCTGGTGCTGGGCACGGCGCGAGCGCGAGCGCACTCCTTCGAGCCAGGCGTGCTCGCGCTGCGCGAGCGCTCGCCGGGCGCCTTCGATGCGCTCTGGGTTCCGCCGCGCGGCGCGGGCACGATCGCCCCCGACGCCGCGCGTCTACTGCCGCGCTTCCCCGAGCACTGCCGGCGCAGCGACGCCACGTCGCCCGCCGGGGCTGCTCCGGCCGAACGCGGTGCGACCGACGCGTTTCGCATCGACTGCGCCGAGCCCGGCCTGGCTGGCGCGCGCCTCGATCTCCCCGCGATCGAGGGCAGCCCGATCGACGTGATCGTTCGCGTCGTGTGGCGCGACGGCGAGCAGACCACGGGCGTGCTGCGCAGCGGTGCGGCAGAGCTCCTCCTCCCCGAGCGCGAGCGCTCCGGTGCGGTCGCGCCGGCCGTCGTCCTGGCGAGCTACTTCTGGTTGGGCGTGACGCACATCGCGATCGGCTGGGACCACCTGCTCTTCGTCTTGGCGCTGCTGCTGCTGGTGCGCAGCCTGCGCGCCCTGGTCGCGACCATCACCGCCTTCACCCTGGCGCACAGCGTGACGCTGGCGCTCGCCGCAACGGGAGCGCTCTCGGTCCCGCCAGCCCCGGTCGAAGCGCTGATCGCGGCGAGCATCGTGCTCCTCGCCGCCGAGCTCGCGCGCGGCGGCGAGGAGCCGTCGCTCGCGCGGCGCTTCCCCTGGGTGGTCGCCTTCGCCCTGGGCCTGCTGCACGGCCTGGGCTTCGCCGGAGCGCTCGCCGCGGTCGGCCTGCCGCGTGACGCCCTGGCGCTCGCCCTGGTCGCCTTCAACCTCGGTGTCGAGGCGGGCCAGCTCGCCTTCGTCGCCGCGATCGCCCTGCCCCTGGTCCTGCTCGAGCGCCGCTTCGAGCAAGCGCCAGCGGCGCGCCTGGTACCCGCTTACGCGATCGGTGCGCTGGCCAGCGCCTGGACGATCCAGCGAGTCTTGATCTGCTTCCCGACCACCGCGTACATGGTCTATTGAGGAGAGCGATGAGCCACTCGAGCCCGAGCCCCCTGCGCCGCCCGATCGCCGCCGCCGCCGTCGCCCTGCTCGCCGCCTGCTCCGACCGCGGCTCCTCCGGCGGGCCGCCCGATCCCGGATACGTCGAGGTGCGCGAGCCCTGCGCATCACACGACCCGCAGCGCCAGGCCTACTTCGGCGACCTGCACGTGCACACCACTTACTCCTTCGACGCCAACGCCTTCGACGTGCGCGTGACGCCGGAGCAGGCCTACCGCTTCGCACGGGGCGAGGCGGTCGCCCTGCCGCCGCTCGACTCGAGCGGCCAGGGGACGCGCAGCGTGCGCCTCGAGCGCCCGCTCGACTTCGTCGCCGTGACCGACCACTCGGAGTTCCTGGGCGAGATCGAGGCGTGCACCACCCCGGGCTCCGAGGTCTACGACTTCGAGACCTGCCGGCAGCTGCGCGACGGCGACTCCACGAGAGCGGTCGGCACCTTCGGCATCCGCCTCACCCCGCCGTCGCCGACGCGCTTCCCCGACCTCTGCGGCGACGACGGCCAGGGCTGCCGCGGGGCGGCGGGCGAGGTGTGGGCGCGCGTCCAGAGCGCCGCGGACGGCGCCTACGACCGGAGCTCGCGCTGCACCCTGACGGCATTCGTCGCCTACGAGTACACGGGCGCGACCAACGTGAGCAACTACCACCGCAACGTGATCTTTCGCAACGACAGGGTGCCGTTTCCCACCTCGTACTTCGAGCAGCCCACGCCGCAGGGCCTGTGGCGCGAGCTGCGCGCCGGCTGCACCGAGGCGGGCACCGGCTGCGACGTGCTCGCCATCCCGCACAACTCGAACGAGAGCAACGGACACATGTTCTTCGTCGAGTACCCGGGTGCGACGACCCCCGAGGAGGAGCGCCGCCAGGCGGAGCAGCGCGCCCGCATGGAGCCGCTGATCGAGATCTTCCAGCACAAGGGCGACTCCGAGTGCCGCAACGGCCTCTCCGGCGTGCTGGGCGAGCCCGACGAGCAGTGCGAGTTCGAGAAGTGGACCCGGCCCGGCCTGCAGGACTGCGGCGACACGCCGGGCGTGGGCGGCGTGGCCAACTACGGCTGCTACTCGCGCCTCGACTTCGCCCGCGGCGCCCTCCTCGAGGGGCTGCGCGAGGCCGACCGCATCGGCGCGAACCCCTATGCGCTGGGCATCATCGCCAGCACGGACACGCACAACGCCATCCCGGGCTACGTCGAGGAGGACACCTTCGTCGGCCACCGCGGTGTCGACGACGACACGCCCGAGCGGCAGCTCGGACCGGGCCTGCTCACGGCGGGCGGCATCGCCTACGACCCCGGCGGCCTGGCCGGAGTGTGGGCGGAGGAGAACTCGCGCCCGGCGATCTTCGACGCCCTGCGCCGGCGCGAGACCTTCGGTACGAGCGGGCCGCGCATCGTGCCGCGCTTCTTCGGCGGCTTCGGACTGGACGCGAGCCTGTGCGACGACCCGGACCTGGTGGGCAAGGGCTACGCCCAGGGCGTGCCGATGGGCGGCACGCTCGACGGTGGCGCCGCGCCCGGTGCGCCCTCGTTCGTCGTCTCGGCGCTGCGCGACCCTGGAACGGCGAGCCGCCGGGGTACGCTCCTGCAGCGCGCACAGATCGTCAAGGGCTGGGTCGATCCGGCGACCGGCGAGCGTCACCAGAAGGTCTACGACGTCGCCGGCGACCCGAGCAACGGCGCGACCGTCGACCTGGAGACCTGCGAGCCCGAGGGGCCGGGCTTCGACTCGCTCTGCGCCGTGTGGACCGACCCCGACTTCTCAGCGGACGAGCGCGCCTTCTACTACGCGCGCGTGCTCGAGAACCCGACCTGCCGCTGGAGCACCTGGGCGTGCAACCGCCTCGACCCGCAGAGCCGCCCATCGACCTGCGACGAGCCGGGCCAGACCGAGCCGACGCTCCAGGAGCGCGCCTGGACGTCACCGATCTGGTACGACCCGCCGCGCGGCTGAGAGCCGGAGCAGGAGTCCCCGGAACGCCCTGGGCCAGCGGTGGTCCGCCGCGACGGCGGATGCGGGCGCTCCGCTCGGCTCCTCGCCGCCGCCGGGAGAGCCGGCGTGGTTGCGCCCGATCCAGGCGAATCCCTAGCCTGGTCGGATGGCCGACTCGCTCTTCCTCCCCGACGCCGACCGATTCCTGCCCACCGAGCTCGCGCGCGGGCCCTGGTCGCCCGACTCTCTGCACGGCGGGCCGGTGGCGGCACTGCTCGCGCGCGAGGCCGCGCGCGTCGCCGCGCAGGGGCCGATGCTCGCGGCGCGCCTGACCATCGAGCTTCTGCGCCCGGTGCCGCTCGCACCACTGTCGCTGTCGAGCCGCGTCCTGCGGCCGGGGCGTCGCGTGCAGCTCGTCGAGGCCTCGATCGCTGCCGCGGGCCAGGATGTGGCGCGCGCCACCGTGCTGCGCATCCGCGCGGCCGACGTGCCGCTGCCCGCCGAGGCGCGCGACGCGGCAGCGGGCGGGCGCATCGCTCCTCCCGAGGGCCTGCCGACGATGCCCGCGGCAGCGCGCTTCGCGTCGCCCATGGTCGCCTACCACAGCCACGCCACCGAGCACCGCGCGGCGTGCGGCTCGTGGACCGACCCGGGCCCGATGACCGACTGGATCCGCCTGCTCTGCCCAGTGGTAGCCGGCGAGGCACCCTCGCCCCTGCAGCGCGTCGCCGCGGCCGCGGACTTCGGCAACGGCGTGAGCGCGGTGCTGCCCTTCGAGCGCTACGTCTTCATCAACCCCGACCTGACCATCCACCTGCACCGCATGCCGGTGGACGAATGGGTCTGCCTGGAGGCGGTGACCTACGCCGGCGAGTCGGGCCTCGGCACCGCCGAGAGCGCGTTGCACGACCGGCGCGGGCGCATCGGGCGCTCCGTGCAGAGCCTGCTCATCGAGGCGCGCTGAGCGGCCGCACGCGGCTCCTGCCGGCCATCGGCGCCGATCCTCGCAACGGGCATGGCCCTCCGCGAGCGGCCGCCGGCGGCGGGCGCAATCGACGAGCGCCTGCGGCGGCAAGCGATCCGCCGCCGTGTCGCGGCCGCCGTCAGCCCTTCTTCGCCGCGTCGACGTAGATCGGCGACGACCAGGCCCGCTCCTCGACCGGCGCCAGGCAGTCGTCGTCGAACGACGTGCGGTAGTCGCCGTAGCACGGCTGGACCTCGACACAGGTACCCGCCGCATCGTACTTGCAGCGCAGCTCGCCTCCGTTCACCGCCGGCGTCGGCTGCTGCACCGCACGCACGTAGTAGATCGCGTCGCGCCCCCCGGCGACGAAATCGGGGTCGTCGAAGTCGACGACGCAGCCGGCCGGATCGGGCGGGCAGTCGATGCGCTTCCAGGGATCCTCGATGAGCGGCCCGACCGCTTCGCCGGCACGGACCTGCGGCCGCACGCGAACCACCTCGATGCGCGCGATGCGCAGGCGCTGGTCGCTCGGGTTGTAGCACTCGCCGCGGCACAGGTAGGCGAGCCGCTCGGGGCTGAGCGCGGCACGCGAGGACTCCGGGCAGCCCGGCTTCTCCTCGAAGGCGCCCACCGCGCGGACGCGGAAGCGGGGTGCCTGCCCGAGCTCGGTCTCGGATCCCATGGGCAGGGGGCCGTCGGGCCCGTTCAGCAGGTCGAACCAGAGCAGAATGCGCGGCCCGCTGGTCGCGTAGACCTCGCGCCGTTTCAGCGACGACCAGATCGAGTCGCGATCGCGGCCCGGCGAGTGGACGGCGACCAGGCCGCCCGTCAAGAAGAACGATGCCTGGCGCTCGAAGTCGACGATCTGGAAGGGCTGCAGGCTCATGCCCGGCGCGTCGATGTCGAAGGCCATCGATTCGCGGCCGGGCGGCACCGGCTTGCCCATCAGGCGCTCGCGCCAGGTGGCGTCGCGCGCGCCGGTCGCCTCCGTCATCTCGCGCCGGTCGTACTCCTTGTAGCCCGTACCCGGCCGCGCCGAGTGGTTGTCGCTCGAGGCGATGAAGCCGAAGCGGAAGCGCCGCGGCGCCGGGCCCTGGTCGAAGTTGGAGATCGCCAGGCCGTACTGCGCCGAGTTGCCCGGGCGCGCCGAGAAGGCCGGCAGGAAGCAGTCGCGGCACTGGCCGCAGTCCTTCCAGTCGGATGTCGTCGCCCAGGGGATGGTGACGTGGCCGGCCACGCCTGCCGCGAGGTAGTTGCCGCGTGCCGCGCGCACGCGGCGCTCGCACTCCTCGGGGGAGGCGTCGCCGCACCGGGCGCGAACCAGCTCGCCCGCCTGCCAGCAGCAGGGCAAGTAATCCCGGGTCGGCTCCGGGCAGACGGCATTGCCCGCTGCGTCCCAGTCGATCGCCTTCCAGGCGCGATACTCCTCGGAGTTGCCGTGGCCCGAGTAGACCTCGATCAGGGTCTGCTTCTGCTCGTCGTGCTGGTCCCCCGCGAGCTGCTTGTCGAGCGTCGAGCCGGGCGGCGTGTAGAGCCCCCACGTCGTGCCGTGCGGGATGACCATGGTGTCGAAGCCCCACTGCGAGAGCTTCTCGAACAGCACGCGTGGCTCGTCGGCGGTCTCCTGGCAGTCGTCGGGGAGCTGGCGGGTGTCGACGCCCTCGGGGCACGGCTTCACGTCGCGCAGCTCGCTGGTGAACTCGCCGAAGTCCAGGTAGCGCTGCCGGTTGGGCAGATCGAGGAGCGGGACGCGCAGCTGCTGCCAGAAGGGCGGCGCTTGGCGGAGCAGCGCGAGCGTGCGCCCCGCCGCGCTGATCGGCCGCCGCGGCACCTTGGCCTCGTCGGTGTCGCGGAAGATCACGTTCTTGTGCCCGTAGTGGTCGGCGGGCGTGCGACCCACCTGGGTCCATTCCCAGCCCAGAAACGAGACCAGGTCCGGGTTCTCGGGGTCGCCGGAGACCGCGTTGCACTGCCGGATCGATTCCTTGGTCTGCTGCCAGTGGCTGGGGGAGATCGACTCGGCGTGGTCGTTGATGCTCCAAAAGTCCAGGTCGGCGCAGAAGCGGGCGAAGTCGCAAGCGTCGGCCGGCGGGTGGGTCCCCTCGCCCTGGAGCAGCGGCAGGCTGCGCTGGAAGGCGTCGGCGGAGAAGGTCGTGTGTACGTGGAGGTCGCCGAACAGGATCTGCTTGACGCCGCCCGCGGCCGGCGCAGCACCACCCCCGAGCCGCGCGAGGGCCTTGGCCTCGCGCTGCGCTCGCGCTGCGACCACCGGCGCCGGCACCCGGCTCGGAGACACCTCGCCGGCCGTCTCGAGCCGCCCGCCGCGCAGCAGGACCGCCAGCGCCACCACGGCGACGACGAGCAACCCGACGATCAGGAGCAGCAGGCGTCCGAGAAGCTTCATCGCGGTTCCCCTTTTCGCCGGGCGGCAAGCCCTCGCGTCGCGTACCCTGAAGTGACCGCCATTGGGCCGCCCCGGCGTCCTCGGCTCCGCGGCGAGCCTCGCCGGCGGGCCACTGGCGAGTTGCCGCCGCCCGGCCGTCCTACTGCAATGTCCGGGCAGACGGCAATCCCAAAGCACGCAGCGCGACGCGCAGCGCGCCTCAACGGATCGTGGACGATCGCAGCGGCTTGGCAAGCTGCCCGACCGGCCGCGGCTGGTCCTGGTGGTGGCCGGCGGCCGTCGCGGCCTGCCTCGGCCGCGACGGCCGGGCGGCGCCGCGGAGACGGCGACGCGCCCGCTCGGCGCGCACACCTGGCTCCCAGGTGGCAGCTCGCACCCCGGGGCGACGCCGAGTCGTCTCGGGCGGGGTGTCGGGCGACGTGGACCCGGGGCCCTCGAGCGGTTAGGCATGTCCCCGGCAGCCATGGGCCTCGAGATCGATCGAGAAGAGTTCGAGCCGGCGGACCACCAGCGTTTCGCCGAACGCCTGCAGCAGAGCCTCGTGGCCCTCGAGCGGGTCCTCGCTCGGCCGGGCTTCGGCGAGGGGCCGGCTTCGATCGGCGCCGAGCTCGAGTTCTCGCTGGTCGACGCGCGAGGAGCCCCGCTGCCGCGCAACCGCGCCGTCCTCGAAGACTGCCGTCACCCCTGCCTCACGCTCGAGGCCGACCGCTTCGACCTGGAGTGCACGACCACGCCGGTCGCCCTGTGCGGGCGGCCCTTCTCGGCTCTCGGCGCCGAGATCGAGGAGACGCTCGCCGCGGCGAGCGCCGCCGCACGGCGCCACGGCGGCCGGCTGGTGACGATCGGCATCCTGCCGACGCTGCGACCCGCCGACCTGCAAAGCGACGCGCTCACCGAGAGCTTGCGCTACCGCGCGTTGTCGGCCGGGCTGCGCCGCCTGCGCGGCACGCCCTTCGACGTGCGGATCACCGGCACCGAGACCCTCCAGGTGTCCTGCGACGACGTCACACTCGAGGGAGCGACCACCTCCTGGCAGGTCCACCTCAAGGTGCCGCCCGCCGACTTCGCCGCGACCTACAACGCTGCGCAGGCCGCGACCGCACCCGTGCTGGCCGTGTGCGGCAACTCGCCGACCTTCCTCGGACGACGCCTGTGGGACGAGACGCGCATCGCGCTCTTCCGCCAGGCGGTCGACGAGCGCGAGGAGGTGACCGCGGACGACTGGCGCCCGGCCCGGGTCTCCTTCGGACACGGCTGGGTTCGCAAGGGCCCGCTCGAGCTGTTCGCCGAGAGCGTAGCGCTGCACGCACCGCTCGTTCCCGTGGTCGATGCGCAGCACCCGATCGAGGCGGCACGCGCGGGCATCCCCTCGCTCGGTGAGCTGCGCCTGCACCACGGCACGGTGTGGCGCTGGAACCGCGCGGTGTACGACCCGGCGGGCGGCGGCCACGTGCGCATCGAGATGCGCGCCCTGCCCTCGGGCCCGACCCTGCTCGACATGCTGGCCAATGCCGCCTTCCTGATCGGCCTGACGCTCGCCCTGGCGCCCGAGGCCGAGCGCATCTCGAGCTCGCTCACCTTCGGCCAGGCGCGTGCCAACTTCTACGCGGCGGCGCGCCACGGCCTCGACGCCGTGCTCCTCTGGCCGTCGCCCGAGCCTCCCTCGCCAAGGCCGGTCGCGGCGCTCGAGCTCGTACCGCGCCTTCTGCCGCTGGCTCGTGCGGGGCTGCTCGAGCACGGCGTGGAGGCCACCGAGGCCGACCGCCTGCTGGCGGTGATCGCCGAGCGCGTCGCGCGGCCGATCACCGGCGCCCGCTGGCAGCTGCGCGAGCTCGCCGAGCAGGAGCGTCGCGTCGGCCGCGGGCAGGCTCTGGCCGCCATGCTCGCGCGCTACGCCGAGCACTCGGCGAGCGGGCGGCCGCTGCACGAGTGGCCGCCGGCGGGCCGATGAGCCAGGTCGCGATCCGCCCTGCGCCGCGCGGTAGCAGCGCGCCGCACACCGCGGACCAGCTCCTGGCCTGGCTGGGCGGGCCGACGCTGCTCACCCTGGACGGCGAGGACCAAGCGCGCACGCGCGGCGTGGCCACGCTGCTGCACGGCAACGAGCCCTCCGGCCTGCGCGCGCTGCTCGCCTACCTGCGCTCCGAGCATCGACCAGCCACACGCGTGGTCTGCTTCGTCGGGGCGGTCGCCGCAGCACACCACCCGCCGGGCTTCGCCCACCGCATGCGGCCCGGACGGCGCGACTTGAACCGCTGCTTCCAGCCGCCCTTCGCGGGAGAAGACGGCGCAGTGGCCGGCGAGGCGCTGCGCCTGCTGCGCGAGGCGCGCTGCGAGGCGCTCGTCGACCTGCACAACAACACCGGCCACAACCCCGCCTACGGCGTGGGCACCGGCGTCGACGCCGCTCGCCTGAACCTCGCCAGCCTATTCGCCGAGCGCTACGTGTGCACCGACCTGCGCCTGGGCTCGCTGATCGAAGCGACCTCCGAGGACTTTCCCACGATCACCGTCGAGTGCGGCCGTAGCGGCGAGCCCGCCGCCGACCGCGCGGCGAGCGAGGGCTTGGCTCGCTACCTGCGGGCGCCGGCGCTCGAGACCCGCCGCGTCGAGGCGCCGCGCATGACGGTGTTCGCCGATCCGATCCGCGTCTGCGTCCGGCCCGGCCTACGCCTCGCCTTCGGCCGAGGCCCCGCAGCCGGAGCCGACCTGACGCTCGCCGACGACATCGACGCCTACAACTTCTCCGCCGTGCTGCCCGGCGCCCCGGTGGGCTGGCTCGGGCCCCGCGGGCTCTGGCCGCTCGAGGCCCGCGGCGCCGACGGCGAGGACGTCTCGCAGGACCTGTTCGTCGCCCGCGACGGGCGGCTCGAGACGCGCCGCGGGCTGGTACCCATCATGATGACCACGGACCCGGTGGTCGCCGCGGCGGACTGTTTGTTTTACACGGTGCGGGTGCGGGAGGAGATCGGCGGGGAGTGACGGCCGGCTCGCGCGGCCCGCAGACCGGCCAGCCTCTTGATCCCCGCGCAGGGATCGGCGAGGCTCGCGTCCGCGATCGCCTCGGCGGCCGCGGTGAGCGCGGGCTGGGCGCGCCGGGAGGCACTCGATGAACGTCGCGATGTGGGGCAAGGCGGTCCGGGTCATCCCCCGGGTGAGCAAGGAGGAGTGGGACGCCCTCGACGTCGTCTCGCGCTGGCTGATCGCCACTCGATCGGCCGTGCTGGTGATGACGTTCATTTCGGCCGCGATCGCCGGCCTGCTCGCGGCGCGCGCCGGCGCGTTCCACCTGGGCTCCTGGCTGCTGCTCACCGTCGGGCTGCTCTTCGCGCACGCGACCAACAACCTGATCAACGACCTGACCGACCACTGGAAGGGCGTCGACAAGGACGACTACTTCCGCGCCCAGTACGGCCCTCAGCCGCTCGAGCACGGTCTGCTCACGCGCAACCAGATGCTGCTCTACATCGCGGCAACCGGGGCCGTGGCGCTCGGCGCCGGCCTCTGTCTGGTCGCGCTGCGCGGCGAGGCGACGCTGGCCCTGATCGGCGCCGGCGCCTTCTTCGTCCTCTTCTACACCTGGCCGCTCAAGTACTTCGGCCTGGGCGAGGTGGCGGTGATCGTCGTCTGGGGGCCGCTCATGGTGGGTGGCGGCTACTACGTGATCACCGGCTCGATCTCCGCGACGGCGATCCTGGCAAGCCTGCCCACCGCGCTCGCGGCCACCACCGTGCTCTTCGGCAAGCACATCGACAAGCTCGACGCCGACCAGGGCAAGGGCATCCGCACGGCCCCGGTGCTGCTCGGCGAGCGCAACGCGCGCCTGGTCACCATCGGCATGCTGAGCGCGCAGTACCTGCTGGTCTTCTGGCTGGTCGCCAGCGGCGCGCTCTCCTGGCCGCTGCTCGCCGTGCTGCTGGCGGGGCAGTGGTACGTCCGCGCGGTGCGCGTCTTCGCCCAGGCGCGCCCGGCCGGGCCGCCCGAGGGCTACCCACCCGACATCTGGCCGCTCTGGTACTCGGCGTTCGCCTTCCAGCACACACGCCGCTTCGGCAGTCTCTTCCTGCTCGGGCTCGGCGCCGACGTCGCACTGCGCGCGCTCCGGCTCGGGCTCGCCTGAGCGACTCGCCGTGCAACCCGTTTGCCGGCGCTCCTCGATGCCGCCATACTCGCGGCGTGCGGCTCCGGGAGTGCCTCCAGGGACGAGCCCTTCACGACGCCGTGGCGCGAGTCCTCGCGCGACAGCTCGACGCGCGGCACTACCGGGCGTGGATCATCGGGTCCGAGGCCACGGGAACCGCGCAGCCGGGCGCCGATCTCGACATCGCCTTCGAGGGCCCGGCATCGCTCGACCTCGCGGCGCTCGCCCGCCTGCGTGATGCCCTGGAGGACCTACCCACGTTGCGCAGCTTCGATCTCGTCGACCTGCGTCGCACCACCGAGGCGTTTCGGCGGGAAGCCCTGCGCGAGGCGATCGCGCTCTCGCTGGATCAGGAGGAGGCAAGCCCCCGTGCCTAAGGCCACACCGCTCAGAGCAGATCTCGCGCGAGCCGTGGACAGGCTGGCGGAGGCGTGCCTGAGATTCGCGGCGACTGGTGGTCAAGATGCGCTCCTGCGAGACGGTCTGATCCAGCGCTTCGAATTCTGCTTCGAGCTCGCATGGAAGGCGGCGCAGGCAGCGGCGGCCGCGGAGGCCGTCGTCGTGCGGAGCCCGAAGTCGGCCCTGGCCCATGCCCTCCAGTGCGGATGGGCGCAGGACGAAGCGCTCTGGTTCCGCATGCTCGAGGCGCGCAGCTTGAGCACGCACACCTACAGCGAGCCGATCGCCGCGGAGCTGGCCGAGGAGATCCCGCGCTTCCTCCCGGAGCTCGAGGTGCTGCTGAACTCGCTTCCGCCGCCCGCGCCCGAGCCGTAGCGCACGCAAGGCACCCGCCCCGCCAGCCCTGCCGTCGCCCGCAGCGGCCGAAGCCCGCTTGCCCCGGCTCGCCATACCGGGCGGGTGGCCGCCGCGTCGTGCCCGACTCGCAGCGGCCGCTCGCCCGCTCGGCGTCAGTGGCTCGCGCCGATCATGTGCGCCACGGTGAAGAAGTCCTCGGTGGTGCCCGACTTCTCGCCCTGGTTGAAGTACCAGCCCTCCTCGCCGGGGAAGCGCGGGCTGGGCATGGCCGCCTTGGTCACGTGCGAGAGCTGCGTGTCGACCATCATCAGGGCGGGGCCGAAGCCCATCTCGTCCTCGTAGGTGATCTTCCCGCCCGGCGCCTGCTTGCGGAACGTGTAGTCGTTGATCCACACCTTCCACAGGCTGCCCGAGCGGTCGTAGATGTCCGAGTAGAGGATCACCCACGCCTCCTGGTCGACGTAGATCACGCGCTTGCCATAGGCGTACTGCGGGTACTTCGACGTCCCCTCGACGACCCACACCTTGCGCTTCTCCCAGACGTCGTCGATCGCGAAGTCGGCGCCGCCGGTGCCCCACTTCACCGGCAGGTTCTCGGCATGGAGGATGCCGATCATCTCCTTCTCGCCGAGGAACTTCCAGTCCATCCAGGCCGGGTGGCCATCGTAGCCGTAGTAGCTGTCGACGTCGGTGTCCTGGCCGAACAGCGAGTCCGAGCGCTGCGCGCCGGAGAGCCGGCGAACGCGGCGCAGCGCAGGCAGGTAGAGCCAGCTGTCGTCCTGCTTGTCGGGGTCGAGGTAGCGGTAGCTGAGCACGCCCACGCCCTTCAGATCGAACGGCTCGAGAATCGGGTGCAGCGACTGGCGGTACTGCACGCCGTCCTGCGACGGCTTCTCGGGCTTCGGGTCGACGAACAGGCGCCCGACGTACATCAGGCGGCGCAAGTGGTCGAGCAGGTAGTGCCGCTCGACCGACATCTCCTTGCCCCCGCCGTAGATCGTGCCCACGTCGGCATCGAAGTTGCGGATGTCGACGTCGTCTGTGATCAGCGGCTTGCGATCGTAGTTCCACATGATCTTGACGGCCGCCTGGGGATCCTTCGGGTCGATCTTGGGAAAAGGCAGTCCCGCCACGTAGCCCTCGAGCTTACGGCCGTCCTCGGAGAGCTTCACCTGCCCCGAGTACTTCTCGGTCGCCTCGCGGTAGGCCCGTGGCAGCTCGACCTTCTTCGTCTCGCCGACGCGGATCGGCATGCCCTTCTCGACGCACCACTGCACGCCGGGCGAGATCATGTCCTTCGCCTGGGCGACGTTCGAGGCGTCGATGCGGTCGCCCGGCTTCACGTCGGCACGCGCTTCGCCGGCACCCAGGAGTCCTGCCGCGACCCAGGCGATCCCCGCCGTCGCGGCGCCAACGAGCCTGCTTGGTCTTCTCATGGTTCCCCCTGAATCTCCGGCTGGCCGGGAGCTGCGCCGGGCGGCGCAGCGGGCTCGCGATCCACCGTGCTCAGCTCGCCTATCAATCGCGCGCTCCCGACGCCAATCGCCCCGACCGCAGCCCCTCCGCCAGGGCGAGGCACCCTCATCCACGCCGGCCAGCCGCAGGCGGCTCGGGCCGGCATCCGACTCCCCCGACCACGCTCAGCCGGAGGCGCGCCCGGCGCAGCTCAGGGCGAGCTGCTCGAGGCTCGAGCGGTCGCCGATGACCACCAGGTAGTCGCCGTCGTGCAGCTCGGTCGTCGGC
>CAZGUU010000064.1:17955-19658 GCA_964529315.1 uncultured Enterobacteriaceae bacterium
CCGGGATGAGGCGGATGGGCTCGGCGCCACGCTTGAGCGCGACCACCCGCAGGCGCGGGTTCTCGCGCTCGACGCGCTCGATGGCCATCCCCGCCACGCGACAGCCGGCCTCCAGCCGCACCTCCTCCAGGTCGATCGTCTCCCCACGCCCCGGCGCCGAGATCTCGAGAAAGTCCACGACCGACGGGCGCAGGATCGAGGAAGCGACCCGCACGCCGCCCATCTGGTAGGCGGAGACGCTCTGGTCCGCGCCGGCCAGCCGCAGGCGGCGCAGGCCGGCGTCGGACTCGCCGCGCGCGTGGATGCGCACCCGCGGGCTCTTCTCGCGGACCGAGAGCGTGACGAAGACGTTGTCCGAGTCCGAGGCCGTCGCGACCACCACCGCCCGGGCGCGAGCGACCCCGGCGCGCTCGAGAATCTCGTCCGAGAGCGCCGAGCCGATCACGTGGTGCTGGCCCGACTCGCGTAGCTCCGCCTCGAGCGATGCGTCCTGGTCGATGATCACCGTCGGCACGGCCTTGCGGCGCAGCTCCTCGGCGACCACGCGGCCGAAGCGTCCGTAACCGCAGATGATCACGTGCCCTTCGAGCTGGTCGATATGGCGTTGCATGACGGCCTTCCCCCACGAATCGCGAAGATGCCCTTCGATCAGGCTCTCGGCCACCGTCGTCGTCAGGTAGAGCGCGGTACCCACGCCCACGACGATGAGCCCCATGGTGAACACCCGCCCCGCGGCCCCCAGGGGCGTGATCTCGCGATAGCCGACGGTCGAGATCGTCGTGACGGTCATGTAGACGGCATCGCCGAGCGACATGCCCTCGATGAGCATGTAGCCGGCGGTGCCGAGCGCGATCACCAGGACCAGGCCCAGCGCCGCGAGCCTGAGGCGGCGGCCCGGGCTCATCGATGGTCAGGCGGCATGCGAGTCGACGCTCGCCGCTTCCACCAGGGCCGCGAGCTCGCGATCCACGGCCTCGACCAGAGCGTGGAGGTCGGGCAGTGCATCCCAGTCGGCGTTGAAGCCCCAGTGCAGGCGGCCGTCGTAGCTGAGCAGCGCGATGCCCAGCCCCTGGTTGCTGTAGAGGGGCACCAGCGGGTGGCAGGCGAGCATGCGCGCTCCGAGCATGTACACCGGAAAGGAGGGCCCCGGGACGTTGGTCACCACCAGGTTGAAGGGGCGGCTTTGCGCAGCGAAGCGCGCGAACTCGGTGAACAGCGAGGTGAAGGTCGCATCGCCCAGCTCCTCGATCGCCTGGATGCCCGCCGCCTGGCGCGAGTGCTTGACGGCGCGGGTCGCCTCGACCACCCGCTCCAGGCGGCGGCGTGGATCCCGCTCGCCGAGCGGCAGGTCGACGACCAGCATCGCCACCCGGTTGCCCAGCTCGGCGCGGCCCTCCTCGCCGCGCACGTTGACCGGCACCATGGCGCGGAACTCGAGGCCCGCCACGTCGACGCCGCGCTCGCGCAGGAAGTGGCGCACCGCCCCGGCGACGATCGCCAGGACGACGTCGTTCACCGTTCCGCCTAGACGGCTCTTGATCCGGCGGACGGCCTCCAGGTCCATGTCCAGCCAGTCGAAGCGACGGTGCGGGCCGATCTCCACGTTGAGCGGGGTGGGCGAGGCGGGGTGGAGGCCGGCGGCCAGCGCCTCCCAGACGCCGCCCGCGGCGCTACGCGCCGCGGCGAGCGCACGCCTGGGGTGC
>CAZGUU010000065.1:0-19569 GCA_964529315.1 uncultured Enterobacteriaceae bacterium
GGAGGCGAGCGGGGTGCGGCCGTCGCGCTCCTCTGCCGCGCGGCTGGGAGCCGGCTCGCAGGCCTCGAGGCCCGCGCCGTCCGCCATCGTGGGCTGGCTCGCGGAGGCCGGGGCGCCGGTGGAGCCCGCAGCGCCGGGAGCGTCCGCGGCGCCTCGCATGCGCTGCAGCGCGGCCTGGATGCGGCGCTCGGCCTCGGCGACGATGGCGAAGGGGTCTTCGTCGTCGCGCCGCTCGATCGGATCGCCGATCCAGACGTCTAGCGTGATGCCGAAGGGCACCGGCAGCATGGAGTGCTCCATGATGCGCCACGAGCCGTCGATGCACACCGGGACGACCGGCGTGTGGCGTGCCTGGCGCAGCAGGGCGACGGTCCCGGCGGGCTTGAAGGGCCTCAGCTCGCCATGTCGCGCGCGCGTGCCCTCGGGAAAGATCACCGCCGAGAAGCCGTGGTCGAGGATCGTGCGCCCGAGCTCGTCGATTGCCTTGACGGCGCCCTCTCGGTCCTTGCGGTCGATGATCGCGTGGCCGCCGTGGCGCAGGTGGAAGGAGATGGCGGGGATCCACTTCGCGAGCTCGATCTTGGCGATGTACTTGGGAAAGTTGGTGAAGAACTGAACGCCGAAGATCGGCATGTCGAACAGGCTCTGGTGGTTCGAGACGATGATGTAGGAGGTGTGCTTTCGCACCAGGGGCGAGCGCTCCACCGCGACGCGGATCCGGCAGATGGCGAGCGTCCAGAAGAGCCAGACCTGCAGGGCGTTGCCGGTGTACGATTGGGCGCGCAGCCCGAGCAGTCCGGCAATGCGCAGCGCGACGTCCCAGACCAGCAGGCTGGCGCCGAAGACCAGCATGAACACCAGGCTGCAGGTCCAATCCCGCACCTTGCGGATCACGCTGCGACAAATGCCACGAGGCGCGGCGAATTGCCACCGTCCGGGGGGTCAGGCAGAGCGCCCGGGCAGCGTCAGGCGGTAGTTGCCCAGCGTATCCAGCGTCGCCCGCTGGCCCGGGTGGACGACCAGCGTGGTGAACGGCTCCTCGACGATCGCCGGCCCGGCGACCGTCTGGCGCGCGCGCAGCCTGGCTCCGTCGTACACCGGCGTCGAGAGCCAGCGGCCCGCGAAGTAGGCGCGGCGCGTGCCCTGGAGCGCGCTGCGCGCGTCGCGCCGCGACCAGGCGATGCGTGGCAGCTCGGGTTTGGCGGTGACGGCCGTCGAGCGTAGGCCGACGGCGCGCAGGATCGGCATTTGGTCGCGCGAGGCGTAGGTGTGGAGCTCCTCGTGAGCCTCGTGGAACGCCGCGATCAGGCGCTCCAAATCACGCCGGCCCAGGCGTCCGTCGCTCGCCACGGGCACCGCCATGTCGAAGGTCTGCCCGGGATAGCAGAGGTAGGCGATCCGCTGGTGGCGCACGTCGCGCGCCGGGAAGCCGCCGCGCGCCAGCGCGGCGAGCGCCGCCTGCTGCATCTCTCCGTAGAGGTGGGTCAAGTGCTCCGTGTCCGCTTCGCCGGCGGGTGCGATGTAGGAGCGCAGGTCGACGACGGCCGGGTCGGTGAGCAGCAGGCCCAGGGCCGAGAAGGTCGGGGCGGTCCTGGGAACGAGCACTTCTGGACAGCCGATCTCGGCGGCCTGCATCCCGGCGTGCAGCGCGCCGTTGCCGCCGAAGGCGACCAGCGGAAGATGGCGCGGGTCGACACCGCGCGCCGCGGAGACCCGGCGAACCGCGTCGGCCATGTTGGCATTGACCAGGCGAAGGATCCCGTGCGCCGCCTCCTCCACCGTAGCCAGGCCGAGCGGCCGGCGGATCTGCTCGTCGATCGCGCGCAGCGCCGAGTCGACCTCCAGGCGCAGCTCGCCGGCGCAGAAGCGCTCCGGGTCGAGGTAGCCGAGCACGAGGTTGGCATCGGTCACGGTCGGCTGCGCTCCGCCGCGGCCGTAGCAGATCGGCCCGGGCTGCGCGCCGGCGCTCTGCGGTCCGACGTGCAGGGACCCCTCGACGACGCTGGCGATCGAGCCGCCGCCGGCACCCACCGACTGCACGTCGATCATCGGCAGGCCGATCAGGTAGCGGTGGTGCCAGCTCCACGAGGTGCTCGGCTGTGGATGGCCGCCGCGCACCAGGCAGACGTCGTAGCTGGTGCCGCCCATGTCGACCGAGACGAAATCCTCGACCCCGGCCGCGCCGGCCACGTGGCAGGCGCCGACCACGCCGCCGGCCGGACCCGATCCGAGCACGGCGACCGCCTTGCCGGCCACGTACGAAGCCGTCATCAGGCCGCCGTTGGACTGCATGAGCAGGAGATCGCGCGCGTAGCCGGCCTCGCGCAGCGCGCGCTCGAGGTGGGCCAGATAGCGCTTGATCCGCGGTGCGACGTAGGCGTTCACCAGGGTCGTCGAGGTGCGCTCGAACTCGGGAGCACGCGGCATCACCTCGCAGGAGAGCGAGACGTCGACGCCGGGCAGCTCCTCGGCGGCGATCTCGCGCACCCGCCGCTCGTGTGTCGCGTCGACGAACGAGAAGAGCAGCACCACGGCGAGCGACTCGACTCCCTGGAGCGCCAGGCGGCGCATCGCGCGGCGCACGGCGTCCTCGTCGAGCGGCACGACGACCTCGCCCTGGAAGTCGAGCCTCTCGGGCACGCCGATCCGCCGCCGGCGCGGACAGATCGGCGGCGGCGCAGGGTAGGCGGGATCCCAGATGCTCTCCTTGTAGCCGCGGCGCAGCTCGATCTCGTCGCGATGGCCCTCGCTGGTGATCAGCCCCGTGACTGCACCGGTCATCTGGATCAAGGTGTTGTCGGCGGTGGTCGTCCCGTGGACGATGCGCTCGGTCGCGGCGAGCAGCTCGGCCAGGCTCTTCCCTTCGCTCGCGGCGAGGCGGGCCAGGCCGTTCATCACCCCCTCGCTCTGGTCGAGCGGGGTGGTCGCCGTCTTGTCGACGTGGAAGCTGCGGTCCGGGCGGACCAGCACCAGGTCGGTGAAGGTGCCGCCGACGTCGATGCCCACCAGGTAGCCGCTCGGACGGCGGCTCCGCGCGGCTCCGGCTTGCGCGAGCGTCAGGCGCACGCGGCCCGGAGCCGCCGGCTCGCGCTTGCGCGAGCCGGCGGCCGGCCGTCTCGAGAGTGCCGCCGGGGATGGAGGGCTCATCGTCCAGCGCTTCTAGACGCGACGCCGCGGCACATCAACGGCCGCGCTACCACGGCCGCACCTCGTGCCGCGCGGTCGCCATGCGCGGTCCCGCCGCGCAGCCGCCATCCGCGACCGCGCCGGAGGCGCCGCGCAGCTCGACGACCAGGTCGGCACGGAGGTCGGCCGAGGCGAGCGGGTCGAGCGTGGATTCGGCGACTACGGCAATGCTCGATGCGGGCAACGAGACACCGAGCCGCGAGGCGCGCAGCGTCGGGACCAGCTCCGGCTGGCTGCGGAAGATCTGCACCAGGATGCCGTGCTCGAAGGAGGGCACCCGACTTGCGTCGCAAGGTAGAATTCCTGCCGCGCCCGGTCAGAGAGAAGAAATGTACGGCGACGCAAGGCCCGAGAGCTCGACCCCGGCACACCCCGCACCGCCGTCACGGGCGGCCCAGAGGGCTCACGCACTCCATGACGCGCAGGCAGAGGCGACGCTCCGCGCTGGGCAGCGGCGGCTCGCGCCACGGCCCGCTCGGACCTTCGCTGCCCGGCTCGAGATCGCTCGCTCTGGGGGTGCCCACCTCGCAGTCGGCTGGTCCGACTTCGCCGGGTCGCCGATCGCTCGCGGGCCACGCGGCATGCCACAGTACGGTGATCGAGTCCCAGGGCGACGGGGCGCCGCCGGCCGGCAGAACGGCGTCGTGCGTACAGCGCAGCAGCCGCGCCGCCCAGTCGCGCTGCGTGGCGAGCTCGGCTCCAGTCGGTGCGTGCGAGCCCGCCTCGAGCCAGGCGCGCAGCGCCGCGTCCTGGCGGCGTAGGAACGTCTCGCGCGGCTCTCCCCGCGGGCAGGCCGCCAAGATGACGGTCTTGGCCGAGCCGGCGGAAGGTGCAGCCGCAGCGGCGCGCGCCGTGTCCGGGCCGGACCGGGCGACGTTCGAGCGCGCCCCCAGCACCAGCCGCTCCTCGACGGAGAGGATCACGTTCTCCTCGCGCGCCATGAAGGTCAGCTCGTCGCGACGGATCGGCTCGGCCGCGGGCGAGCCCATGTAGGCGAGCACGCTCTGCAAGGCGGCGCGGTCGGCGTACCAGAACTCCGTCAAGCAATCGAAGCCGGCGGGGCCTCCGTCGAGCTCGGCGGTCACGTGGTTGCGCACGTAGCCGCTGAGCTGGTCGAGGTGACGCAGGGCCAGGGGCGCGTGGATCTCCTCGTAGTGGCGGCGAAACTCGGCGCGCGAGAGGTCGGCGCGCCGCCGGATCAGGGCGATGACCTTCAGCACCGTGCCTCGTGCCAGCCGCGAATGAAGTCGACGATCTCCGCCGTGGGGGTGCCCATGGTGAAGATCCGGCGGATGCCGAGGCGGCCCAGCTCCGCGGCGTCCTCCTCGGGGATGACCCCGCCGGCGATCACCAGCTTGTCGCCCGCGCCGTGCTGGCGCAGCAGCGCGACCACGCGCGGGAAGTGGCGCATGTGCGCCGCGGACAGGCTGCTCAGCCCCACCACGTCGACGTCCTCGTCGAGCGCGGTCTCGACCACCATCTCGGGCGTCTGCTTCAAGCCGCTGAAGATGACCTCCATGCCGGCGTCGCGCAGCGCGGCCGCGACCACCGTCACGCCGATCGTGTGGCTGTCCAGGCCGAGCTTGGCCAGAAGCACGCGGACCGGCCGGCGGGAGGCGGGCGAGACGGGCATCGGCGCTCAGACCCCGGCGACCATCGCGTCGGGGTGGTACTCGCCGAACACCTCGCGCAGCACGCTGCAGATCTCGCCGTGCGTGGCGTAGGCGCGCACCGCTTCGAGGATGGGCGGTACCAGGTTGTCGGTCCCCTGGGCCGCCCGGCGCACCCCCTCGAGGGCCGCCGCGACTCTCTCGGTGTCGCGCTCGGCGCGCAGGCGGGAGAGCTCGTCGATCTGGCGCTGCTCGACGGCCGGATCGACCTTGAAGACGTCGATCGTGCGCCGCTCGCCGGGCTGCTGCAGGTGATTGACGCCGACCAGCTTGCGGCTGCCGCTCTCGACGGCGCGGGTGCGCTCGTACTGCTGGCGGGCGAGCTCGCGCTGGAAGTAGCCGCCGCGGATCGCGGCGAGCGCGCCGCCCATGGCCTCGATCTTCTCCATCTCGGCGAAGACCGCGTCCTCGATCCGCTTGGTCAGGTGCTCGACGTAGTAGGAGCCTCCCAGCGGGTCCACCGTCTCGGCGGCGCCGCTCTCGTGCGCGACGATGCTCTGGATGGCCACGCCGACCCGGATGGCTTCCTCGCTCGGCAGGGCGTGCGCCTCGTCGTGCAGCGGCGTGGTCATCGTCTGGCCTCCGCCGCCCAGCACGCAGGCGAGCATCTGGATGGCCAGCCGGGCGATGTTGTTGAGCGGTTGCTGGAGCGTGAGCGACATGGTGCCGGGCGACGCCGTGAGGCGCACGCGCAGCGACTCGGGGCGCTTGGCCCCATAGCGCTCCCGCATCAGGCGCGCCCAGATCTTGCGGTAGGCGCGCAGCTTGCCGACCGCCTCGAAGAAATCCATGTCGATCCCGGTGACGAAGCTGAAGTAGGGCGCCACGGTGTCGACGTCGAAGCCGCGGGCGAGCACCGCGTCGAGGTACTCGAGCGCGATGGCGAAGGAGAAGGCCAGCTCCTGCACCGGGTGCGCATGGGCCGCGTAGAGCTGCGCGCTGATCACCGAGATCGGAATCCAGCCGGGGTGGTTGCGGATCGTGTACTCGATCACGTCGGTGGCGATGCGCAGGCCGTGCTCGGGCGGAAAGATGTAGCGGCCCACGCAGGTGTACTCGATCAAGATCGCGTTGGGCATCTGCAGCGTGAACGACGCCGGGTCGATGCCCTTCTTCTCCAGCGCGGCGATGATCATCGCCAGGTTCACCGGCTGCGGTGCGTTGCACACCGAGGTGAGGCGCCTGAGCTTCTCGAACGGCAGGTCGAGCGCGGCCTCCATGTCGGCCAAGGAGTCGATCGCGGTCCCGGCGCGTCCCACCTCGCCCGCGGCCAGTGGGTGGTCGGAGTCGAGGCCGTTGGTGGTCGGCAGGTCGTACTCGATGATCAGGCCCTGGAGGCCTTGCTCGAGCATGTAGCGACCGCGCTTGGCCCAGTCCTCGCCGGTGCCGAAGCCGGTCACCTGGGTCATCGTCCACAGGCGGGTGCGATAGCCGTTGGGCTCGGTGCCCCGCGTGTACGGGTACTCGCCGGGGAAGCCCACGTCGCGCAGGTAGTCGAAGCCGATGTCCTCGAGGTCCGCCGGCGTGTAGAGGCTGCGGATCGGCCAGCGCATGGCCTGCGTGGTGAACGCCGGCTTGCGCTCGCCGTCGCGCTCGAGCGCGGGCGCGAGCGTCTTCTCCTCCCAGGTGCGGATGTGCTCGCGCAGCTCGTCGGCGGCGGGCGCTGGGCGGGAGGGCTTGGGCTCGGACATCGCCTGGTTCCTGCGAGCAGCGTCGCGTCGGGGCGACTGTGCATCGCCGGGAGTGGGGAGTCAACGAGGGCGGGCGAGCTGCAAGAGCGCTGCGGGGCCCCGCCGAAGGCCGAGAGCTCATCGACCGGTCTCGAGCGGTCGAAGTGGAAGCCTCGATGTCCACCGGCACCGCGTTCGATGCCAAGACTCGCTTCGGCGCAACCTGATCGACGAGGGGCCGTGACGGTCCAGGCGCGCAGTCCGACTCGAGAGCGTCCCCGTCGCGCCGGAGGCCCCCCGTCCGGGCAGCCACGGGCCAGCGGGGCTAGGGCGTGGGGCCGTTGCCCTGGGCGCGCCCTTCCTGATACTCCGCCCCCGATGGACGTCTCCAATCTCGCCGGCCGCGTGGCCCTGGTCACCGGCGCGGGCAGCGGCATCGGGCGCGAGACCGCCCTCGCCCTGGCCCGCCGCGGGGCCGGCCTGGTGCTGTGCGACCTCGTGCCCGAGGGCCTCGCGCGCACCGAGGCCGACGCGCGGGCCCTGGGCCGCGAGGTGCTCGCGCGAGCCGTCGACGTCGCGCACGCCGAGCAGATGGAAGCGCTCGCCGCGGAGGTGCACCGGCGCTGGCCCGCGGTCGACCTGCTGATGAACAACGCCGGCGTGGGGCTGGGCGCGACCTTCGCCGACACCTCGCTCGAGGACTGGGAGTGGATCGTCGGCATCAACCTGCGCGGCGTGGTGCACGGCTGCCACTTCTTCGTCCCGCCGATGGTCGCGCGTGGGAGCGGCGGGCACGTGGTGAACGTCGCCTCGGCGGCGGCCTTCGTCGCCACACCGCTGCTCGCCGCGTACAGCACGACGAAGTTTGCCGTGCTCGGCCTCTCCGAGGCCCTGCGCATCGAGCTCGAGCCGCACGGCATCGGTGTCACCGCCGTCTGCCCGGGCATCATCAACACGCCGATCACGCGCAGCTCGCGGCTGCGTGGCTTGGCCGCGGCGCCCGGTGCGCGCGAGCGCATGGCGGCCGAGTACGAGCGGCGCAACTACGGGCCCGAGCGCGTCGCCACGGCGATCCTCGCGGGTGTGGCGCGCAACCGCGCAGTGCTGCCCGTCGCCCCCGAGGCTTGGGCGATGTACTGGCTCAAGCGCTTTACCCCGGGCCTCGCCGGCCGGCTGGCGCGCTACCTCGGCGCTCGCGCCCAGCGGGACGTGCAGCCGGCTGCGCGCGCGAAGGGCTGACGCGCCGCGCTTCGCGCGACGCGATCCGCGTGCGCGCAGTGTGCCCGGGTCGCGCTCCGGGGAGACGGCGCCGATGAGGCGATGGTGAAGCCGGGGCGTCGCTCGCAGCCGGAGGCGGAGCCGAAGGGCTCCATCGCCTCGTGGCGCGGGCGAGCATCGCGGGTGGGGCGCGCTCCGGGACGCGCGCTCGACTCCGCGCCGGCGCACGAGCCGTCGCTCGCACCGCCGTCACCGGCGTATGCGCGCTATGTGCTGGGCCTGCTGTTCGTCGTCTACGTGTTCAACTTCGTCGACCGCCAGATCCTCGCCATCCTGCTCGAGGCCGTCAAGCAAGATCTGGGCGTCTCCGACACGGCCATGGGCCTGCTCTCCGGCTTCGCCTTCGCCCTGTTCTACACCGTGGCCGGGATCCCGATCGCGCGCTGGGCCGACCGCGGCTCGCGCCGCGACGTGATTGCGCTCGGCCTGGGGTTGTGGAGCGCCATGACCGCGGCGTCGGGGCTGGCGCGCAGCTTCGTGCAGCTCGCGCTGGCGAGGATCGGCGTCGGCGTCGGCGAGGCGGCGGGCAGCCCGCCGGCGCACTCGCTGCTCTCGGACTACTTCCCGCCCGAGCGACGGGCGACGGCGCTCTCCATCTACGCAACCGGCGTCTACGTCGGATCGATGCTCGCCTACCTGGGCGGCGGCTGGATGGTGACCCACTTCGACTGGCGCTCTGCGTTCCTGGTCGTCGGTCTGCCCGGCCTGCCGCTCGCGCTGCTCGTGCGGCTCACGGTGCGCGAGCTGCCGCGCGGCCAATCCGAGGGCCGCACGGCCGGCCCGCAGAGCCCGCCGGTCGGCGAGGTGCTTCGCGTGCTGCTGCAGCGACGCTCGTTCATCTGCGTCGCGTGCGGCGGCGCTGCCGCCTCGCTCGGCGGCTACGGCGTACTCGCCTGGGGTCCCAGCTTTCTCGCTCGCGTGCACGGCATGGACAGCCTGCACATCGGCAGGTGGCTCGGGCTCTCGGTCGGGATCGGGGGAGCGGCGGGTGCGATGCTCGGCGGCGCGCTCGCCGATCGGCTGGCCAGGCGCGATCGGCGCTGGTACGCCTGGCTCTCTGCTGCGACCATCACCGCCGCCGTGCCCTTCGCCCTGGGCTTTCTCTTTCTGGCCGATCGGCGGGCGGCAATGGCGTCCTTCCTGCCGTTCTACCTCCTGGCCAACATGTACATCGGCTCGATGCTGACCATCGCGCAGGGCGTGGTCGGGCTGCACATGCGGGCGACCGCCTCGGCGATCCTGCTCTTCTTGCTGAACCTGGTCGGCCTGGGCCTGGGGCCATTGCTGGTGGGCTTCTTGAACGACCGCTGGGCAGCGCGTCTCGGGCCGGGGGCCATCCGCTACTCCCTGGCCGTGGTGGCGTGCATGGGGCTGGTCGCCGGGGCGTTCTTTCTCGCCGCAGCCCGCCGGGTGCGCGAGGACCTCGAGGTGGCGCGATGAGGGTCGGGGTTGCGCCGGCCGTTTGGCTCGTAGTGGCTCTGGCCGCCTGCACGCGCGAGGCCACGCCGCCGCCGCTCGCGCCGGCGGCTCTTGCCGACGCCCACGGGCACACCGCCCCGACCGAGCCGACGCGGGCGGCCAATGCCGCCGCGGCCGCGGGCCTTGCGCTCGATGACCCGCAGGACTTCGAGGACGCCCGGCGCGGCCTGGTCGCCAGCGAGGAGAAGCTCGTGATCCGCGACGACGACGGGCGGGTCGTGTGGGACATGACGAGCTACGACTTCGTGAGCGGCGCCGCCCCGGCGAGCGTCCACCCGAGCCTGTGGCGCCAGGCCAAGCTGAACGGCATCCATGGCCTGTTCGAGGTGGTCGACGGCGTCTGGCAGGTGCGCGGCTACGACATCTCCAACATGACGCTGATCCGTGGCAAGACCGGCTGGATCGTCGTCGACCCGCTCACCACCGCGGCGACCGCGCGGGCTGCGCTGGCGCTGGCCCGCCGCCACCTGGGCGAGCGGCCGGTGGTCGCGATCGTATTCACCCACAGCCACGTCGACCACTTCGGCGGCGTCGACGGGGTGCTACCCGAGGGTGCCGCGCGCGACGGTGTACGCATCGTCGCGCCCAAGCGCTTCATGGAGGAGGCGACCAGCGAGAACGTGCTGGCCGGCGTCGCCATGGGGCGGCGCGCCGGCTACATGTACGGCCTCGACCTGGCCCACTCCGAGCGCGGTCACGTGGACACCGGCCTGGGCAAGGGGCCGGCGCGCAGCCGCATCGGTATCGCCGAGCCGACCGACCTCGTCGACCGCACGCCGCAGGAGATGGAGATCGACGGCGTGCGCTTCGTCTTCCAGTACGTGCCCGATTCCGAGGCGCCCGCCGAGCTGGCCTTCTACCTGCCCGATGTGCGGGCCTACTGTGGTGCCGAGATCGTCTCGCACACCATGCACAACCTCTACACCCTGCGCGGTGCAAAGGTGCGCGACGCACTCCTGTGGAGCAGCTACATCGACGAGGCGATCGAGCGCTTCGGCGACGCGGAGGTGGTCCTCGCGAGCCACCACTGGCCGGTCTGGGGCAACGCTCGCGTGATCGACTACCTCGAGAGGCAGCGCGATACCTACAAGCTGATCCACGACCAGACGTTGCGCTTGGCCAGCTCGGGGTGGACGCCGCAGGAGATCGCCGAGCAGCTCGAGCTGCCCGCGGAGCTCGCGGGCACCTTTGCGAGCCGGGGCTACTACGGCACGCTGCGGCACAATGCCAAGGCCGTCTACCAGCTCTACTTCGGCTGGTTCGACGGCAACCCAGCCCACCTCGACCCGCTGCCGCCCGTCGAGGCGGCGCGACGCTACGTCGAGGCGATGGGCGGGGCGCAGGAGGTGCTGCGCAAGGCGCAGGAGGCCTTCGATCGGGCGGAGTACCGCTGGGTCGCGACCCTCCTCGACCACCTGGTGTTTGCCGCTCCCGACGACGCCCAGGCCCGCGGCCTGCTCGCCCGGACCTACGACCAGCTCGGCTACCAGGCCGAGTCCGGCCCGTGGCGCGACGAGTACCTGAGCGCAGCCCGCGAGCTGCGCACGGGCGCGACCCACTCGGCGGTCGACCCCTCGGTGGCGATCGAGCTCCTGCGCCGCATGCCGCTCGGGCGATTCCTCGACGTCCTGGCCACGCGCGTGGACGGCCGCAAGGCCGAGGGCAAGCGCGTGACCGTCGAGCTGGTGTTCACCGACCTGGGTGAGACCCACGTCCTCGCGCTTGCCAACGGCGTGCTGCACCACCGCCGGCGAGAAGCCGGCGCCGGATCCCCGCCGGATGCCACGGTGCGCTTGACGCGTGAGCTCCTCCTGCGGCTGGCCACGAAGCAGGCCGGGCTGAAGGAGCTGGTGCTCTCGGACGACCTCGACGTCGAAGGCAGCCGTCTCGCGCTGCTGTCGCTCCTCGGCACCATCAGCCAGCCAGATGCGAGCTTCGCGATCGTCACGCCGTGAGGCAGGTGTCGCGCCCAGGAGGCTCGGCGAGAAACGGAGAGCCGACATGCAGAGCATTCACCCCAGCGTGTGGATCGCGCCCGGCGTGCAGATCTACGGCCGCGTCTCGATCGGCGCCGACTCCTCGATCTGGCCCAACGCGGTGCTGCGCGCCGAGTGCCACGAGATTCGCATCGGCCGCATGACCAACGTCCAGGACTTCGTCATGCTCCACGTGGCCTACGACCGGCCGACGCGGATCGGCGACTTCTGCTCGATCACCCACCACTGCACGATCCACGGCTGCACCATCGAGGACGACTGCCTGATCGGTATCGGGGCGACCATCATGGACGGCGCCGTGATCGGCCGCGGATCGATCGTCGCCGGTGGGGCGTTCGTGCGCGAGGGGTCGGTGCTCCCGCCGGGCTCGGTGATCGCCGGCGTGCCCGCCAAGGTGATCCGCGAGCGCGACAGCGCGCGGCCGAACCGTCTCAACGCCTGGCAGTACCAGCGCAACGCGCAGGCCTATGCGCGCGGCGACCATCGCGCCTGGGAGGGCCCCGAGTACGAGGCCTGGCTCGCGGCCAAGCGCGCGGCGGTCGAGGCGGACCGGGATCGGCTCTAGCTCTCGCTCGCGCCGGAAGCGGCCGCCTCGCGCAGCGCGCGCCGCACCCGCTCGGGCATCTGCGAGGCGCGCCGGGCCAGCGCCGGGAGCAGGATGGTCGCGTAGAGCTCGGCCACGCTGTCGGCCGCGATGCCGAGGAGCGCCAGGTACTCGCGGGCAAACGGACTCTCGCCGCCGGGAGCCTCCGCGCCGGTCAGCCTGTCGTGGACGAGATGCGCCACGTGGAGCAGGGCGATCTCCTCGCGGTGCTGCGACGGAATCCGCTCCGGGGGTGCGAGCTCGGGGTAGCTCTGGTGCTCGATCACCTCGGGCACCGGCTGCGGGATCTCCCAGCCTTCGAGCAGCAGCGCGCCGACCCGGGCGAATCCGGCCAGCTCGACGATCGTCGCGATGGCCGCATCCTTGGCGCAGAGCAGCGGAGCCGCCACCTTGCCGATCTCGTGCAGCAGCCCGATCGTGCTCATGACCTGCGGCTGTCCCTTCTTGGTCAGCAGGGCGAGCTCGTGGGCGAGCAGGGCGACCAGCTGGGAGTGCTGCTGGATCGCCCGCGCATCGGGACCGCCGGCCAGCGTGCTCTCGACCGCGCTGCCCAGGACGAGGTGATAGACGTTGCTCGCGCCGAGCAGCAGGAAGGCCTGGTAGTAGCTCGAGATCTTCTGGCTGAGCCCGTAGTACGGCGAGTTGATGCTCTTGAGCACCAGGCTGGCCAGCGCCGGGTCGTCCTTGATCGAAGCGATCACCTCGCTCACGTTGGTGCGATCGTCGAGCAGCTTGGCGGTCAAGCTCGTCGCATAGACCGGCAGCCGGGGGACGTCGGCGAGCGCGTCGGCCAGCGCACAGCGAACCAGTGCGCCGCTCGTGCGCCGCTCGTGCTCGGCGAGGCGTTCGAGCACCGCGTTCCTCTGGCGGTCGAGGCGAGCGCAGGATGCGGACCAACCGCGCGCCACGGCCTCGTTGGCGCGCATCGCTCGGTCGTAGAGGGCGAGCTGGAGGTGCGGTGGCAGGCGGAGAGCGGCCGTGGAGTCGAGCTCGAGCACGACGCTGGCGTCACCTGCGGCGAGCTTCGCCCAAGGGAGATCGACGTGGCTTTCCTCGAGGCGACCCCAGCAGGCGCCCTTGCCCAGGACGGCGAGCACGGGTGCGCCGCCGAGGGGAGAGGCGCCGTCGGGTGGTGATGCGCCGCCGAGAGAAGCTGCTTCGCCGCGGGCGCTCACCACGATCGAGCCTTCGACGACCAGCATCAGGCCGGCTGCGGTCGACTCGGCCCAGGGCAGCAGGGCCCCTGGCGCCAGGCGTCGCACCTGGCCCAGATTGCAGATCTGGGTGATCTCGGAATCACCGAGCACGCGAGGGCCCAGGCCCGCCTCGCGTGGAGCGCCGGTGACCCGTGCGGTCGGAGCGCTGCTCTCGCCGGGCTCCGCTTCGCGCCGCGGCGCGAGGGCAGAGCGCGTCGGACCGGGGCGGCTCGCCGGGGTTGCCCCGGTGGCGCGGGGTGCGCTGCGGCGAGCGGTCGTCGTCGCGTCGGAAGGCCAACTCTGCCCGCGACGGCTGCGGAACCATGAGAACATCGCCCAGCCCCCTGCCTGTGCGAACATCGGCCGGGACGCGCCCGGACATGAGCCCGTCCAGGGTGGCGGCGGCCGGGGGGGCAGCAGCCCCGCCCGGCGCGGCTTTCGGCGCTCAGCGCTCCTGCGCGTCGTGCTTCTGGCTGGCGATGTGGCGGGAGGCCCGGTCCTGGGCCGCGTCGAGGCGCAGGCGCTCGCCCGCCGAGAGGTGGCCGTCGGACCAGGACGCGCGGCGCAGGCCCTCGATGGCGCGTTGCTCGCGCTCGAGCCGGGCCACCTCGCTGCGGGTCAGCTCGCCACTGCGCACTCCCTGTGCGATCCGCGCCTGCTGGTGGGTCTGCCTCGACTGGACGGGCGCGGGTGCGCCGAGCGCCGGCGTGCCGGTAGCCGCAACCACCAGGCCCGTGGCGACCAAGAGGCCGAAGCTGGCGAGCTTCCTACGTGCGATCATCGTGTGGTCCTCCCTGCTCCCTGGAGCATGCGCCCCGGCCGAGCCTGCCGGGTGTCGCGATTCGAGGGGTGCGATGCGCTCAGGGGGCGAGAGGTAAAGCCCGGATCGGGGCGAGGCGCGAATCGCGGGCGGCCTCCTCTACGCGGCCTGGCCGCGTGCCGGCGCGCCGACCGCACTGGCCTCGTCGCGCGCGTTGCCGACGATGAAGCGTGGGCGGAACAGCAGGACCAGCGCTGGCAGCAGGGTGAGCGCGGTGAGAGCGCTCACGATCATGGTCAGCGGGACGTACGTGCCCAGGATGCGGAAGCCGTAGAACTCTGATCCCAGGTAGACGGCGAAGCCGGCGCTGATCGCCAGCGCGACCATGAGGATGGCGCGGCCGGTGGTGTCCAGCATGGCGGCCAGGGCGGGTTCCAGCGCGCCCAACCGGCGGTGCTCCTCGCGCAGCCTGTAGAGCGCGTAGATCGCGTAGTCCGCACCGATGCCGATGCCGATTGCGGCGATCGAAGCGCCGGTCAGGTCGAAGGAGACTCCGAGCCAGGAGAACAGGCCGAGATTGACCAGCAGCGCCATGGCGAGCGGCGCCGTGACGTACGCCCCGCCCACGGGCGTGCGCAGCAGGAGGCCCGAGACCGCGAAGATCACCGCGAAGACCACGGCGATGTTGAGCAGCTTGCCCTTGACGGTGTGCTCGTTCAGCGCGAGGATCGTGGGCCCCACGCCGCCGGCCAGCGACACGCGGATCTCGTCCGAGGGGTTGCGCGCCGCCCACTCCTCGAGGCGGTGCATGACCCGACGCGTGACGTTCGTGCCGTCGCGGTCCAGGAAGGCGAGCACCACCGAGCGGCTGTACGAGCGATCGACGTACCGCTCGAAGGCAGGGGAGTCGGAGAGGAAGAAGAGCTGCGCGAGCAGGTCGCGGTCGAGCGGCAGGCCTGAGCCGGCTTCCTCGGGAGCGAAGACCTCGTAGGTGCGGCGGACGATGTCGGCCACCGACGAGGTCCGCCCCACGGCCGGATCCTCCTTCATGGCCGCCTGCAAGCTGGTCATCAGCCGGACCGCCTCGGGGCCCTGCATGGAGCCCGGCGGCCCCTCGAGCATGACGGTCAGCGTGGTGGTGGCGGGGAAGTGTCGCTCGAAGACTCTCAGGTCGTGACCGATCGGTGTCTCCTCGGGCCAGTAGCGCCGGCTGTCGATGTCCGTGCCGAGCCGGGGAAGCCCGGCCGCGGCGAGCAGGGCGATGGCGAGAAAGGCGAGTGCCGTCGAGCGTGGCGCGCGCAGGACGGCCGCCGAGAGCGGGCGGATCACGCGGCCGAGCCAGCTCGACAGCGGGCCCTCGCCCCCGGTGGCGCGGCCGGTCGGCCAGACCACGCGGAGCGCGGGCATGAAGGTCATCTCGAGGATCACCGCGGCGAAGATGCCGCTGGCCACCCCCAGGCCGAACTGGGCCAGGCTCGGTACGCCGAGCAGCGCCAGCGCGGCAAACCCGCAGCCCGCCGTGAGCCCGGCCGCGACCATGACCACGCCGACGCTCTGCATCGACTCGACCACCGCGGCGGCACGGTCGTGCAGCTTCGCGTACGCCTCGTAGTAGCGCTTGAGCATCTGCGCCGAGTGCCCGGCCGCGACCGTCACGACCACCAGGGGTACCGCGGCCGTCCACGAGCTCACCGGGATGTCGGTGTGGCCGAGGAAGCCCATGGCCACGGCGGTGCTGAGCAGCGCCGTGGCGGTCGGCAGGATCACGCCCTGGATCTGGCCGAAGGCGAGCCACAGGACCAGCAGGATCGCCGCGACGGTGCCGAAGAAGTAGATCTGCTGTTGGGCGACGATCCGGGCCTCCGCGTGGCGGTAGACCGGCTCGCCGCTGACCGCGATCTCCACCTCGGGCGAGCGGTGCTTGGCCACGATCGCGGCGATCGTGTCGGCGATCTGGACGTTGGTCGCGTCGTAGAAGTCGGCGAACACCATCGCGGCCCGCTCGTCGTCGCTGACCACGGTGCCGCGGAACAGGGGCTCCTGCCGGTAGGTGTCGCGCAGCGCGGCCACCCCGGCCTCGTCCACCGGCGGCTCCTTCATCAGGTATTCGGTGGTGAGGGTTCCGTCGTGATCTCGCGGCACGCGCACGTAGGGCGAGGACAGGCTGGCGACGGTCTGCCGGATCACACCGGGCGCGTCGAGCAGGTCGAGCGTCAGGGCGTGGACCATCTGCAGGATCTCCGGGCGCCAGACGGTTCCCGCCCTCGGGACGACGGCGATCGCCACGAAGTTTCGCCCCCCGAACTCGGCCCTGATCTTGCGGTCGACCACGACGTAGGGGTGGTCGGAGGGCATCTGGCGCTCGAGGTCGAGATCGACGACCAGTCGGGCGGTGCCCGACGCCGCGGCCGCCGTCGCGAGCAGGCACACGATCAGCACCCGCCACGGGTGGCGCACGATCGTGCGGGCGAGGGTTTCGAGGAACTCCGGCATCGAGGCTCTCCTGTCTCCACGGTGGGCGTCCAGCCACCATCCGACCTCCTGGAGCCATGCCCCGTCGATCAGGCGGGCTCCATCGGGTCGGGGGGCGGCTGCATCCGCTCGGCGCGAACCGAAACAGGTTAGACGTGGCGCGAGCGCAGGCCAATGGCTGGCCCGCTTCATTCTCGGGCACTCCCGTGGGCCAGTACCAAAGTACTAGGAGTGTGGTACGAACGGCACAGGGCGAGGGCTGCGCTCTCCCCCCGGGCGTGTTTGCGTCGGCTCGCGGAAGCAAGGACAAGAGGCGACGCGAGGCGCTCGCGAGGCGGACAGCCAGAGGGGCCGAGCGAGGACCGGGGGCGCGGGGCCAGCGAAGGGGAGGTGCGGGCCGCGCGCAAGCGAAGTGGCACGCCGATCGACGGGCCGAGAGGGACGACACGCCATGGATGGGAAGGCCAGCGGGTTCGATGCGCAGCCGCGATCCTCGAGTGGCCACCACCGCTTGCCCGCGCACGAGGTGGTGCTGCTGCTCGAAGCCGACGTCGACCAGGGCCTGACGTCGAGCGAGGCCGCCCGGCGGCTCGAGCGATTCGGCGCGAACGTCCTGCCGAAGCTGCATCGCCACGGCCCGTTGCTGCGCTTCCTCCTCCAGCTCCACCATCCGCTGATCTACGTCCTGCTGGCTGCGACAGCGGTCACGGGCCTGCTCGGCGAGTGGGTCGATGCCGGCGTGATCTTGGGCGTGGTGCTGGTGAACGCCGTCGTGGGGTTCGTCCAGGAGTCGCGTGCGGAGGCGGCGCTCGACGCGCTGGTCGCCATGATGAAGACCGAGGCGACGGTCCGGCGCGACGGCCGCCGGCGTCGCATCCCTTCGGCCGAGATCGTTCCCGGCGATCTGGTGCTTCTCGAGTCCGGCGACAAGGTGCCCGGTGACCTGCGCTTGACGGGGGCTCGCGAGCTGCGGGTCGACGAGTCGGCGCTGACCGGGGAGTCGGTGCCGGTGGAGAAGGCCGATCAGGTGCTGCCGCCGGAGACGGTGGTCGCCGATCGCAGGAACATGGCATTCTCCGGAACGCTGGTCACCTACGGACAAGGTGCCGGTGTCGTGGTGGCCACCGGCACCGCGACCGAGCTGGGCCGCATCCACCAGCTCATGGGCGAGACGACCGAGATCGCCACCCCGCTCACCCGCAAGCTCGCGGCCTTCAGCAAGGTCTTGACGGTTGCGATTCTCGGGCTGGCGGCGGCGACCTACGCCCTCGGCCTGTGGCGCGGGCAGGCGCCGAGCGAGATCTTCATGGCGGCGGTGGCGCTCGCGGTGGGGGCGATCCCCGAAGGGCTGCCCGCCGCGATCACGATCACGCTGGCGATCGGCGTCGGCCGGATGGCCCGCCGGAACGCCGTGATCCGCAAGCTCCCGGCGGTGGAGACCCTGGGCAGCACGACGGTGATCTGCACGGACAAGACCGGCACGCTGACCAAGAACGAGATGACCGTCCAGGCGGTGGTGGCGGGCGGCCGCTCCTTCGAGGTCGGCGGGGCGGGGTACGAGCCGAGCGGCGCCGTGCGGCTGGATGGGGCGGCGCTCACCGACCTCGCCAATGCGCCGGCGCTGCGCGAGTGCCTGGTCGCCGGGGCCCTGTGCAACGACGCTCAGCTCGTCGAGCGCGGCGGTCGCTGGGGCATCGTGGGGGACCCGACCGAGGGCGCGCTGCTGGTCGCTGCGCGCAAGGCCGGGATCGACCTCGACCGCCTGCACGCGCAGCTCCCGCGGCTGGATGCGATCCCGTTCGAGTCCGAGCGCCAGTACATGGCGACCCTGCACCGGGGCGACGGGCCCGGCCAGGCGGTCGTCTATTTGAAGGGTGCCGTCGAGCGGGTGGTGCGCCTGTGCGACCGGGTGCTCGAAGCCGGCGGGGGGCAGTCGGCGGTCGATCCTGGCGTCGTCCTCGGCCAGGCCGAGGAGCTCGCCACGCGAGGGCTGCGGGTTCTCGCGCTGGCGAGCAAGCCGCTGGCCGCCGAGACGGCGGCGCTCGCGGACGGCGAGGTGGCCGGCGGCTTCACGCTGCTCGGCCTGCAGGCGATGATGGATCCGCCCAGGCCGGAGGCGATCGCCGCGGTGCGCGCCTGCCTGGACGCCGGGATCGCGGTCAAGATGATCACCGGCGACCACGCGCTCACCGCCCGGGCGATTGCGCGGCAGATCGGGCTCGGTGGGCGCCGGCACGACGGCGATGGCGAGCTCGTCGCGATGACCGGAGGAGATCTCGCGGCGACCCCCCAGGTGGAGCTCGCGGGGCTGGCCGAGCGCACCGCGGTGTTCGCGCGCGTTTCGCCCGAGCAGAAGCTGCGCCTGGTCGAGGCGCTGCAGGCCCGTGGCCAGGTCGTGGCGATGACCGGCGACGGGGTGAACGACGCGCCGGCCCTCAAGCAGGCGGACATCGGCGTGGCCATGGGCCTGGGCGGCACCGAGGTGGCCAAGGAGGCCGCCGACATGGTGCTGACCGACGACAACTTCGCCTCCATCGAGGCGGCGGTCGAGGAAGGCCGCTGCGTGTTCGACAACCTGACGAAGTTCATCGTCTGGACGCTGCCGACCAACATGGGCGAGGGCTTCGTGCTGCTCGTGGCGATCGCGATCGGGGCGGTGCTGCCGATCCTCCCGGTGCAGATCCTCTGGATCAACATGACGACGGCGGTGGCCCTGGGGCTGATGCTCGCCTTCGAGCCCAAGGAGCAGGGCACGATGCGCCGCCCCCCGCGCGACCCGGGGCAGCCGATCCTGACCGGCGTGCTGATCGAGCGCATCGTTCTGGTCTCGCTTCTGCTGCTCGCCGGCGCCTTCGCCGTGTTCGTCTGGGAGGAGCAGCGGACCGACTCGATCGCCGCCGCTCGTACGGCGGCCGTCAACGTGTTCGTCATGGTGGAGCTGCTCTACCTGCTGAACTGCCGCTCGCTCGAAAAGTCGGTGCTGCGCGTCGGTCTGTTCAGCAACCGGTGGGTCTGGGCTGGGATCTCGATCATGCTGGTCCTGCAGGCGCTGCTTACCTACGTGCCGCTGATGAACCGGCTGTTCCAGACCGCCCCGATCGACGCGCTGGCCTGGGCCCTGATCCTGGCGGTCGCCGCCGTGGCCTCCCTGGCCGTCGGCCTCGAGAAGTCGCTGCGGCGGCGCTGGCGCGCCCGCTCCTGAGGAAGCGCCGAGGGGATGCCATGGCGCGGCGCGGAGCGACCGTGGGCCGGCTGCG
>CAZGUU010000066.1:0-19171 GCA_964529315.1 uncultured Enterobacteriaceae bacterium
GCGAGCAGGGCGGCCCGCGCGCGGGCGCGTCCCTGGGGGCCCAGGGCGACCCGATCGGGCGCATGCGCCGGGCGCGCGACGTCGCCCGTTGCGAGGAGCTGGTGCAAGGCAGCCTCCACCGGGGCAGGCTCGCCTCCGAGCGCTCGTGCGATCTCCGCTGGCACGAGCGCCCCGCGCAGGGCGAGCACCAGGAGGATCTCGTCCTCGAGCGCCAGGGGGGCGCCGGTGTCCGCGGCAGCTGGGCCGCGCAGGCGCTTCATCCGCGGCCTGCCCGCAGCCTCGGCGTCATGCCGGAACGACGCGCGGCTCCACTCCCGGACGCTCGTAGACGGTGATCATCAAGACCTTCTTGCAGGTCGGGCACGGGATCTTTCGAATCACCGGGAAGTTGACGTAGGTCTGGCGGATGGTCTCGAGCAGCTTGCGGCGCGTCGCCGCGCAGCACTCGTACTCCTCGGTCCGGACGCCCTTTCGCTCGCTCGCCTTGGCCATCGCTCAATCCTTCTCTTCTCGTCCGCGCGGGGCGCCCTTGCCGCCCCGGATCACGCCTTCGCGTCGTCGCGCTTCCTGCGCGCGCCCGAGCGCTCGCGCATCAGGTCCACCGAGCGCGTTGCCTCTCCGGCGTCGCCGCGCTGCAGCGCGCTGTCGAACTGTGTGGCGACCGCACGCATCACCGCAGCCTCGCGTGGGTCGAGGGAGTCGGCCAGCTGGGCGATGCCACGCATCGCCACCGTGATCGCCCGCACGGCCCGCTCCCGGTCGCCGGCTCGCTTTGCCGCTACGGCATCCTCGAGCCAGGCACGAATGCCGGTGAGGCCCGCCTCGGCGGCCGGGCCTAGGGCCGGGCCTAGCTCCGTCAACCCGCCGAGCAGCTTCTCGAGCGATTCGGGCGCGAGAATCAAGTCGTCGAAGGCCATCCCAAGACCCACTCATAGCGAGCCGATCCGCCCGGGCGCCAGGTGGGTCCCCGGCGCAACCGCTCACGGCTTGCGGGTGGCGGCGATCGCGACCTCCTCGGCGCCCGCGCTACGCGCCTCGTCGAGGACGAAGACCACGTCGCCCAGGATGACGTCCTTGTCCCCCTGGAGGACCACGCGCTTGACCGGTGCCGCAGCCACCGCCGAGCGCAGTCCCTCGGCGAGCTCCTCGCGCGTGGTCGGCTTGCCGTCGACGAAGATGTTCTCGCCCTGATCCACCGTGACCACCACGCCGCGCGTCTCGTTCGAGGTGACGCCCGCCTGCGGCAGGCTCACCTTGGGGCCCGACTCGATGATCGCCGAGCTCGTGATCATGAAGATGATCAGGAGCACCAGGAAGATGTCCGTCAGCGGCGTGATGTTGATCTCGGCGACGATTGCCTCGTCGGCCGCATCCGCACCGTCGCCCTCAGGCAACCTGCCGACCGCCACGCTCTCCCCGGTAGGCGCAGACCGCGTCGATGAACCGCGTGATGCCGACGCGCATGGCCGTGGCCGTCTCGTTCAGCCGCACCTGAAAATAATTATACAGGACCACCGCCACGATCGCCACGGCCAGGCCGAGCGCCGTTGCCACGAGCGCCTCGGAGATGCCCGCGGCGACGACCGCGAAGCCGCCGGTACCCGCCTGGGCCATGTCGTGGAAGGCGCGCATGATCCCGACCACCGTGCCGAAGAGGCCGATGAACGGCGCGGCGCTGCCGATCGTGCCGAGAAGCCACACGTTGCGCCGCAACACCTGGGCCTGCTCGATGCGGTGGCCCTCGCCGATCGCCAGTAGCTCGTCGACCGGGGTGTCCGCGACCCGTGGGAGGAGCTCCCGGTAGATGCGCCCGAGCGGCAGATCGCTGGCGTCGCGGTCGACCAGATCCCGCGCCGCGTCGACGTCGCCCCGGCGCAGGAAGAAGCCGACCTGCTTGGACACGGCGGACATCCGTGCGACCAGCCCGCGCAGCGCCCAAAGCCGCTCGCCGGCCACCGCCAGGGCGACCACCGAGCAGAGCAGCAGCGGATAGGTCGCGTAATATCCCCGCCGGACGAGGTCGAGAAGGGTCACCGTGTCCATGGCTTGGTGGGCTGGTTTAGCTGACGCGCTGCCGATGCGAAACCGCTGTCCGCGGGGCGGCGGTCCAACCGGGTCGCGCCGGGCCGTGCGCGGCCGCCGCGCGGCACCCCGCCCCTCGCGCTTGTCTCCGCACCGGGCCGCGGTTAGCGTTCCATCGATGCCTACGCTCCTTGCGGATCGACCGCCGGCGACTGGCCTCGCGCTGCCGCGTGCGGCCGGCCGACGGGTCGCGGCGAGCCTCGCGGTCGTCGCCTGTGTCGCCTTGGGGCATCCCGGGCGTGCCTGGGCCACCGAGCGCCTGGCGGGAAACCTGCTCTCCGTGGACAGGGACAAGCGAGAGATCACGCTGATCGATGCGGGCCGCCGCCACGTCGTCGTCTACGACGACGACACGCGAATCAGGCAGGGAGGCGCCGATCGAGCGATCGACGACCTGCACCGGGGCGACCGGATCGTCGTCAGCCTCGCCGGGAGCGAGCCGGCGCGCGCCACCCTGATCGCGATCGCCGGCGCAGCTGCGCCGGCCGCAGGCAGCGCAGGATTCGGCGGTGCCGTCCCCGGCTTCGCCCCGGGGCTCAATGCGAGGAACCGGCCCCGATGAACGACATTCCTTCCGCCCTGCCGGCCTTCGACTACGGAGCTCGTCGCAACGCCGTCCTCGAGCGCCTGGCCGGCGGCATTGCGGTCTTTCGCGCGCCCGGCCTGGTGACGCACCACCACGACGTCGAGCATCGCTATCGTCCCGCCTCGGACTTCTTCTACCTCACGGGCTTCGCCGAGCCCGACGCGGTCGCGGTCCTCGACTCCTCGGCGGAGCGCGATCGCTTCGTCCTGTTCGTCGCCCCGCGCGATCCGGAGAAGGAGACCTGGACGGGACGTCGCGCCGGGGTCGAGGGCGCGCTGGTCACCCATGGCGCCGACGCAGCCCATCCGATGGAGGAGCTCGAGGCGAGGCTCGTCGCGATGATCGCCGCGGCCGGCCCGCTGCACTACCGCTTCGGACGCGAGGATGCGTTCGACGTGCGCCTGCTGGAGATCGCCAAGCGCGCCTGGGCGTCGCGCCCGCGGACCTCCAACGACATCCCGCTCTCGGTGATCGATCCGGGGCCGATCGTCCACGAGATGCGGCTGTTCAAGAGCGACGCCGAGCTCGCTTGGATGCGCCGCGCAGTCGCCATCGCTGCCGAGGCGCACCAGGAGGCGATGCGTGCCGTGCGGCCGGGCGTGGGGGAGCACGAGATCGAGGCGCTCCTCGAGTACGTCTTCCGCAGCCGCGGAGCGGCCGGCTGGGCCTATCCGTCGATCGTCGCAGGAGGGGAGAACGCGACCATTCTCCACTACAACGTGAACGGCGAGCCGCTTCGCGATGGCGACCTCCTGCTGGTCGACGCCGGTGCCGAGGTCGGCGGCTATTGCTCCGACGTGACGCGCACCTACCCCGTGGGTGGCGAGCCCAGCGCGGCCCAGCGAGCGGTGCACCAGCTCGTCCTGCGCGCGCAGCTCGAGGCGATCGAGGCGGTGGGGCCCGGCGTGGCGTTCGAGAGCGTCCACCAGCGCGCCGTGGACGTCCTGGTCGAGGGATTGCTCGAGCTCGGAGTGCTTTCGGCGCCGCGCGACCAGATCCTGGCCGAGGGCTTGTACCGGCCCTACTTCATGCACCGCACCAGCCACTGGCTGGGTATGGACGTGCACGACGTCGGCGCCTACCGGCGCGATGGAGCGTCGCGCACCCTGGAGCCGGGCATGGTCCTGACGGTCGAGCCCGGGCTCTACTTCTCGCCCACGCTGGGCGACGTGCCCGATGCCTACCGCGGCATCGGCGTGCGCATCGAGGACGACGTCCTGGTGACCCCCGCGGGCCGGGAGGTGCTCTCGGGGGCGGTACCCAAGTCCATCGACGAGGTGCTGGCCTTGCGCGGTACGGGTTGAGGTCCGCAGGAGCTCGCCCAGGGGCGCGTCGTTCGCCGGCGGCCCGAAGCTACTCGCGCGCCGCGCGCTCCACCAGCTCGACCAGCGTTCGAACGCCCCAGCCCACCGCCCCACGCGGCGCGTACGGCAGTGCCTTCTCGGCGAAGGCCACGCCGGCGATGTCGAGGTGCGCCCAGGGGACCCGGTGGACGAACTCCCGCAGGAAGAGCCCCCCGACGATCGTCCCCGCGGTACCGTCACCGGTGTTCTTCAGGTCGGCAATCGGGCTCTCGAGCGTCTGCGCGTACTCCTCGACCAGCGGCAGCTCCCAGATCGTCTCGCCGCACTCGCGGCCGGCCGCGAGCACCGCGCGCACCAGCTCCGCGTCGTTGCCCATGACTGCCGCGACGCTGCGGCCGAGCGCCGTGGTCACCGCTCCGGTCAGGGTCGCCAGATCGACCACCCAGCGGGGCTTGGCCGCGCCACGGCGCGCCGCACCCGTCGCGTATCCCAGGGCGTCGGCGAGCACCAGGCGGCCCTCGGCGTCGGTGTTCAGCACCTCGACGGTCTTCCCGGTGCAGGTGTGCAGGACGTCACCTGGCCGGTAGGCGTCGCCGCTGGGCATGTTCTCGGCGGCGGCCACGTAGCCACGGACCTCGATCGACGGCCGCAGCCGGGCGATCGCCTGCATCGCCCCCATCACTGCCGCGCCACCGGCCATGTCGCGCTTCTGTACCTCCATCGCCTGGGGCGGCTTGAGCGAGAGGCCCCCCGAGTCGAAGGTGATCCCCTTGCCCACGAGCGCGACGTGGTCGCCTCGCCGCTGGGCGCGCCGAGCGCGCCGCGGCTCGGCCGAGGAGCGGGGCCGGTAGACCAGCTCGATGAGGCGGGGCTCGTTGGAGCTGCCTCGCCCGACGCCGAGGATGGCCCCCATTCCCAGCCGGCGCAGATCGGTTGGCCCGTGAACTCGTACGGCCAGACCGCCGCGGCGTGCCAGGCGCGCGGCGGCCGAGCCGAGGTGCGCGGGCGTGGCCTGCTCGGCCGGCGTGTTGATCAGGTCGCGCGCCGTGCAGGTCGCCTCGGCGAGGATCCGCGCACGGTGCTCGGCGGTCTCTGCTGCCCGCGTCGCGGGCCCTCCGATGACCAGGCAGCGCTGCAGGCGCGGATCGCTCGGCGCCTTGCGGTAGCCGCTGAAGCGATAGGCCGCGAGTAGCGCGCCCTCGGCGACGGCGCCCAAGGCCTGTGCCGCCTCGTCACGCGACGGCGCCGAGGCGACCGAGAGCCCGAGCGTGCGCACCCTGGCCGCCTGCGCGGCAGCGACTGCGTGGCCAGCAAAGCGCCGCCACTCCTCCTGTGGTGCCGCCTCCGGGCTGCCCGCTTGGCCCATGCCGATCACGGCGACCAGCTCCGAGGGCAAGCAGCCGTGGGTCTGATAGACGCTCACCTGGCCGCGCTTGGCAGGATCGGCCGAGCGCCGGCGGATCTCGCGCAGCAAACGCCCGCCGGTGGCTGCGTCGAGTCCTTCGAGCTCCTCGCCGACCTCGCGACCGGCACGCAGAGGGACGGCGAGCATCTCGACCCTCGACCGCAGCGCGTCGGTGCGCTCCCGCGAAATCTCCATCGGCCTCCCCTTCGATCCGTTCGCTATCGCAGCCTGCCATCGGGCGCCTGGGCGCTCTCGGCTCGGCCACGGGCCTCGGGGCGAGACCCTAGCGCCCGCGGCCCACCATGCGCACGACGCACTGCACCGTCAGCCGCCGTGCGCGCTCAAGTAGCCCAGGATGAGGCGTCGCTGCGTCGCGTCGAGCGGTGCCAGCCCGCGACGCAGGCGCAGCTCGTCCATGCGTGCCATCTGCACCTCCCACATCGCCGGGGTGAGCGAGCCGGGCGCGTAGGCCGTGTGGCAGATGCCGCACTGCTCCGCGTAGGCCCGTGCGCCGGGCGATTCCGCGTCGGGCAGCGGGCGGCTGCACGCGCCCAGCGCGAGTGCGGCCACGCCGACCACGGCGCGCAGCGCCTCGCTCGCCATGGTGAGCCGCCGCTCGTGGACCCGAGGCGAGGCGAGCGCTCGCCTCGCCTCGGGTCGATGCCGGTCCACGGACCTCTCAGCTCGGCTGCATGCGGATCGCACCGTCCAGGCGGATCGTCTCGCCATTGAGCATCGGGTTCTCGACGATTGCCCGAACCAGGGCCGCGAACTCGATCGGCTCTCCCAGGCGCGAGGGAAACGGAACCTGAGCACCGAGCTTGCGTCGCGCTTCCTCGGGAAGCATGGCGAGCATCGGGGTGTTGAACAGCCCCGGAGCGATCGTCATCACGCGGATGCCATAGGCAGCCAGATCGCGCGCGATGGGCAACGTCATGCCGACCACACCCCCCTTCGAGGCGGAGTAGGCGGCCTGGCCGATCTGTCCCTCGAAGGCCGCCACCGACGCGGTGTTCACCACCACGCCCCGTTCCCCGCCGGCGTCGGGCTCGTTCTGCGCCATCGCCTCGGCGGCCAGACGGATCACGTTGAACGTGCCGATCAGATTCACCTCGATGCACATGCGGAACATCTCGAGCGGGAACGGGCCACCCCGCCGGCTGTAGGTCTTGGCCGCCGTCCCGACCCCGGCGCAGTTGACCGCGACGTGCAGCCCGCCGAAGGCGTCGCGAGCCGCAGCCACGGCGCTGCGCACCTGCTCCTCGCTGGTCACGTCCGCGGCGACGAAGCGCGCCGCGTCACCCAGCGAGCGCGCGAGATCGGCGCCAGCCGAGCCCTCGCGGTCGACGATCACCGCGCGGCCGCCCGCCGCGACCAGGCCGCGCACCGTCGCGGCGCCCAGGCCCGATGCGCCGCCCGTGACCAACGCCACGCTCTTTTCGATCTCCACGTTCGCCCTCCTCGCCTGCGGCCGGCTCGCGGCCGCATCGCGCTCGAGACAAGCCGCTCGCCTTGAAAGCGAATCGCGTCCGTCGTGCAAGGCGCGCATTCGCTTGTTCCTCCCGTGGACTGCCCGTATACTCCCGCCAGGAAGAGAAGGGGACAATCTCCGCGACCTGGGACGCTCGTCGATCGCGCGCCATCGTAGCTGCGGCGCGTGCGCGGCGGCACAGCGAAGAGGAGTGGCCCGCATGCCGAGCGACAAGGACACGTTCGCGAGGATCATCCGCGAAGATCGCGAAGCGCACGAGAGCCAGACCTGGCAGGGAACCTTCCTCGAGTACCTGGAGAAGGTTCGCGACGACCCGACCATCCCGAAGCTCGCCCACGCGCGGATCTACGACGTGATCATGCGCCGCGGCTACGAGGACATCCAGGAGGTCGAGGATCCGGGCGCCAAGCGCCTCTTCAAGGACGAGCCTCTCAAGGTCTACAACTTCTTCCGCGACGAGTTCTTCGGCATCGAGAAGACGATCTCGCAGATCGTCCGCTACTTCCACTCCGCCGCGCTCAAGGGCGAAGAGAGCCGGCAGGTGCTCTACCTCATGGGCCCGGTCGGCTCCGGCAAGAGCTCGCTCGTCGAGAAGCTGCAGCGCGGCCTCGAGGAGTCGGAGCCCTTCCACGCGATCGCCGGCTCGTCGATGAACGAGGAGCCGCTCCAGCTCATCCCGCGCCACCTGCGCAAGGAGTTCGAGAAGATGCTCGGCGTCCACGTCGAGGGCGACGTCTCCCCCGTCACCCGCTGGCACCTCGAGCACGAGTACGGCGGGCGCTACGAGGACGTTCCCGTCGAGTTCAAGCTCTTCTCCAAGCGCAACCGCGTCGGGATCGGCGTCGTGCCCCCCGTCGACCCGAACAACCAGGACACCTCGGTGTTGATCGGCAGCGAGGACATCTCGAAGCTCGACGTCTACTCCGAAGGCGATCCGCGCGTGCTCGACTTGAACGGCGCCCTCAACGTCGGAAATCGGGGCATCGTCGAGTTCATCGAGGTCTTCAAGAACGAGACCGAGTACCTCCATGCGATGATCACGGCGACCCAGGAGAAGGTGATACCCGCTCCCGGCCGCCACGGCATGGTGTATGTCGACACCTGCATTATCGCCCACTCCAACGAGGCAGAGTGGCAGAAGTTCAGGGCCGATCACACCAACGAGGCGATCCTCGATCGCATCGTGGTGGTCAAGGTGCCCTACAATCTTCGCCTCTCGGAGGAGGTGAAGATCTACCAAAAGATCATCCGCAACTCGGACTTCCGAGCGCACGTCGCGCCGCACACCCTCGAGATGGCCTCCATGTTCGCCATCCTCTCGCGGCTCGAGCCAACCGCGAAGTGTGACCTGATGACCAAGCTCAAGCTGTACAATGGCGAGGAGGTCGTCGAGAAAGGGCGCACGAAGAAGATCGACGTGCGCGAGCTGCGCGACGAGGCCAAGCGCGAGGGGATGAGCGGCATCTCCACGCGATTCATCATGAAGGCCCTCGACAACGCACTATCGGACAACGTCGAGGGCAACTGCATCAACCCGATCAACGTTCGCGAGGCGTTGATCACGATGACCAAAGAGGCCGACTTCGCCGACGACGTGCGCAAGCAGCTCCTCGAGTTCCTCCAGGACGTCCTGCACAAGGAGTACCTGGAGATCCTCGAGAAGGAGATCACCAAGGCATTCGTCTACTCCTACCAAGAGCAGGCCGAGTCGCTGTTCCAGAACTACCTCGATCACGCCGAGGCCTTCGTCAACAAGACGCGGGTGAGGGATCGCAACACCAAGGAGGAGCTGCAGCCCGACGAGGGATTCCTGAAATCGCTCGAGGAGCAGATCGCGATCATCGGCTCGGCGGCCGAGGGCTTCCGCCAGGAGGTGATCGCCTACCTCTGGGCGACCTCCCGCAGGGGCGAGCGGGTCAGCTACCAGAGCTACGAGCCCCTCAAGGAGGCCATCGAGAAGAAGCTGATGACCTCCGTGCGCGACATCTCCAGGATCATCACCAAGGCGCGCACTCGAGACGAGGAGCAGACGCAGAAGTACAATGCGATGGTCTCGAATCTACTCGACAACGGCTACTGCGAGAGCTGTGTCGACGTCGTGCTGAAGTACGCGGCCAACAACCTGTGGAAGGACTGAAGGCGGCCGGGACGCGAACGTGAGGACGGGACGTCGCGGAGGTGAGGGGTCGAGCCGCCCGGTGGCGGCCTAGCCCCGAGGAGCGAGAGCGCCGTGGCTGGTGGAGCGATCTTCCGACCCTACCGCCACTCCGAGGCGGAGCGGAGCGACCGCAGCGCCGGAGATCGCCTCCGGCACCGCGAGAAGGTGCGCGAGTCGATCCGCGACAACATCGCCGACATCGTCGCCGAGGAGTCGATCATCGGCAAGCGCGGCGACAAGATCGTCAAGGTGCCGATCCGTGGCGTGCGGGAGTACCGCTTCGTCTACGGCGACGACGCCCCGGCGGTCGGCGAGGGTGACGGGAGCACCCGCCCAGGGCAGGTCGTGGGCAAGGGGCAGAAGGACGGCGCGGGCGACCGGGCCGGCGACAAGCCCGGACAGGACTACTACGAGACCGACGTCACGCTCGAAGAGCTGATCGACATCATGTTCGAGGACCTCGAGCTTCCCGATCTCGAGCGGCGCGCGCTGCGCCAGATTCCGGCCGAGCGCACCGCGAAGCGAAAAGGGTACCGCCAAGTGGGGATCCGCGTGCGGCTCGACAAACGCCGCACGGCGCGCGAGCGCGTGCGACGCCTGCTCGCCACCCGCCGGCTGCGCGGCATCGCCCAAGAGGACGTCGGCGAGCGTCACCCATTCCACGTCGAGGATCTCACCTATCGCCACGTGGTGAGCGACTTGCGCAACGAGTCCAACGCAGTGGTGATCTGCATCATGGACACCTCCGGCTCGATGGACACGATGAAGAAGTACCTGGCGCGCAGCTACTTCTTTCTTCTGTACCAGTTCATCGCCACCAAGTACCGTGCGGTCGAGATCGTGTTCATCGCGCACCACACCGAGGCCCGCGAGGTGACGGAGGAGGAGTTCTTCCACAAGGCCGAGTCCGGCGGCACCTTCATCTCTTCGGGCTACCAGAAGGCGCTCGAGATCGTCGACGAGCGCTACCATCCGTCGCTGTGGAACGTCTACGCTTTCCATTGCTCCGACGGCGACAACTTCGACTCCGACAACCCGGCCGCTCTTCGACTGGCCAAGCAGCTCGCCGACGTGTGTAACCTATTCGGCTACGGCGAGATCAAGCCGCTCGGCTCACGGTACTACGAGAGCTCGATGCTGAACCTCTTTCGACGGCTCGATGCGGAGAACTTCCAGACCGTGGTCATCGAGCGCAAGGAGGACATCTGGCCGTCGTTCCGAACCTTCCTGTCGAAGGATCGGGAGAAGCTGGCCTCGACCGCCGGTGCGACCGAGCGGTCCTGAGGGAAGCGAGCGACGGCGATGGCCGACTATTCGATCGCGGACCTCGAGCACTGGGACCAGCGGATTCGCGAGAAGGCCCTCGAACTCGGCCTGGACACCTACCCGCAGGAGTTCGAGATCTGCGATCACGGCGACATGCTGGGCTACATGGCCTACTCGGGGATGCCGTCGCACTACCCGCACTGGTCCTACGGCAAGTCCTTCGAGAAGCTCAAGACGCTCTACGATCACGGGGTCTCCGGGCTGCCCTACGAGATGGTGATCAACTCCGACCCGGCCATCGCCTACCTGATGCGCGACAACACGCTGTGCCTGCAGATCCTGACCATCGCGCACGTCTACGGTCACAACGACTTCTTCAAGAACAACTTCAACTTTCGGCAGACCCGGGCCGAGTTCACCGTCGGCACGTTCAAGGCGCACGCGCAGCGAGTACGCGCCTACGTCGAGGATCCCTCGATCGGCCTGGATCGCGTCGAGCGAATCCTCGACGCGGCGCACGCCCTCTCGCTGCAGATGCGGCGCAACCGCGCGATCCGCAAGCTCTCCGAAGCCGAGGAGCGCCGCCGGTTGCTCGAGGACGCGCAGCCGAGGCCGGATCCCTTCGCGCGGATCCACCGTCCACCCATCTATCTGGCGCCCGACTTGACGCGAGTCCCGGCGGCTCCGGAGGAGGACCTGCTGCTCTTCATCCGGGACCACAACCCTTACCTCGCGGACTGGGAGCGCGATCTGCTCACGATCGTGCACGAGGAGGCCTGCTACTTCCTGCCGCAGATCGATACGAAGATCATGAACGAGGGCTGGGCTTCGTACTGGCACCACCGGATCCTGAACGCCCTCGAGCTGCCACCCGAGCTGCACCTCGAGTTCCTCGTGCGACACAACCAGGTGGTGCGACCGCACCCCGGCGGCCTGAACCCCTACCACCTGGGCCTGAAGGTTTGGGAGGAGATCTGCCGGGCCCACGACGAGCCCACCGCCGAGGAGCTGCGCGAGCACGGGCCGCCGCGCCAGGAGGGGCGAAGCGCATTGTTCGAGACCCGGGAGATCGACCGCGACGTGTCCTTCCTGCGGCGCTTTCTCTCCGAGCGGCTCATGCGCGAGCTCGATCTCTTCCAGTACGAGCCCAAGGGGGACGACCTGGTGGTCACGCAGGTGTCCGACAGCGAGAGCTGGCAGGAGGTGAAGGCGACTCTGCTGCGCAGCGTCGGGACCGGATCGATCCCCGTGATCCGAGTGACCGACGCCGACGCCGGGGGAAACCGCACCCTCTATCTGGTGCACGAGCACGACGGGCGGGATCTGCTGCGCGAGTACGCGGAGAAGACGCTCGCGCACATTCACCGCCTGTGGGGGCGGGACGTCGCCCTGGAAACGCGCACCGGCGCCAAGCGCACCATCCTGCGCTACGGGGAGAGCGGGTTCTCGGCCAAGGGCGCGTGAGACCAGCTCGTACGCCCGGCCCACCGGCTTGCCGTGCCGCCGGCCCGGATGCTACCCGATGCGATGGCGATGCCGATCTACGAGTACCGCTGCGGGGCCTGCCGCAAACGGGTGCAGGTGCTGACGCTGCGCTCGAGCGAGACGCCCGATGCCGTGTGTGACCGCTGTGGCAGCCGCGAGCTCGAGCGGCTGCTGTCGCGCTTCGCCATCGCCCGCTCGGAGGAGAGCCGCCTGGACTCCTTGGCCGATCCCTCGACCCTCTCCGGCCTCGACGAGAGCGATCCGCGCAGCATGGCGCGCTGGATGCGCCGCATGGGGAAGGAGCTGGGCGAGGACGTGGGCGGCCCCGACTTCGACGAGATGGTCGACGAGCTCGAGTCCGGTGGCGGGCCCGGCGAGGGTGGCGACGACGATTCGGCCGGGGGCGCAGGCCCCGGTGACGATACCGACTGATCACCCGGCCCGTTGCGCGGTAGCCCGCGGTGGTTGCGGAATCGCGGCAGGTCCTGGATTCGCCGGCATGGCGGAGTCGTCATCCGGCAGGGCCGAGCGGTGGCCGGGAGTTTGTGCTCACGCTCTCAGCCGAAGGGATGTCGCTCGGCGAGGCCGGGCAGCGCCGTGAGCAGCAGCGCGCGGCACACCTCGCCGCGCCGGAGCTCGCTGGTCCCCGGTGGGCTCAGCACCAGGCAGTCGGCGAGGCAGAGCGAGCGCAGAACGCCCGAGCTCTGGCTTCCCGTGGGGCGGGCCGATGGCGAGCCGTCGTCGCCGGGCTCGAGCGTGCAGCGCACCAGCTCCTCGAGGTCGCGCGAGGTGCGCACCGCCTCGGCCATGCGCACACGGATGGTCGGCGCGAAGATGGCGCGCAGGCCGAGAGACCGACGCAGGGCCGGCGCCACGTAGAGGGTAAAGCAGACCAGAGAGGAGACCGGGTTGCCCGGTAGGCCGAAGAAGAGCCAGCCTTCCCGCTCGGCGAAGGTGATCGGCTGGCCCGGCTTCTGGGCGACCCGCCAGAAGCGGCGCTCGAGGCCGATGTCGTCCATGATCTGCTTGACGTAGTCGAAGTCGCCCACCGAGACTCCACCGGTCGAGACCACGACGTCGAACTCGGCGGCGGCGCGGAAGGCCTCACGCAGCGCGTCGCGTTGGTCGCCGGCGACGGCCAGGCGCACCGCTTCGCCGCCGGCCTCGGCAACGGCCGCCTCCAGGGCGTAGGCATTGGAGTTGTAGATCTGGCCTGGGCCCAGGGGAGTGCCGTGCGCGACGAGCTCGTCACCCGTGGCGAGCACGGCGACGCGCGGTCGACTCGCGACGCGCACGGTGGGTCGCCCCATCGCCGCCAGCAGGCCGATGTCGGCCGGTCGCAGCGCTCGGCCGCGCTCGAGGACCAGCTCGCCCGCGCCGACGTCCTCACCAGCGAGACGGACGAAGTCGCCCGGGGCCGGGGCCACCTGGATCGCCACCGCATCGCCCTCGGCAGCGGTGTCTTCCGCGCGCACGACGGCATCGGCTCCAGCGGGCAGAGGAGCGCCCGTCATGATCCGTACCGCACGACCTGGCGAGACCAGCGAGCCGCCCGGGGCGCCGGCGGCGATCGTCCCCGCGACGTGCAGGCGCACCGGCTGCCGCGCGCTCGCCCCGACGAGATCCGCTGCGCGCACGGCGAAGCCATCCATCTGGGAATTGGCGAAGGGGGGGATGGCGAAGCTGGAGCGTACGTCCTCGGCCAGTGCCCGCCCCAATGAGCAGGAGAGCGGCACCTCGTGCGCCGGCCGCGGCCGGACGGCGGAGAGGACGGCCTCGATGGCTCGAGCAATCGGTATCATGGTGGAGAATCTCGCTTCCGCCCAGGCTGCCGTCAATCCGGGTTGGAGAGCACGGAGCATGCGCCGGAGCTGGGCAGGCGATTGCTAGGCAATCCATCCACATGACCAAGCTTCGGCACTTCGGCCTTCCACGTCGCGCCCAGGTGGAACATCTGCTTAATTCCTAGGCAGATGCGTACCGGGCGGGCAGGCGAGGGTTTCCTCGCGGCGCAATGGCTCAACGTCCTCGAAAGCCTCGAGGACGGCTTGGTGGTGATCAACAACGACGGGCGCATCGAATTCATGAACCAGGGTGCGGCCCTACTCACCGGCTCGTCCTCCGAGCAGGCGGTCGGCCAGCGGGCCCTCGACGTCATCGCCGGAGATCGCTGGCTGCGCGAGCTGCTCGAGGCGACCCGCACCTCCGGGGTGCGCAACGTCCAGGCGGACGCCTCCTTGGTGGGAAAGTGGGGGCACGAGCGGCCCATCCGTGCGGCCGCCACCACGTTGCTCGACTCCAGCGGCGCGCAGGTGGGAACCCTGCTCACGCTGCACGACCTGAGCTACCAGCGCGAGCTCGAGTCCCGCTCGCGCGAAGCGGACCGCCTGGGCCAGCTCGAGATCCTGCTGGCCGGCCTCGCTCACGAGATCAAGAACCCGCTCTCCGGGATGCGCGGCGCAGCCCAGCTTCTCGCCGCGCCCGGCGCCGACGATCCGCGCCAGCGCGAGTGCACGCAGATCATCCTCGGCGAGATCGACCGGTTGAACGGCCTGCTCACCCAGCTGCTCGACCTCACCGGCCCGGCGCGGCTCGAGCGCACGGCGATCAACGTGCACGAGATCATCGACCGCGTCCTGGCCATCGAGAGTGCCGGGTTGGCCGGACGCCTTCAGTTCACGCGCCGCTACGACCCGAGCCTGCCCCCCGTCCTGGGTGACCGCGGCCGGCTCACGCAAGTGCTGCTCAATCTGCTGCGCAATGCGGTCGAGGCCTCCCCGGCCGGCGGACACGTCGCCGTGACGACTCGCATGGAGACCTCCTACTACGTCTCTGGGGCACACGGTCGCGAGCAGTTCCTGTCGATCGACGTGAGCGACCAGGGTGCGGGTATTTCCTCCGAGGACCTGCCGAGGGTCTTCGCCCCGTTCTTCACCACCAAGAGCGAGGGGACAGGGCTCGGCCTGGCGATCTCGCAGCGGATCGTGACCGAGCACGGCGGTGTCCTGCGCGTGCAAAGCGAGCCGGGCTGTGGATCGGTCTTTACCGTCACCCTGCCCGTGGGAAGGAGGAGCGGACATGCCTGAGCGCAGGCCCGCGCGAATCCTGGTGGCCGACGACGAGCGCTCGATCCGCTGGGTGCTCGCCCAGGCCCTTGGGGCCGAGGGCCACGAGGTGGTCGAGGCCTCGACGGGCAGCGAAGCGCTGGCCCTGCTCGGCCAGGCAGACGTGGACCTCGCCTTCCTCGACATCCGCATGCCCGAGCTCAGCGGGCTCGACGTGGTGACCCGAGCTCGCGAGTCCGGGTGTCCGACGACGCTCGTGGTGATGACCGCGCAGGCGACGATGGCCAACGCCGTCGAGGCGATGAAGCGCGGCGCGTACGACTACTTGACCAAGCCCTTCGACCTCGACGTCGTCCGGCTGCTCGTCGAGCGGGCGCTCGAAGCTCGCCGCCTGTCCAGCGACGTCGACACGCTCCAGCGGGAGCTGCGCCGGCGTCACGCGGCCGGCGCCGAGCTGATCGGCCGCTCCCCGGCGATGCAGGCGATCTACAAGCTGGTCGGCCGCGTAGCGATGAACGACGCCACGGTGCTCGTCCAGGGCGAGAGTGGCACCGGCAAGGAGCTCATCGCCCGCGCGATCCACCTGCACTCGCCACGCTGGCAGGGACCGTTCATCGCGCTCAACTGCTCGGCCATCCCTCGCGAGCTGCTCGAGAGCGAGCTGTTCGGCTACGAGCGCGGCGCGTTCACCGGCGCGATCGAGCGCCGGGCGGGAAAGTTCGAGCAGGCGGCGGGCGGCACGCTGTTCCTCGACGAGGTCGGCGACATGCCGCTCGAGCTACAGGCCAAGCTCCTGCGGGTCTTGCAGGAGCACGAGGTGACACGCGTCGGCGGCCGCGAAACCCTGCGCACCGACGCGCGCATCGTCGCGGCCACCAACCAGGATCTCGGCCGCGCGGCCAAGGCCGGGCGTTTCCGCGAGGACCTCTTCTTTCGCTTGAACGTCGTGCCGATCCACGTCCCGCCGCTGCGCGAGCGGGTGAGCGACATCCCCGAGCTGATCCAGTACTTCGTCGCCAAGATCAACCGCGAGCTGAGTACGGAGATCTCGGGGGTCGGGCCGGCAGCCGAGGAGCTGCTCGTGCAGCACGCCTGGCCGGGCAACGTGCGCGAGCTCGAGAACACCCTGGTGCGTGCCGCGGTCATGGCTCCGGGCCGCACGCTGATGCCCGCCGACTTCGACCTCGGCCAGGGGACGGGTCCAGCACCGGCCGACCGCTCGCTCGCCGAGGTGGTGCGGTGTCGCGCCCGAGAGGTCTTTGCCGCGCTTGCCCCACGCGATCCGGTCGACCTCTACTCCAGCCTGCTTCAGGAGTTCGAGCGCCCGCTGCTGCAGACCACCCTCGAGCGCACCGGAGGCAACCAGGTGCATGCCGCGCAGATCCTCGGCATCAACCGCAACACGCTGCGCAAGAAGCTCCTCGAGCTGGGGCTGGCGGCCCGCCGGCCTGCGGGCAGCGCGGGCACCTGAGCCGCGCGGCGTGCGCTGCCGGCCCTCCTCTCCCCGGTGGCGCTCGGCGCGCGGTCGCCCTACCCGTCCTCGCCCGCTGCGAAGAAGCGCCGCATCTCGTCGAGCACGCCCGGGAGCTCGTCCACCACGACCGTCGGTGGCCCGGGCAGAGAAGCGACGAAGTCGTCGAGGTAGGGCTTGGGCGGGTCGGCGCCCAGCACCACGACGAAGCCCCGGTCCGACTCGGTTCGAATGAGGCGGCCGAACATTTGCTTGAAGGACACCACGGCCGGCTCCAGGGACAGGCTGCGAAAGGGATCGCCACCCGCCTCGCGGATGCGCTCGGCGCGCCGTCGCGCCAGAGGGTCGGTGGGCGGCGGAAACGGCAGCTTGTCGACCACCACGCAGGACAGCGCGCTACCCGGGATGTCCACCCCTTGCCAGAGGCTGCGCGTTCCGGCGAGCACGGCGCGAGGATCGGCGTTGAACTGGTCGACCAGGCGCGCGGCGCCGCCGGAGCGCTGCTGCGCGATCAGGGCCAGACCTTGGTCGGCGAGCAGGGGGGTGAGGCGAGCGGCGACGTCGGAGAGCCTTTGGCGGCTGGTGAACAGGGCCATGGTTCGTCCACCGAGAAGCCCGGCCATCGCGGCGATCGCGTCGGCGCAACGCGCAACGAAGCCCTGGCGCTTGTAGGGCTCGCCGCGTACCAGGGCGAGGACCGCTCGGCGGCGGAAGTCGAACGGCGAGGTCACGACCAGAGAGTCCATGCGCCGCTCGGCGGGGATGTCCTGCCAGCCGACCTTCTCGAGCGACGGCCTGGGATCGCCGCCTACGCCGAGAGTCGCCGAGACCGCGATCACCGTGCGCGCCGACTCGAGCAGACGGGCATGCACCAGCGGTGCCACCTCGAGCGGCGTTGCTCGTAGCCACCAATCGTAGACCTCGCCTCGGCGCTGCGAGCGGGCCGCGTAGACCGTGTCGACCCGAGATTGACAGAAGAGGTCGGCGAGAAGCCCCTTCCCGGCGCTGCCGATGGCCACCACGAGCGAGCTCGCTGCCGCGGCGACCGCGTCATCGAGAGCGCGACCGCGGCTCGCCAGGCCGCCGCGGTAGGAGGCGACCAGGCGCTCGATCTCGCCAGCGAGGGTGGCGAGATCGTTCGCCAGGGCTGTCACGCGATCGGCCGCCTCCCGCCAGGCGGAGCCCTCGGGCCACTGGGCTGGGATGGGCACGAGCGTTTCCTGGGCTGCGCCCGCGCCGGCCAGGGCGCGGCCCACCTCCTCGACGCCTGCAGCGCAGCGGCGAACGTCGTCGGCCGCGACCCGGCCACGATCCGGCGTGCCCGCGCCCTGGGCCAGCGCCGCGAGCAGGCCGCCTCGCCCGGCTTCGAGCTGGGCCAGCCAGCTGCGCAAGTCGCGTGCTCGGATCTCTTCGGAGAAGGCACGGTCCGCCTCGCTGGCGAGCTCGTGCGCTTCGTCGATCACCAGACGCTCGATCGGTCCGTAGCGTGCCGGCCAGCTCAGCAGGAGCGCGTGGTTGACGGCAACCAGGGAAGTGGCGGGCAGCGCATCGACGCGCCGCAAGTAGGCGCAAGGCCCGGCCGGGTCGGCCCGGCAGAGACGCTCGTCGCAGTCGGACGTGCAGGCGATGCGCTCGCGAACCGCCCAGAGCAAGGGCTCACGGCTTCCCAGCCAGCCGCCGAAGCCCTGCAGGTCGCGCTCCGGGCAGCGCGCCAGCAGGCTCGCGAGGTAGAGCCTCGCCGCGGGCGACAGCCCGGCGAAGCCCATCTCCGTCGGGCGGAGCGCGACGGCTCGTGCTCGGTGCGCGTCCGGGTAGTTGGCGCGGCCCTTGAGAACGATCGCCGGCGGCAGGTCGATGCCCAGGACTGCGGCGATTCGCGGCAGCTCCTCGGCGACGACGCGCTCCTGCAACGTGCGGTTGGCCGAGCTGATCACCACGCGCTCGCCGGTGTGCAAGCTGTGCAATGTCGCCACCAGGCAGTAGGCGAGTGTCTTGCCGATGCCGGTTCCCGCCTCCGCGGCGACAGACCGGTTGCTCTTGAGCGCCTCGAGCATCGCACAGGCGAGCTCGATCTGGCCCTCGCGGGCGCGATAGCTCGGCAGCTCGCGCCGCCAGCGCGGCTCGTCGGCGAGCAGCTCGCGGACGAAGCCAGGCTCGTACCAGGCTGCCGGAATCGGCTCGGCAAGCGCTGCTGCGCCGCGGCCGGGCGGCGGCATCGTGGAGGTGTTGCGCTGCGGCGTAGCCGATCGCGCCTGGCGCAGCGCCAGGGGCCCCAGGCGGCTTTCGTCCTCGGCGAGCAGCGCCGCCCAGGGCCAGGCGTGATCGATCTCGGCCAGTGTCTCGCGCAGCCCGTCGTGCTCTCCGCGGCGGATCTCGGCGAGCCACAGCGCGAGCAGGGCGAGTGTGTCGAGGGAGTCGTCCAGCGCGCGGTGACGCTCTCGCCTGCCGAGAAGTGCGCTCGAGAGCACCTCCAGGCTGTGTCCGGGAAGCTCGGGGCGCAGCACGCAAGCCAGCTCCAGCGTGTCGAGGAAGGCCGTCCCGCGCGGCAGGATGCCGCCGAGGAACGCTTGCTCGAAGCTTGCGTTGTGCGCCACCACTGCCGCGCCAAGAACCTGCTCGGCGAGCGCCCGTGCGGCCACCGGCCAGGCGGGTGCCCCGACCAGCTCCGCCTCGGTCAGGCCCGTGAGGTTGCGGGTGAAGGCCGGCAGCGGTGCGGCGGGATCGACCAGGCTGTGCAGCAGGCGCGGCTCGCGGCCGGGCTCGACCAGCACGGCACCGACCTCGATGACGCGGGCTCGGTCGGGATCGAGACCCGTGGTCTCGAGGTCGATCACGGCAAACCGTCCCAGAGCGGCCG
>CAZGUU010000067.1:0-6382 GCA_964529315.1 uncultured Enterobacteriaceae bacterium
CTCGCACCCGCGGCGGCGGGCTCGGCGCGCCCGGCCCCGCTGGCATCGGCCCATCGCTGCACCCCGGGGCGATACGTTGCGCCGGCGAGGCAGGTCAAGCCTGGCGAGAGCCTGGCGAGAGGTGCTGGCGAGAGGCCGTGCGCGGCAGCGGACGAGGGGCCGCGAGGTCGTGCCGGTCGTCGGGCGCCGCACAACGGCGGCGGCGCACCCTCGGGCGCACGAACGCACCAGCGGCGGCCATCGCCCGAGGATCCGAGAATCACGCCGCCTCGATGTCGACCCCCTATCTCACGCCTGCGGCATCGATCTGCCCCTGGATCGCGAGCCGCACGAGACCGCCTCCGGATAGCCGAGCGCAGGTGCCGAGGGAGCGCCGCTCGGAACTCACCATCTTCCGGCCCTCCTCCACGTCACAGAAGTGCGACCACCCGTGGTTCATCGAGGCCGACGAGGTCCTGCCCCGCCACAAGGAACCGCCCAAGCAGGGCGGCGACTACCCGTTCCTGGTCACCAGCAGCCACTCCCGCTGGACGGTGCACTCGATCAGCATGGGCAACAAGGCCATGCTGCAGACCCACCCGGGGCGGTTCAGCCTGAGGTGCTACGGCCGATGCGGGAACTCCCCGCGTTGCCCCCATCAAGCCCTCTCAAGCCCCACCCACCAGCATCGCCATGCGCGTTCTGTACCTAACAAACGAACTTCCCACGGGAGACGGCCTCAAGCCACCAGCGACCCGCGGCCGGGGACCCGGGACGGGGATTGCCTCGGCCATTGAATATGTCACATACTGTTGGCATGGGAAGAGCCATGCGGAACCTCCATGTACCCTTGCCCGAGCCGCTGCACGAGCGGCTGCGCGCCGAGGCGGCGCGTTCCGGCCGGCCGGCTACGACCCTGGCCCGGGAGGCAATCGAGGCATGGATCGAGGAACACCAGCGCCGCGCGGTGCATGAGGCGATCGCCGCGTACGCCGGGGAGATGGCCGGGAGCCCCGCCGATCTCGACGAAGATCTCGAAAAGGCCGGGATCGAGCACCTCGTCTCCCGTCGGCGGAAGCGGTGAAACGCGGCGACGTCTTCTGGGCGGAGCTCGTGCCGCGATCCGGTTCCGAGCAGAGCGGACGCCGGCCGGTGGTGATCGTTTCCCACGACGGGTTCAATCAGGTGGTCGCGTGGCGCTCGATCATCGTCGTGCCGCTGTCCACCTCGCCCAGACAACGCCGCCGGGGACCCACGGCTGTGCTGCTGCCGGCGGGGACCGCCGGCCTGCGCCAGGAAAGCGTGGCGCTTTGCCATCAGGTGACCACCCTCGACCGCGCGAAGCTCAGCGCTCGTATCGGCGAGCTTCCGGCCGCCACCCTCGAGCGAATGAACGAGGGCCTGAAGGCGGCGCTGGCGCTGCTCTGAAATTGAGCGGATTGGAGTTCCCCCGGTTGTCACTTCTCACGAGCATGACACGAGCACGGCCGAGACGTTTCAGTGCGAGAGTCCCAGGCCACTGCCCGAGCCGAGATAGGGCCGAAAGGGACGTTGACGCCTGGCTGCGGCGTGTAGTAAACTGTTACTAATATCATAATAACAGACGAAGGTTCTCAGCATGAGGAAAACGGTGGTCTCGAGTCTTTCTCTTCCCTTCACGGTGGCGCGCGAGTCGGCTGCGGTGGCCAAGGAGCTCGGCAAGTCGCGGAGTGAATTGTTCCGGGAGGCCATCGAGGCTTACCTGCGTCTCTACCGGTTTCGAAAGCTCCAACAGGTCGTTGCCAAGGCGGGCGCAAAGCGCGGCGGGGCTGCGGCAGCGAGCGAGGAACAGGTCGACCGCGTGGTGCACGAGTATCGGCGTCAGAAGCGAGCGTAGATGGCCGCACCTCCCCTGCTCCGAGCGGTTTTCGATTCGAATGCTCTCATCTCGGCCTTCCGGTTTCCAGGCAGCATCTCCGAGAAGGCCTTCACCCTCTGTCTCTCAGGCGCAGTAACGCTCGTCGCGAGTCCGGCTATCTTGGAGGAGGTGGAGGAGGTCCTCCGGCGGAAGTTCAAGCTCGATGCGAAGGAGGCAGGCGCCGTCGCTGCCTTCATCAGAGACGCGTCGGAGTGCGTGCAGCCGCAAGTCAGCATCGATGCGGTGAAGGCGGACCCTGACGACAACGCCATCCTCGAGTGCGCCGTGTGGGGAGAGGCCGACTACATCGTCACCGGCGACAAGACGCACCTCTGGCCTCTCGACCCGTTTCGAGGAATCCGCATCCTCGGGCCTCGCGCTTTCATCGCTGCACTCGGGTAGACGAGCGGTCGGGGACAACTTCCGCTGGTCTCGCGTCGCTCGGCACATCGCGCCGATGGGTGGGGTCGCGATCGGACTCGGGGGAAGCGCCGCGCTTCGCCTCGAGGCGAAGCGTTGCATCGCCAGTAGCCACGCCGCTCGATCACCGTGTTTCGGTAGGCGCGATCGATTCCGTAGCCGCTCGCGATTCGCTCGCCGACACGCGCGCGGCTCCGTGCCCTTTCGAGCGACGGCCGAGGACGCTCGGTGTCGCCGTCCAACGCCCCTCGCGCCGCCGGCAACGTGAATTCGACGCGAAAGGCGTGGCATGGGAAGACGACTGGGATCGCATGGACGGGATGGTGCCCCCGAGAGTCGTCCCCACGCGAGCGGAGGAGGGGGTGCACCGCGTGCAGACCCTCGCCCCTGCTGGAACCTAGCGCCACCTTTGCCCCCGCTCGCCGCGGGTGGTACTCGCACGCCTCCATGGCGAACGATCGACTGACGGGGAAGAAGGCACTGGTCGGCGGCGCGGCCTCGGGCATCGGGGCGGCGTGCGTCGCGCGCTTCGCGCGCGAGGGCGCGCGCGTGGTGGTGCTCGACGTGGCCGCGGTGCCCGAGGCGGACTGGGCTGCGCGCGGGCTCTCGGGCTTCGTCACCGCGGACGTGCGCGACGAGCGCGCCGTCGAGCGATCGGTCGGCGAGGCCGCGCGGCTCCACGACGGAATCGACGTGCTGGTCAACGCGGCGGGCGTATCGACCGCGGGAACGGCCGCGGACCTCGACGAGGCGGAGTGGGACCGCGTGCTCGACATCAACCTGAAGGGCACCTGGCTGGTCTCGAAGCACGTGGTGCGAGGCATGGTCGAGCGGCGCTGCGGCAGCATCGTCAACCTCGCCTCGATCGAGGGGATCGAGGCGTTCCAGCAGCAGCTCGCCTACAACGCCTCGAAGGGCGGCGTCGTCCTGCTCACCAAGAACATGGCCATCGACTTCGCGGAGCACGGCATCCGGGTGAACTGCCTGTGTCCGGGGCTGATCGACACGCCGATGACGGCCATGCTCCACGATCCATCGCTCAAGAAGATCCGCGACCGCTTCGTCGAGGGCCACATGCTGGGCCGCGCGGGGCGCCCGGAGGAGGTCGCGGCCGCGGCGCTGTTCCTCGCCTCGGACGACGCATCCTTCGTCACCGGGCATGCGCTGGTGGTCGACGGCGGCTTCACCGCGGGCCGCCGGCTCCTCGCCCCGGGCGACACGATCTAGACCGCGGCCGTCGCCGAGCCTGGTCGCGGGCCGCTCCGCCGCCGCGGCGGAGGCCCGGAGAGAGATGCCGGGTGGGCCGCCAGACCGCGGCCGCGGCTCGCCAGGACGAAGACCCGAGAGCGCTTTTTTTTCGCGCGCGCTTCGGCCATGGTACCCCGGCCGAGCCGGGCGGCGCGCGGGACGGGCTCGCGACCGAGCGGCTCGGGTCTCGGAGGACTCGTGAGCCATCGAGCCTGGAACGCCTCCATGGCGCGGATCTGGCGGGACGCGGCGCTCGGGTCGGGCCTGGCGTCCGTGCTGCTGCTCGCGCCGCCCGCCTCTCGCGCGGAGCACGGCGCGGCGGCCGCACCGCCCGATGCGAGCGCAGCTCGAGCCGCGGCGTCGAGCGGCGAGGACCATCCCGAGCGGCCGGGGCGTGCGATCACCGAGTGGTGGCTCGGGCAGCGCGCCAACCCCGACGCCTCGTCCGGGGATGGCGCCGGCGTCGAGGTGGTCGATACCCGGCCGGGCGACGGCCGGGTGGCCGCGAGCGGCAATCGGGTGTCGATCCACTACACCGCGAAGGTGCTCGACGGGCCGACGTTCGACAAGACCACGCCGGCAAGCCCGCTCACCTTCCAGCTCGGCAGCGACCAGGTGATCCGCGGGCTCAGCCTGGGCATCCCCGGCATGAAGGTGGGCGGCACGCGGCGGATCACGATCCCGCCGGCGCTGGGCTTCGGCAGCAGGCCCCCGCGAGGCGTGCCGCCCGGCGCGACGCTGGTCTACACCGTGTCCCTGGTCGAGGTCTCGGGCCCGAGCGCCGCGCCGGCCGCGGGGCCGGCGGAAGGTGGCACACGGGGGAAGGAGGAGACCAAGGAGCGCACGGCGTCGGGACGCGAGCGCGGCAGCCTCACGGCCGCGCCCACGCGCTGGGCGCAGGACTACACGGCTGCACGCATGGTGAGCGCGCTCACCAAGGACCCGATCGTCTGCCTGGTGGCGCGCATCGCGGACTGGCAGCCCCTCGACATCGGCGGCGAGACGTGGCTGCCGCTCAGCAAGAAGGCCGTCCTGGTCTGGCTCGATCCGGCGCCGGCGATCATCGACGACCGCAACGAGCACAACCCCGAGCTGGTGAAGCAGCTCGGGGTCACGGGCCCGCTGCCCCAGGTGGTGGTCGCCCGGGCCCCGGCCGACAGCAGCCAGCCGGACGAGGTGCTCTGCCGCATCCAGGGAGGGACCAGCCCCGCCGACTGGGTGTCCAAGATCGAGGCCTGCCTGGCCCGGGCGCGATAGGCGCCCCCTACTCACACGCAACGATGGCCACTCGAGGTAGAGCGTGGCGAAGCGGAAGAACGACACGGACCCGTGCCTCTTCGACTGCCTCGGCACCGCCGATCTGCGGCGCGAGCGCGAGGTCGGTCTGCTCGCGGAGCAACGCCTCGTCGTGCAGCCGCACATGGGCCTGGGCCTGCGAGAGCCGGGGGCCCGGCCGTGAAGATCCTCGTCGTTCATGGCTGGGTCACCGGCAACCTCGGCGACGTGCTCCAGACTTCGGCGCTCGTCGACCATCTGCGGTCGCTGGGCCCGGAGCGCCTCGATCTGGCCGGCTACCCGAGGACGCCGGCCCCGGCCTGCGATCCGATGCTCGCGCCGGTCGATCGCTTCGTGCCGGAGACCGCGTGGTTCGACGATCCGCCCGGCGGCCGGGCGAGGCTGCGCGCGGTGCTCCGTGACGCGCGCCGCTTCGTCGCGCGGGCGCGCTGGTTTCGAGGCTACGACGTCGTCGTCAGCGCGCCCGGGCCCTTCATGGCGAGCGCCGATCTGCGCCACCGGATGGCGTTGCTCGACGTCGAGATCGCGCGCGTGGTGCGCCGCCCGTTCGTCTTCGCGAGCCACTCGATCGGTCCGCTCGGCCCCCGCGCGCTCGACCGGCTGCGCGGCGCGAGCCTGGTCGTCGCGCGCGAGCCGGATACCCACGACTACCTCGCGCAGCGCGGGGTGCGATCGATCGACTCCGCCGACTTCGCGTTCCTCTTCCCGCCCCCCGGCGCGACGCCGCCGGCGAGCCGCGCGCCAGCCCGACCACCGGGCGAGTACCGGCTTGCGTTCCTCCGCTCGGACAACCTCGAGCTCGACGGGCTCCGCTTCGAGGGCGGCTGCCTGCGGCTGGGCGCGCGGCAGCTCACGAGCGCCTCGAGCGCGCCGCTCCTCCTTGCGAGCTCCGATCCGCACCGCGATCGGGCGCCGCTGGCCGCGCTCGCCTCCCGGCTCCCGGGCGTCGGCCTTCGGATCTGCGAGTCCGTCTGGGAGCTCTCCGACCTGATCGCGGGCGCGAGCGAGGTGTTCACGGACCGCTACCACCCGGCCGTGCTCGCGGCGCTCCACGGCCGCCGGGTCGTTCTGATCGAGACCCCGGGGTGGCAGAAGATGGGCGGCCTCCAGCGGCTCATCGAGTCGTGGCCGATCGAGCGCATCCAGGAGCGCGCCCGGGCCGGGCTCGAGGCGATCACCCGGGTGATCCGGGACGCCCCCCGAAACGCGCTCCGCTAGGTTTCCACGAGCCGGCGCTGGCGAAGATCCGCGACCGCTTCGTCGAGGGCCACATGCTGCGCCGGCGGGGCGTCCCCCTCGTACGGCGCGAGCAGGAGGGAGAAGCGCGCGCTCGTGCCGTTGTAGCTCGGCGCGTTGGAGCAGAGCTGCGCCCCCTTGTGCAGCGCGATCTCGGCACCCAGCCCGTTGCCGCCGAGCTGCGAGTAGTCCATCTGCCGGCCGTAGTACGAGCCGAACGGATTGATCCACACCGCGTGGCGGCCCTCGCGCTCGCGCAGGCGCATGGGGGCGAATGCGTACGACGCCCGCGCGTCGGCGCTCGAC
>CAZGUU010000067.1:6482-8152 GCA_964529315.1 uncultured Enterobacteriaceae bacterium
GCTCGACCTCACTGCCGGAGAGCCGAGATCTCGGGAATGCCCGGATAGCGCATGGTCCGGGAGCCGCCATCCATGAAGAGCGTGACGCACGAGGCCTCGCCTCCCTGCTCACGCCCCGAGGGACTTCACTTGCGCCATGTAGGCCGCCTCCCGCTGCAGGCGCTGCGCGACGAGCGGGAGCGCCATCATGCCGCGCAGGTAGGAAGCGAGCCCCGGCCAACGCGTCGCGTCCACCTCGTAGCCCGCGTACCTCCCGTTGATGAAGGTGGTGGTCACGGCGATGTCGGCAATGGTCAGGCAGGCGCCGACCAGGAACGGCTGGGAAGCCACCTGTCGCTCGAGGTAATCGAGCTCTCGCGGCAGCTCTTCCCCGAGAAGGGTGGCGACCCGCTGCTCGTCGGCGAGCTGCCCATAGAGGAGCGGCTTGATCATCCACTCCATCACGATGCCGTGCAGCAGCAGCTCCTGCAGCCGGGTGTCGGCGTACTCCTCGAGCCACAGGGCTCGCGCTCGCTCGGCGACGTCACCCGGATAGAGCGGCGGCTCGGGGTACTTGTGCTCGAGGTAGTCGCAGATGACCGAGGAATCCGACACCCGAATGCGCTCGTCCTCGAATCCGGGCACCCTGCCCAGATGGCTCGCGGCGCGAAAAGCCGGCGAGTCGTCGTGCGGGAGTACGTCGATCGACTCGTAGGGAACGCCCTTCCAGTCCAGGGTCAGATAGACCTTGCGCGCATACGGCGAGATGATGTTCCCGTAGACGGTGTTCACCCGACCTCCGTGCGCCGCGAGCGCGAGCCGACCGCTCCCCTGATCGGGTACCGGCGCCCCGCATCCAGCACCAGCACGCCGACGCGGGGGGCGGTGGACGGCCCGCCAGCACGAGCCCGCGACCCCGCGCCCCCATACCACGGCGGCCGCGACCGCGAAGAGCCGCGCCAATCGCGATCGTCCCCCAAACCAGCGCCCGGCCCATCGCGCCAGGCCGTGTCGCGTTGCGCCGGCGCGCAGAGCTGCCAAGTCTGGAGGGCATGAGACCATGTGACGATGGATTGGCGCCGAGCCGGCTCGACTCGAGCGAGCCGGCGAGCTCGGCAGACCCGATGAGCTCGACCAGCCTCGTGACCTCGGCAGCTTCGCTGGGCTCGCTCCGACTCACGGCTCGCCCGGGGACGCGCGTGGCCGGGCGACCTGCGCTCCCCTGCGCACGACGCTCGGGCTCGCGCGTCCGGGCCGCCCTCCTCGGGCTCGGGCTCGGGATCGCGCTCCCGGCGTCGCTGCTGGGCGCCTCCCCGGCAGCTGCGCACGCACGGCTCAGCCGCTCGCAGCCTGCAGACGGTGCAGCGCTCGTCGCCGCACCGGCGACCGTCGATCTGTGGTTCAACGAGCTGCTCGACGAGGGGCTGAACGAGATCGCCGTGCTGCCGGCGGCCTACGAGTCCGACCCCGCCAAGCGTCTGGCGATCGGCTCGCCGTCGGTCGACCCGGCCGACCGCACCCACCTGAGCGCGAGCCTGCCGGCGCTGGCCGCGGGTCGCTACGTCGTCCACTGGAAGGTGCTCTCGCGCGATGGGCACGCGGCGCGCGGGCGGCTCGAGTTCCGCGTCGAGAGCGAGCCCGCCACGGCGCCCTGAGGACGCATCCGTGGAGCACTCCGCCCTGCACGGCGC
>CAZGUU010000067.1:8252-19112 GCA_964529315.1 uncultured Enterobacteriaceae bacterium
GTCCTCGGCGGAGCCGACGCCGCCCTGCTGCGGCGCCTGGCCATGGGCACGACCGTCGGTCGACTCGCCCTCCTTCGCGTCCTGCTGCTGCTCCTCGCCGCGGCCGCCGCCTGGCCGCTGTGGCGCGGCGCGCGCCCCGAAGCGCGCTACCTCGGCTGGCTCGCCCTGCTCGCCACGTCGCTTGCGGCCCTGCTCTGCGCCGGCCTGGTGAGCCACGCCGCGGCCTCGCCCACGGGACGGGGCCTGGCCGTCTCGATCCACGTCCTGCACCTGGTCGCGGCGGCGGCCTGGATCGGAAGCCTCGCCCACCTGCTCGCGGCGCGTGCCCTGCTCCGCGCCGCGCGTGAGCCTGCCGAGGTCGCCCTGGTGGCGGACGTGGTGCGGCGCTTCTCGCCGCTCGCTCTGTGCTCGGCGGCGCTGATCGCCGTCTCGGGTGGCGTCGCCGCCTGGGCGAGCCTCGGCACACCGCGCGCGCTGGTCACCTCCGCCTACGGCCTCACGCTGATCGTCAAGCTGCTGCTGGTCGCCACGCTGCTCGTGCCCGCCTGGGTCAACTACCGAGTCGTGCGGCCCGCCCTGGCCCGCGCCGCGGCACGGGCGAGCGCCTCGGGGGAGACGATCGCCCGGCTGTGTCGCATGATCGAGCTCGAGGTCACGGCCGGGCTCTTGGTGGTCGCGGTGGCGGGCATCCTGGGCTCGGTGTCCCCTCCTCTGCCCGACGGCACGGGCAGCCTGACCCCCGAGCAGGCACGCGCGATCCTCACGCCGCGCCTGCCACAGACGCAAGTCGTCGACCCGCAGACCTGGCTGGGCAGCGCCACGCGCTCCGCGGAGGACCTGCGCTACTCGGAGCTCATGCACGGCTGGTCGGGCGTGGTGGTCGCTCTGCTGGGCCTCGCCTGGCTGCTCCAGGCCAGGGGCCGAGGCGCGGCGCACGCGGTCGGCCGGCTCTGGCCCTGGCTGCTCGTCCCGTTCGCGGCCTTCATCGCGATCGCCAGCGATCCCGAGGTGTGGCCCATGGGCCACGTGCACCCGCTCGCCGCGCTGCGCGACCCGGTGGTGCTCGAGCACCGCATCGGCGCGCTCATGGTGGTCGTGCTGGTGTGGCTCGGCCTGCGCGACGAGCGCCGGCGCGGCGAGGACCGCCCGCTGGGTCGCGCACTCCCCGTCCTGATGATCGTCGGCAGCCTGCTGCTGCTCGGGCATGCGCACTCGAGCTTCGCCAGCACCGACGACCTCGGCACCCTGATCGACTTCCAGCACGCCCTGCTCGGCGGCCTGGGCCTGCTCGCCGGGACGGTGCGCTGGCTCGAGCTGCGCGGCCTCTTCCCGCGCCCGGTGGCTCGCTGGCTCTGGCCGTCGCTGGTCGTGGCGATCGGCCTCGTGATGGCGCTCTCCTATCGCGAGCTCGTCTGAGAGACCGCCGTCGTCGGCCAGCGCGGTCTTGCCGCAACGCCCGCGCGCCCTCGCCCGAACGCCGCGACCCACCCGATGGTGGACAGCACCAGGGCCGCATCCGAGAGCAGGTTGGCCAGGTAGAGATGGCGGACCACGTCGATCGGGCCGTCGCCGAGCGCCGTCGCGACGACTTGCGGCAGCGCGCCGAGCCAGGCACCGCCGCCCACGAGCCCGAGGAACGCGATCCAGCCGCCGTCTCGCAGCACGGCGCAGCGAGCCAGCAGGAGCGTCACGAGCAGGCCCGACAGGGCGATGCCCCACCAGCCGTGCAGGCCGGCCGCACGCGCCGCGCTCCACCACGCAACGCCGCCCAGCGGCTGGGGCCGCGCGCTGAAATCCATCGAGCGGTAGCCGTAGCCGGGAAGCGCGTACTGGCCCAGCGCGTCCGCGTCCGAGCGGAGCACCGCGAGCAGCGTCGTCGGCTCGTCGACAGCCAACCTCGCGATGGCGCGCAGGTGCATTGCGCTGCCCAGGAGCGCCTGCCCCGCAGGCTCCCAGAGCACCGCCGCAGGCGCCCTGAATGCGTTCGAGCCACTTGCTGCGGCCAGATCTGCGGGCAGGCCGATCGCCTCGAGAAAGCCCGGACGGCGCTCCGCCGGCAACGCGGGCAGAGCTCTACCGACGACGAAGTTGTACGACGCAACTGCCGCGGTCCGCGGATCGCGCAGCCACGCCGGCACGACCAGCGCATACGCGGTGAGAGCGGCTGCAACGAGCACCCCTGTGGCCCCCCCCCGAGCGCGGGCGCAGCAGCAGCGCCCCCCCGAGCACGGGGGCGACGAGCAGGGCTGCCGACGGGGCATAGGCCAATTTGGTCGCCGCGAGCAGGCCGTCGCATGCGAGCACCAAGCCCAGGCGTCCTGCGCTCGGGGCTTGCCAGTAGAGGTGCAGCGAGCAGAAGAGCAGGAGCAGGAAGAGCCACGCCCCCGACTCGGCGAAGAACGAGCTCAGGTACGACGCGACGCCGGCGTCGGCCATCAGCAGGGCCACCGCGCCGAGCGATACGAACGGGATCCCTCGACCGAGCGCGCGCAGCGTGAGCCACAGCGCGCCCGAGGCGATCAGGATCAGGTAGAGCGTGTTCAGCGTCAAGTCGTAGCTCTGCCTGCCGGTCAACGGCAGGAGCAAGCCGGGAGCGTAGAGCACCTGGCTCGAGGACCGCCACGGCCCGCCTGGCAGCCCACCGTCGCGGCGCCAGAAGCGGTGGTGGAAGGAGAAGAACCGTGCCTGCCAGCTCGGGTCCGTGGACGGCGGCCAGTGCTCGAGGCCCACCGGCCCGGTGGAGAAGCTGCCGAAGAGGCGCCCGAAGTCGCCGTTGTCGCCCGGCCCCTGCGGGCTCGGGTAGCAGAGGCTTACGACCAGCAGCCCGGCGAAGATCAGCGCCACTGCACCCGCACGCCACGCGCCGCGCGCGGCCCCGGCGTCACCGCCCGCTTCGTCGTCGACCCTGGTCCGCGCCGACAGCAAGCCGCGGCAGGATCACAGGCAATCTCATTCCTGTCAACGGCACCCTAGAGCCCATGGCAACCCAGATCCCGCGCGAGGCTCGGCGCGGCCCCCGAGGGCGGGCCTGAGCCGAGCCTCGCCTCGACCGCCGAGCCGGCTCGTCTCTCGGTCTGCAGCCCGTGTCAGCCGACCTGCGGGGTGGTCGCAAGCCACTCGTGGATCTCACGCGCGAAGCGCTCGAAGCGCTCCGGGGCCTCGTCGAGGGACGATAGGACGCGCTCGAGATCGACGTCGAGGTAGCCGTGCACCAAGACGTTGCGGAAGCCGCCCAACCCGGAGAGCGACGCGCGAAGCTCGGCTGTGATGACGCCCTCCGCTGCCAGGCCCGCCAGGATCTCCTCATACCGCTCGGACGGTCTTCCAAACGACCCGGCAAGCACGTGGTTCCCGACATCGAGGACGATCTCGCACCCGAGGTGCAGCCCGCGCTCGACGAGCCATTGCAAGTCCTCGTCGGAGCGGATCGCGTCCCCGCCGCGCTCGCGATAGCGCCGCAGCCGACGGATGACCTGGTGCAGGCGGCGCAGGCGTGCATCGACCGATGCCCGGCGCAGCGTCACAGCGGGTCGCCGTACAGGTAGTGGTGCTGCACGCGGCGCATGTGCTCCGTGTCGAGGTACTCGCGCAGGCAGCGCTCCTCGGCATCGTCGGCGGCTTCGGCCGCGCGCTCGTCGCGTGCGAAGACACGCCGCCCGTGCGCGACGATCTCGAAGCCGAGGACGGGCGTGCTGGAGACGATGTCGACCACGTCGGCTTCCATGCCGAGCGCGCTCGCGAGCGCCGACGACAGCCGCGATAGCGCGTCTCGCGGCGTACCGGCGGAAAGCAGGACCGCGACGTCGACGTCGCTGCCCCGGTGCACCCCGCCGCCCGCGCGCGAGCCGAACAGCCACGCGGCGACCACGCCCGGCTCGGCGGCGGCCGCCGCCGAGACCGCCGCATCCAACGGCGGCGCGCCGTGCCGCTCCTGCGACATGGCACGGATGCTACGAGGGACGCCTCGACGCGTCAAGAAAGCGCCGGCTCGGCCACGCTGCGCAGCGCCGAGACCAACATCGTCAACCCGTGGCGCGCGCATTCTTCCTTCAGCAGGCCCCGCCCGATCGCCCGGATCAGCGAAATCTCCTCACGCTCTCAGCCCTGCTTCGCCTCGAGCTCGGCCCAGCGCGCGAAGAGTCGGTCGACCTCCTCCTGGGCCGCCTGCAGCTCCCGGTAGCGCTGCTGGAGGCGCCCGGCGTCGGCCGCGATCGCGGGATCCAGGGCGGCCCGCCGGCAGGCTTCGAGGGCCTGCTCCGCGGCCAGGATGCTCTCCTCCATCCGCTCCCACTCGCGCTTCTCGTTGTACGAGAGGCGCTTGGGCCCGGCCGCCGGCGGCGAAGCGCCCGCCTCGCCCGAGCGGCGCTCTCTGGCCTCCTGCCGTTCGAGCACGGGTGCGGCGCGCTCCGCCGAGGCTCGCCGGCGCCGCGCCTGCTCCCACTGCTCGCAGTCGGCGAAGGGCTCGGCCCGCCCGGAGCCGTCCAGCGCCAGAACCCGATTGGCCACCGACTCGAGCAACGAGCGATCGTGGCTCACCAGCACGAGCGCGCCGGGAAAATCGATCAGGCTCTCCTCGAGCACCTCGAGCGTCGGGATGTCGAGGTCGTTGGTCGGCTCGTCGAGGATCAGCAGGTCGGCCGGGCGCAGCATCAGACGCGCGATCAGCACTCGCGCCCGCTCGCCACCCGACATCCTACCCACGACCATCTCGAGCTGCTCGCTGCGGAACAGGAAGCGCTTGGCCCAGCCGGCGACGTGGACCGGCCGGTCGCGGAACACCACCTGGTCGCCGTCGGGGGCGAGCGAGCGACGCAGCGTGATCTGCGGGTCGAGCTGCTCGCGTCGCTGATCGAAGTAGACGACGCGCAGCCCCGGCGCGCGCTCGATCGTCCCGGCGTCGGGCTCGAGCTCGCCGGCGAGCAGACGCAGCAGGGTGGTCTTGCCGCTGCCGTTGGGGCCGACCAGGCCGAGCCGCGTGCCCGGCGCAAGCGTCAGGTCGACGCCCTCGAGCACCGTTCGTCCACCCAGGTGCTTGACCACCCCCTCGGCGACCAGCAGCCGGCGGGTCCGGCGCTCGGAGGCCGTGAAGTCGATCCGCGCCGTGCGCTGCGTGTCGCGCTGGGCCAGATCCTCGACCTCCGTGGCCAGGCGCCCGGCCCGGTCGATGCGCGCCTGCGACTTGGTGGTGCGCGCCTTGGGCCCACGGCGCAGCCAGGCGGTCTCGCGGCGCAGCTGGTTGGCCAGCGACTCGTGGAGCTGCGCCTGGCCGCGCAGCGCCGCCTCCTTCTCGGCGAGAAAGCGCCGGTAGCCACCCGCGACGTCGAGGAAGCCCGCCGCGTGACGGCGGTCGACCTCGAGCATCCGTCCGGTCACGTTGTCGAGGAAGGTGCGGTCGTGGCTGATCACCAGGTAGGCCGTGGGCTCGGCCGCGAGCAGCCTCTCGAGCCACAGGATGCCGTCGAGGTCGAGGTGATTGGTCGGCTCGTCGAGCAGCAGCAGGTCGGGCTCGCGCACCAGCTCGCGGGCGATGGCCAGGCGCTTGCCCTGTCCGCCCGAGAGCGTCTCGACGGGGGCGGCCGGGTCGGCGAGCCCCATCTTGCCCAGGACCACGGCGATGCGGGCCTGCTTCTCGGCCTCGTCGACGGGCTCGCCGTCGAGCGCCTGGCTCACGATCTGCTGGACGCTGCGGCCGGCAGGGAAGGTCGCGTCCTGCGGCACCCAGCCGAGCTGGATGCCGCGGCGCAGCGAGCGCGTGCCCCGGTCGGGTGCCTCGACGCCGGCGAGGATGCGCAGCAGCGTCGACTTGCCGCTACCGTTGGGGCCGACCAGCCCGATCCGATCGCCGTCGAAGATGCCGAAGGAGAGATCCTCGAACAGGGGGACCGCGCCGTAGGCCTTGCCGATCCCCTGGCAGCTGAGCAGCAGGGCCACGTCTTTCCATCCACCGAGCGGTCGTGCGCCAGTCGATAGCGCACCACGCGCGACGCTTCACCCGCCGTCGTCGAGGCAAGCAGGACCGCCGTCGCCACGGCGTGAGGTTCACCGCGGCCCCCGGGCGGCGGCTCGAGGCCGCAGACCCCGACTGCGGCGCCGGCCATGTCGAGGGGGAAGGCGTCGCTACCTCATCCACCAGTCGAGCAGGCCGCCCAGGCGACGCACCAGCCAGCGCGGCTGCCAGCCGAGCACGCCGATCGCCAGGCGGTTCAGCGCACCGGGCACCCAGACCACGTCCCCCGCCATACAGGCGCGATAGCCCGCCTCGGCGACCTCGCGCGGCTCCATGACGAAGGCGCCGGGCAGCTTGCGCATGCGCTCCTCGAGGCCGCCGATCTCGTGCAGCATCTCGGTCGCGGTGAAGCCGGGGCAGAGCGCGGTCACGGTGACGCCGGTGCCGCGCAGCTCCTCGGCCAGCGACTCGCTCAGCGAGAGGATGAAGGCCTTGGTCGCGGCGTACACGGCGAGCGAGGGCAACGACAGGAAGGCGCCGATCGAGCCGACGTTGAGCACCCGGCCGCGGCGCGCCTCGAGCATCGGCGCGACGAACAATCGCGTCAGCGCGGTCGACGCGACGGCGTTCAGCCGGATCATGTCGAGCAGCTGCTCGAGCTCGGCCTCGCCGAAGCCGCCGAAGCTCATCCGGCCGGCGTCGTTCACCAGAACCTCGACCTGGATGCCGCGTGCCGCCACCTCGTCGAACAGCGCCTGCGGGGCCCCCGGGGCGAGCAGGTCGGTCGGGAGGGCGTCGGCGCGCACGCCGTGGCGCTCGCCCAGCTCGGCGGCCAGGGCCTCGAGCTTGACCGCGGTGCGGGCGACCAAGACCAGGTCGAAGCCGTTGGCGGCGAACACGTGCGCCAGCTCGCGGCCGATGCCCGCCGATGCGCCGGTGACCAGCGCGGTGCGCCGCCGCGCCGCGCGTTCTCCGGCAGCACCATCCGGGCGTGCACCAGCCCGAGCCGTCCCCTGCCCGCCTGCCAAGGCCGTGCTCACCCGCTCGCCACGCAGCATGGGACGTGCCACACCAGCGCGCACCCCCTGCGCGTGCCCGAGGGCGCGCCATTCCCCGCTACGCCCAGGACGGCGCTCGCCGATTCCCACGCCGGCGAATCGCGCTGCTGGCGAGCCTTCCGCACATCGGCGCTGCGCATCGCGGCCTGTGCAGCGAGGCCGGCGCATCGGGGCGGCTCGTCTTTGGCCGTGCGGCGGGGTGTGCAGCAGGCGCTGGCTGCGCTATGGGCCGGGAGGCTTGCGTCGGGCGGCGAGCCGAGCGCGGCCCGGTCGGCGGCCGCCGAGGGGCGCGAGTGGGTGCTGCGAGGAGCGACCGGCAAAGGGCGCCGGACACACGAACATCGGAGGTCGAGATGCCGATCCTGCACCGCACGGCCCGGCGGCTGCCCCGGCCGCTGCCCGGCCCTCTGCCGGGCCGGCTCGGCGGCCTGCTGCTCTGCGCGCTGCTCGCCGCGGCCTGCGGCGATCGGGGATCCGCGGGCTCGGGCCGCGGGCCAGGCTCGGGCGACGAGATCCCCGCCGAGGCGCTCCTGGCCGATCCATCGGTCTGCCCCGGAGCCTATGCGGTGGACCGTGCGCCCCAGACCGGCCTGAACGACGACTTCGCGGTCGGCGAGCGAAGCGGCAAGCGCGCCCGCCGCTTCCACCTCTGGCTCCCCGACGCGGCACGCTTCACCGGGCCGCGGCCGCTCTTCGTCGCGCTCACCGGCACGGTGCAGGAGGAGGCGTCGTTCGTCCGGCAGTCTGGGCTCGACGTGCTCACGGAGGACGGCTGGATCGTCGTCGCCCCCGTGCGAGCCGGCACGGGTCCAGACGATCCCGACCGGGCCGGCATCGTCTGGTGGCCCTGGGACGATCTGCGCACCGCGGCACAGCGCGGCACACCGAACCCCGACCTCGACTTCTTCGACGCGCTCGTGCCGTGCTTGGGCGCGCACCTCTCCGTCGACCGCAACCGCATCTACGTGGGCGGCATCTCGGCCGGCGGCACGATGACCCACCGGGTGCTACAGAGCCGCCCCGACCTGTTCGCCGGAGGCGTTGCCTTCTCGGGCAACTTCAGCAGCGGCGCGATCTCGGTCGAGCCCGACCAGCCCGAGCCGCTGCAGAACCGGCTCGTGGTGGTCGTCTGGGGCGGGCCCAACGACCGCTACTGCGCCTTCGGCGCCTACCCCGATTGCCTCTACGAGGTGGACTACTTCGCAGAGACGCGCCACGCCGCCGACTTCTACGCCGCACGCGACGCGGAGCTGGTCACCTGCAGCACCGGCGCCGATTCCGACTTCGCCGACCTGCCCTCGGGCGGCCACTACTGGCGCCCGTGGTCCACGGCACACCTCTCGAGAATCCTGCTCGCCCACCCCAAGGGCAGCACCCGACCTCTGATCGTGCCCGAGCCGTCCGCACGACCGCCCTTCGAGTGGGGCTGCGCCGCCGGGGCCTTCGCCGATCCCTGAGCCCCGGATGGGTTGCGCGATCTCGCTGGGTGCGCTCCGCCGCGTCGCCCGATGGGCGTTGCTCGCCGCCCTCTGCATGGCCGCCGCAGAGGTCGCCCTGCGCGCCCTGGCACCGCTCGACGCGCGCTGGCGCGCGCTGGTCACACCGCGGCGGGTGCGAGGGGAGGAGCCGCACGACCTCGCCGACCTGCAGCGGGCATTCGGCCCCCAGCTCGAGCCCCTGCGGCGCTTCTACGACTTCCGCTGCAACTCGCTCGGCTTCCACGACTCCGAGTTCCTCATCCCACTGCCGCCGGCCACCCTGCGCATCGCCGTACTCGGCGACTCCTTCGCGCACGCCATGGTCCCATGGCGCCATGTATACTTGACGGTGGCCGAGGCCGAGCTGCTGCAGAGCGCCCTGGCCGGGCGAGCCGTGCGTGCCGGCGACCCCGCGCCGCTCGAGCTCGACAACCTCGGCGTGCCCGCGAGCGGAATCGAGGACTACCTCTGGGTCTACCGCCTGGCCGCGCGCGCTCTTCGCCCCGACGTGGTCGTCGTCAGCCTCTACATGGGAAACGACCTGCTCGACTACGCCGACGGGTACCGCCATGGGCCGGTCCGCCGGGCGTGGCTCCGCTCGTACCTGGCGACCACTCTTCAGCGCATGGCGGGCCTCGCCCGCGAGCAGTGGACCGCCGGCGAGCCTCTGGCCACGGCCATCGGCGACGCTGCGGGCTCGGCCGGCGAAGGCGCCACCCCGTCGGCGACCCTTGCAGGCTCTGGCGGGGTGATCGTCGATCGCAAGGCGGTCTTCTCCGATGACCGTCCTCCGCTCTCCGCGCCTCGGCTCTCCGACGAGGGCTTTGCCCTCGCCATGGGCGTCGAGCTCGCCGCTCCCGGGAGGGGGGACCCGCACGACTGGCAGGGTGTCGAGGCGGCGCTCGAAGAGCTGGTCGGGACGATCGAGCTCGACGACCATCGCGTGATGCTGGCCCTGGCGCCGTCGCGCCTGCAGGTCCACCCCGACGAGCTCGCAGATTTCGCACGACGCGCCGGCCGACCCGCCTCGGACTTCGACCCGGACCACCCACGGCACCGACTCGACTCGTACGCGGCACGGCGCCGCATCGCGGTCATCGATCTGACGGGCCGCCTGCGCGAGGCTGCGGCCGCGGGCACCCGCCTCTACATGCGCAACGACACGCACTGGAACCTGGCCGGCAACCGGATCGCCGGCGAGGAGCTTGCGCGCCGGCTCCTGGAGCTCGGCATCCTGGAGGGGGTTTCGCGCCCTCCCACCGCCACCCACCCCCCGGAGGGTTGAGCCCGAGGGAGCCGCCTCCTCGTCATGCCAGCCGGGATCTGGGGGCCCAGGGCCAGCGCCCGGAGCTGCGACGGCTGCGCGGCGGTTGGGGTGATAGGGTACCGTCCGGATCATCGGCGTGCGGGCCTCGGCTCGCCGCATCCGGTGAGGCGGCGGCGACTGCTCTACTTGCGAGCCAGCTCCACCGCCCGCCACAGGTACCAGCTCGCCGCCGTGCGGTAGGGCCGCCAGCGCTCGCCGCGCCGGGCGATCTCCTCGCGCGTCGGCAGCCCGCGCTTGGCGAAGGTGACGGCGAAGCCCTTGCGCACGCCGTAGTCGTCGAGCGGCAGCACGTCGGGGCGCCCCAGGCGGAACATGAGGAACATCTCGGCGGTCCAGCGGCCGATGCCACGCACCTCGCTCAGGCGCTCGATGATCGCCTCGTCGTCCAGGCGACGCGCCTCGGCGAGCGTGGGGATCTCCCCGCCGCTGGCGCGCCGCGCCAGGTCGCGCAGCGCGCGGATCTTCGGCCGCGATAGGCCGGCGCCGCGCAGCTCGTCGTCGGGCGCGTGCAAGACATGCTCGGCACGCAGGCCGCCGCGCGAGCGGGGGAACAGCGCGCGCACGCGTGCGAAGATCGTCGCCGCTGCCCTTCCCGAGAGCTGCTGGTAGACGATCGCCTCGGCCAGCGCGGCGAACACGCTCGGGGTGGTCCCGAGCTCCATGCGCATGGGGCCCACCCGGTCGATCAGGCGCGCCAGGACCGCGTCGCGACCGCGCAGGTGCTCCACGGCCGCGACCGGATCGAAGCCGGGCGCCACGCCGCCCGAGCGCGACCGGCCGGCGTCGTCGGCCGGCAAGCCCCCGGGCGCCGTGCCGTCGACTTGCACGCCGTCCACCCGCACGCCCTCGATCGCCAGCATGCGCAGCTTGGTCGCCACGCCGCCGCGCGCCGAGAAGCCGCCGGCCTTGCCTCGGGCTGCGAGCACCCGGTGGCACGGGACGACGATGGCGAACGGGTTGCGACCGAGCGCCTGCCCCACCGCGCGCGCCGCGCCGCGCGCACCCAGGCGTGCCGCGATCTCGCCGTAGGAGGCCGTCGTGCCTGGCGGG
>CAZGUU010000068.1:0-18993 GCA_964529315.1 uncultured Enterobacteriaceae bacterium
CCCCTCGCGCAGGCCGATCTCCGTGTCGACGTCGACCTGGACCGCGAACACGCCCTCCCCGGGCCGCAGCGTCGCGTCCTTGCGGTCGCGCTCGCCCGCGGCCGGACGCGGCCGCCCGGCCGCGCGGCCGGCTCCGGCGGCCCCGGGCTCGCCGGCTGCCGCAGCGCTCATTCGCCGCGGAACCACTCGATGGTTCGCGCGAGCCCGTCGCGCAGCGAGACCTCCGTGGCCACGCCGAGCTTTTCGCGCATCTTGCGATTGTCGGGCACGCGCCGGCCGATGTCCTCGTAGCTCGTGCCGTAGACCTCCTCCTTGGAGACGAAGCGGATGGTGCTCTTGCTGCCCGAGATCTCGATCATCAGCTTGGCCAGGTCGAGGATCGAGGTTTCGACGGCGGTGCCGATGTTGAACACCTCGCCGTTCGTCCCCTCGTTCAGGCCCGCCGCCAGGGTCGCACGGATGGCGTCGTCGACGTAGGTGAAGCAGCGGGTCTGCGCCCCGTCGCCGATCACCGTGAGCGGATCGCCGCGCAGCAGCTGCCCCATGAAGATGGTGATGATCCGGCCGACGTCGAGCTTGTCGAGGCGGGGCCCGTAGACGTTGAAGTAGCGAGTGATCGTCACCGGCAGGCCGAGCTTGTGGTAGGCGAAGCAGAAGTGCTCGCCGACCGCCTTGGAGGTCGAGTAGCACCAGCGGTCGATGCGCGTCGACCCGAGCACGCGGTCGTCGTCCTCGGACCAGGGCAGCTTGGGGTTGCGCCCGTAGACCTCCGACGTCGAGCTGAACACCACCTTGCGGCCGTACTTGAAGGCCACCTTGAGGACGTTCTGCGTGCCGTTCACGTTGACGTTGAGCACCTCGTACGGATCCCCGACGTAGTGCTCGACCCCGACCACCGCGGCGAGGTGGAAGACCAGGTCGACCTGGGCGATCAGCGAGTCGAGGATGTCGGTGCTCATCACGCTGTCGCGCACGATGCGGAAGCGAGGGTGGCCGAGCAGGTGGCGCACCTTGTGCGTCCCGCCCGGCTCGAGGATGAACACCTCGTCGCCACGCGCGAGCAGCGCCTCGCAGAGATGGGAGCCGACGAAGCCGCCGCCGCCCGTGACCAGAACCTTCACGCTCGATCCTCGACCTTCACGCTCGATCCTCCTCGGCCGTCGCGGACGCGCGGGCGGCCAGGGGCGAATCGCCTCCGTGCTCCGCGAATCGCTCCCCGGGCGCGACCGCCGCGCGGCGCACCCACTGCGCGCCGTCGAGTCGCTCGCCCCTCCAGCCCACCGATACCAGCTCGAGCGAGCCCTCGCCGGTGGCGACGCGCGGCGCGCCGGGGCCGGCGCTCGCGATCTCCCCTGGCTCCCGCCCCGCTGCCGCGGCCGCCGTCTCGGCCCACCACACGACGAGCGGCTCGCCGCGAAACCGGCCGAAGGCCCCCGGCCAGGGGTCGGTCACCGCACGCACCAGGTTGCGGATCGACTCGGCCGGCCGCCGCCAGTCGATCGCGCCGTCGGCCGGGCGCCGGCCGCCGAAGTAGCTCGAGCGCGAGTGGTCCTGGGGCCGGCGCGGAGCGGTCCCCGCGACGAGCAGGGGGTGGGCCTCGCGCAGCACCTCGCGCGCCGCGGCAGCGAGCTTGCGCGTCAGCACGAGCGCCGTGTCGTCGCGCTCGATGGCGACGCGGCGCTGGGCGACCACGTCGCCGTGGTCGGGCTTCTCGTCCATGTAGTGCAGCGTGACTCCGGTCTCGCTCTCGCCGTGCACCAGCACCCAGTTCACCGGCGCCCGGCCGCGGTAGCGAGGCAAGAGCGAGCCGTGCAGGTTCAGCGCGCCGGCACGCGGCAGGCCCAGCACCTCGGCACGCATCATCTGCCGGAAGTAGAAGGAGTAGAGCAGATCCGGCCCCACCGCGGCGATCGCTGCGAGCGACTCGGGGGAGCTCACGTCCTCGGGCAGCACGACGGGAATCCCTGCCGCACGGGCGCGCTCGGCCACCGAGCCGAACCAGATCGCCTCGCCCGGGGTGTCCCGGTGGGTCACCACCAGGCGCACGTCCGCACCCAGCTGGAGCAGCTCGTCCAGGCAGGCGTAGCCGACCTCGCTGTACGCGCAGACGACGGTGCGCACGAGACGGGTCCGTTCAGCTCGGCTCGTCGCCGTCGCGACCGCGACCGACGACCTCGCGAATGCGGAAGATCGGACGCCGCCGCACCTCGGCATAGATCCGCCCGACGTACTCGCCGACTAGACCCACCGCCAGGAGCAGGACGCCGACGAAGGCGAAGAGGATGGCGAACAGGGTGAAAACGCCCTCGCTCTCGGGACCGACGATCAGCCGGCGGATGAAGAGAAAGGCGGCGAAGGCGACGCCGGCGGCGGCGATCAGGACGCCGGCCAGGCTGACCAGCTGGATGGGCAGCAGCGAGAAGCCGGTGATCAGATCGAAGCCCAGGCGCATCAGGCGCAGCGGCGAGTACTTCGAGGCTCCGGCCTCGCGCTCGACGTGCGCGACGTCGATCTCGACTGGGTTTCGCGCCAGCATGGTCGCCAGGGCCGGAATGAAGGACGACTGCTCGCCGAGCTCGACGATCTCGTGCGCCACCTCGCGCGAGTAGCCGCGTAGCATGCAGCCGTAGTCGCTCATGCCGACGCCGACGCTCGCCGTGGTCAGGCGATTGACCAGCGCCGAGATCTGCTTGCGCGCCCAGGGATCCTGGCGGCGCTCGCGCACCGTGCCGACGTAGTCGTGGCCGGCGCGCATCTCCGCGACCAGCCGGGGAATCTCCGCCGGCGGGTTCTGCAGGTCGGCATCCAGCGTCACCACCCAGCAGCCCCGAGCCACGGAGAAGCCCGCCAGCACCGCGGGGTGCTGGCCGAAGTTGCGCGACAGCTCGACGACCACCACCTCGGGGTGCTCGCGGGCGAGCTCGCGGAGCACCTCACTCGAGCGGTCCCGCGAGCCGTCGTTCACCAGGACGAGCTCGTAGCGCTCGCCACGAAGCGCTTCGGCGATTCGCGCCTGGAGCTCGCGCAGCGTGCCCTCCTCGTTGAACACCGGGACGACCACCGAGACCTCGGGCTCGAGCGTCGCATCCCCGAGCGCGCGGCGGGCATGCACCTCGCTCGAGAGCAGCGCGCTCATGTGCGACCCGTCGCAGCCGCGGCGCCCCGGTTCGCCGCGCGGCCGCGCCGGGCGTGCTCGCCGAGCACGCCGGCCAGCGTGTCGACCACGAAGCCGACCTGCTCGTCGGTCATCTCCGGGAACAGCGGCAGCGTCAGGATGCGGCGGTGCGCCTCGGTGGCCACCGGCAGGCGACGCGGGTCGCCCGCCATCGGCCGGTAGAGCGTCTGCAGGTGGAGCGGTACGAAGTGCAGGCCCGCGCCGACACCCGCCGCGCGCAGCGCCTCGATCACGCCGTCGCGGTCGAGGGTCAGCGCGTCGGGCTCGATCGCCACGACCATCAAGTGCCAGGCGTGCTCTTGCTCGTACGGAGCGACGGCGAGCGGCGCCACGTGCGGCAGGCGAGCGAGACGCTCGCGATAGAGCGCGGCCAGGGCGCGCCGGCGCGCGTTCATCTCGTCGAGCCGGGCGAGCTGGTGGATGCCGATCGCTGCCTGGATGTCGCTGAAATTGTACTTGAAACCTGCCTCGACCACGTCGTAGGCCGCCGGGCCGCGGCCGCCGAAGCGGCTCTCGGGGCTCTGGGCGATGCCGTGGAAGCGCAGCAGCTTGACCCGCTCGGCGATCGCCTCGTCGTCGGTGGTCACCGCGCCGCCCTCCCCCGTGGTGGCGTTCTTGGCCGGGTGGAAGCTGAACATGGTCGCGTCGGCGATGGCGCCGATCGGTCGGCCCTTGTACGACGCGCCCAGGGCGTGCGCCGCATCCTCGACGAGCTTCAAGCCGTGGTCGCGCGCCAGACCGAGCAAGGCGTCCTCGTCGCACGGCTGGCCGGCGAAGTGGACCGGCAGCAGGGCCCGGGTGCGCGGCGTGATCGCCTCGGCGACGCGCTGGGGGTCGATGTTCAGCGTCCCCGGGTCGACGTCGACGAATACCGGCCTGGCTCCGGCGTGCAGGACGACGTTGGCCGTGGCGACCCAGGTCATCGGCGTGGTGATCACCTCGTCGCCCGGCCCGACGCCGGCGGCCAGGATCGCCAGGTGCAGCGCGGCCGTCCCGGTCGACGCGCCCAGGGCGTGGCGTACGCCCAGCCGCTCGCGCAGCAGCTGCTCGAAGCGCGCCGCGCGCGGCCCGGTGGCCAGCCAGCCCGAACGCAGGCAGGCCTCGACCTCGGCCACCTCCGCGTCGCCGATCGAGGGCCGCGCGTACGGGATCATCCGCCCTGCGGTACCAGAGACGCCGACGGCCGGGCAAACGACGCCCCGCCGCGCGCTGCGCGAGGTGCACGGCGACGCTGCCCACCCTGCGAGGCACGGCACCGAGAGAAGATCCCCCGAGCCCCCCTTGTCGCCATGACGCGATGTGTTATCTGGTGTGCGGAGGTAGCAGAATATGAACAAGCCCAGAAGTGAGTCGTCGTTTTGGTCACCGATCAACGACGCGGTCGTGCAGGCCCGAGAGCAGGCACGCGGTCTCAACCGGCAGGCCAAGAAGCTCGCGCGGCGCACCGCCGAGGAGCTCAAGTCGCGCTCCGAGACGGTTCTGACGACCGCACAGGAGCGCTCCGAGGCCGTGATCACGGCCGCACAGGAGCGCTCCGAGGCGGTGCTCAACGCCGCGCAGAAGCGCTCGGAGAGCACGCTCAAGCTGGTGCAGCGCAACGTCGCCTCGGCGCAGAAGGTGTTCGAGGAGCAGACCGATCGGCTGGGCCAGCTGGTCGATGCCATCCGCCGGCAGCTGCGCCCGGTCGAGAGCCGGGTGCTCAAAGGGGCGGAGCAGGTGGCGCGTGGTCTGAACCTGGCGGTCGAGAGCGATGTCGATGCTCTGCGCCGGCGGGTACACGCGCTGGAGAAGCGATTGGGCGAGCTGACACGCGAGAACAAGGCCGCCTGAGAGCGGGGCCGGGAAGCGGGGCGGCGTGCCGACCGCGGGCGGGGTGGGCCTAGCTCGCGGCCGGCGCGGCGGTCCCCGACGAGCCGCCGTTGGCATCCTTAGGCGCGGCGCTCCCCGAGGAGGTGCTCTTGCGGTCCTTCGGCGCGGCGCTCCCGTTCGATTTTCCCGCGTCGCCAGACGGGCTCGCCGCCGCTTCCGCGGCCGAGCCCTTCTCGGCGGGCGCCCCGTCGGGCTTGCCGTCGGTCGATCGCTTGGACTTCGCGGCGTAGTCGGTCACGTACCAGCCGGTGCCTTTGAGCTGGAAGGCCGTGTTGGAGATCAGCTTGGCGACCTTCCCCTTGCAGGTGGGGCACTTGCGCAGCGGCTTCTCGGTGATTCGCTGCATCACGTCGAACTCGCCGCACTTGGCGCAGCGGTACTCGTAGATCGGCATCGCTCGTTCCTGCTCCTTGGCGAGGGGTTCTGGGGGTGCCCCCTAGCGTAAGAACGCCGGGGCCGGTTGTCCACCCATGCTCGCGGCGAGCTGGTATAGCGTCGGCACGAGGAAGACCTGGAGGAACTGGATGGCCAGGAGCAGCACGATCGGGGTGAAGTCGATGTTGCCGAAGACCAGCGGCACGACCCGCCGGATGCGGTACAGCACCGGCGCCGTGGCGCCGTTCAAGAAGCGCACGATCGGATTGTAGGGGTCGGGACTCACCCAGGTGAGCACCACGCTGGCGATGACGATCCACCAGTAGGCGCTCAGGACGGCGTTGACCACCACCGCGACGGCGACCAGGAAATTGCTCAACACGAACATCGGGATCGTCCCCTGAAAGCTTACGAGGCGGAGAGCTCGCGCGAGCGTCGCGTCGCGGCCTCGATCGCCGCACCGACCGCACCGGCGAAGCCCCTTGCCTCGAGCGCCTCGAGCCCGGCCTGGGTGGTGCCCCCCGGCGAGGTGACCATGGCGCGAAGCCGCTCGACCGGCTCGGCCGATTCGCGCCACAAGGCCGCCGAGCCGTAGAGAGTCCGCTTCACCAGCCTCTGGGCCATCTCGGCAGGCAGGCCGACCGCCTCGGCCGCCCGCAGCATCGCCTCGGCGTAGGCGAAGAGGAAGCCCGGCCCGCTGCCACTCACGGCGGTGACCGCGTCGAGCAGCCGCTCGTCGTCCGCGACCAAGACCTCTCCGACGGTGCCGAAGATCCGCTCGGCGAGCGCCAGGTCGTCCGGGGTCGCTCGACCGCCGGCGACCAGCACGGTGATGCCCTCGCGGATCAGGGCCGGCGTGTTGGGCATCGCCCGCACCAGGCGCGTCGCATCGCCCAGCCCCCGGGCGAGCGCCCCCAGAGGGATGCCCGCCGCGATCGAGATCACCAGGTGGCGTGCTTCGAGCGCCGCCGCAACCTGGGGCAGGATGCCGGAGAGGACTTGAGGCTTGACTGCCAGGACGACGACGTCGGCCTGCCCGACGAGCTGCGCGATGTCCCGTGCGCCCTTGCCACCCGTCTCCGTCGTGAAGCGCCCGAGCGCCGCCGCATCCGGGTCGGTCGCGACCAGGCCCACCGCTTCGGCCTCCGCCGCCAGGGCGCCACCCAGCCCACCGCCCAGGGCGCGGGCCATGTTGCCGGCACCGATGAATCCGACGCTCAGCATGTGAAGCCGACCCTCAGCACGCGCTGGATCGCCCTTCCCTCGGTGCCTTGGTCCGCGGTCCAAAGACCGCCGTGCCGATGCGCACCAAGGTCGCGCCCTGCGCGATCGCCACCGGATAGTCGTCGCTCATTCCCATCGACAGCTCGTGCAGGCGCTCGTAGCCCATGGCACGCAGGCGGTCCAACAGGGTGCGCAGCTCGGCGAACGCGGCGCGCGAGACCTCGGGCGAGGCATCGGCCGGGCCAATGGCCATCAGACCCTCGACGGAGAGCCGCTCGACCGTGGCAAGATCGGCGAGCAGCCCCGCGGCGAGCTCGGGAGCGACGCCCGATTTGGCGGGATCGCGTGTCACGTTCACCTGGATCAGGGCGCGAACCTGGTCGGTCGCGCGCGCGGCGAGCGCACGCGCGACATCCGCCCGATCGATGGTGTGCACCACGTCGAAGGTGCGCGCCGCGGCCGGCGCCTTGTTGCGCTGCAGCGGGCCGATCAGATGCCAGCGTACGCCGCCGGTCGGGCCGAGCTCGCGGCGCTTGGCCACCGCCTCCTGCACGTAGTTCTCGCCCAGGTCGGTTGCGCCCGCGGCGATCGCCGCCGCTGCCGCCGCCGTCGAGTGCCCCTTGCTCACCGCCACCAAGCGCACGTCGCGCGCCTGGCGGCCACGAGCGACGGCCAGGCCCGCCAGCTCGCCGCGCAGCGAGCCCAGGCGCAGGGCGATCGCTTCGGGGGGAAGCGGCGCGGCGACCTCGGGCACGCCCAGGTGGCGCGCGGTCCTCTCCGTGGTCTCGAGCGGCAGACCGATCACGTTGGTGATGGAGCCCTCCACGGAGCAGACGAACGAGGCAGCCCCCGCCTGGATGGCGTACGCCCCCGCCTTGTCGAGCGGCTCCCCCGTTGCGACGTAGTCGGCCACCTCGGCCTCGGCCAGGCGGCGAAAGCGCACCAGGCTCTCCGCGATCTCCGCCTCGCAAAGCTCGCCGCCCCTCGCCCAGGCGACCGCGGTCAGCACGCGGTGCTCGCGATCCGAGAGCCGAGCGAGCATCGCCCGGGCCTCGGTCTCATCGGCGGGCTTGCCGAGCACCTCGCCGTCGATCACGACGATGGTGTCTGCTGCCAGGACGATTGCGCCGGGATGGTCGAGGCTCACCCGCCGCGCCTTGTCGTCCGCGACGCGACGCGCGTAGGCCTGCGGCTCCTCGCCGGGGCGGCGCGTCTCGTCGACGTGCGCCGGAACCACGTCGAACGGGTAGGTGAGGCGGGACAACAGCTCCCGGCGCCGGGGCGAGGCCGAGGCGAGGATCACGCGCATGGGCGGGGCAGTCTACGGCTGCGAGCCGGCATCGGCTACATCGAGGAAGTGGCTGAAGCCCCAGGGCGAGACTTGCGTGGCGCCGCGAAACGGCGTCTGCAGCTCCTGGATCAGGACCAGCGCTGCGGCGATCGTCGCTGCGAGCACGGCGATCATGAGCATCTGCGCGATCACCTGGCGTACGCCGAAGAAGTAGCTGAAGCCGACCGTGACCACCGCGCAAACCACGAGAAAGCCCCACACCAGGCTGGGCAAGCCGACGCGGGCGTAGAGCAGCCGATCGCGGCGGCCGTCGGCCAGATCGTCCAGCTTGGCCAGGGTGCTCTGAAAGAGCGCCGCCTGCTTGTCGTTGCCGGCCTCCAGGGCGAGCACCGTGCGCCACAGCTCCTCGTAGATCGCCTGCGTCTCCTCGCTCGTCTCGCCCCGGGCCAGCGCCGGCCATTCCCTGTCCACCACGCTGCGCGCGTAGGCGAGCGTCTGTTCGTTCAGCGTGGACCGGCCCGGCTCGGGGAGGCCCAGGGCGTGCCGCTGCAGGTCGGCAACCGCGTTGGCCTCCGCCTCCGACCTCTCCCGAGCCTCCTCGAAGCGCTCCCACGACGAGACCAAGACGAAGGCCAGGACGATCCCGTAAAGCCCGCCGATCACCGCAAAGCAGGCCGCCGCCACGTCGTGGTGCTCCTGGAGCCGCTCGACCAGCACCCGCCGGCGCACCGCCAGCAGCCCCAGCACCGCAAGCGCCACGAACGCAACGACCACCAGGATCTCGACCCACATCGCTCACGCCTCCCGGGCGCGCCTGGCCGCGTATGCGCGCCCGGTGCGCGCCTAAGCGCCCACGGCTGCCCCGCGCATGGCTACCCCTCGCACGCCTGCCTGCCCATGCCTGCCCCGTGCACGCCTGCCTCGCGCGGGCCTGCCTACACCCACTACGCGGGGTGATGTGATAACATGCAGTGCCTGCGGGCCGAGGCCCGCCCCGCACGGCGGACGGGTGCTCCAATCGCATCGCGCGGAAGGCGGAGCGTCCCGGGAGTTCCCCGATCGCGCGGCTGGCGGGGGCGCGCATGCGGGGTCGCTCGGCGTCGCTCCGGTGCGGCAGCACTAGCGCTGCGAAGGAGGACGCCCCGTCTTCCACCCGCCCCGCAGGGCGCCGCCGAGGGCGGCGATGAGCGCGACGAGCGGGCCAACGACGAACCCGCCGGTCATCGCGGCCTCGAGGTCTCGATCGTGAGTGTTGCCGGAGAGAGCCATCACCAGTGCGTAGCCGAGGATCCCGCCGGCGACGTAGCCGCCGGCGCCACAGGCAAGGGCGAGCGCGAGGCGTCTCATCTCGGGTGACCGACGTCGGTAGCCCGATACCGCGCACGAGCCTCGGTGCAAGCTGCCCGCGGGTGCCCACCGCTCCTCGGGCTCCAGCCCCCTGCGGCACTCGTCGTCACAGCGCCTCGAACGGTTTCGGGGTCCCTGGTCGGCACCTCACGGCCGGCGAGGGCGGCCATCGGCTCGGTCACCCGTCGCTGGCCGTCGATCAGGACTCGCTTACCGGCCGAGGGGGTGTCGTCCTTCGGCCCCACCGTCGGGTTTCGCCAGGCGCTCAGGCGGCCGACGCAATGCCCCCGGCAGAGCGAGTCGAGCAGGTTGCGCACCCGCGTCGCCTCCCACACGAAGGCGCGCTGGATCTCCGGGATGGCGATCTCGCCGGACTCGACCCACGCGAGGAGGGGCTCGTTGGGATGCGCGGTGACCGAGCGGACTTGGGTTGCCATGCTCAGGCTCTCGTCCTCTCGGGATTCATCGGTGGGACATTGAGCCTGGCGAAGCCGCGGGTCAATCGGCGATGCCTTCCAGGGGAGAGATCGGCGTCGTTCCGCGGGGCCGCCGCTCATGCGCGTGCGCAAGGGAATGATCGTCCAGGGGGGAGTGGCAAGAGGCCGGGGCGAGGAGCCGGGATCGAAGTTGACACCACACCGCCACGCCCCTAACGTCGGCGCCGCTGGCGAGGGCGAGGTCCGATGAGCACGCCGGACCTCTCTTGCGGGCCCGAGCCCCGCGAACCACGACGCCGTCGCACGCCGGAGAGGCAGAGCACCGCAATCCTCCCGACCTGCACGGTGCGGCGACCGACACGGCTGGCGATGACCTTCCTGGAGCGAAAACTCGTCGGTCCGGCACGAGCGCCGTTTCGAGCGCGCGAGGCGGAGCAGCGTCTCTCGAGAGGAAGCGCATCGACACTCGGCCGCCGACTCGTCGGGCGTCTTCTCCCTCGGCTCTCGCTGCTTGCTCGTCTCGCCTTGCTCGGCTGCCTCGCCGCAAGCCCAGATGCGCCGCGAGCGGCCCTAGCCCCCGCCGCGAGTGCTGCACTGGAGCCGGCGAGCTCACCGGCCGCCACACAGCGGGCGAGCACCGAGAACCCCGAGCCAGCAGGCCACCCTCCCAGGACGGACCAACTCCACGGCGCCCCGCAGCGCGCGGCGAGCTTCGTCGCCGGCCTCGCCGCCATGCGCGCCGGTGATCGCTCCACCGCACGACGGGAGCTCGCCCGAGCAGAGGAGCTGCTCCCGGAGCTGGCCGACTACTCGCTCCTCCACGGAGCGCGCCTGGCGGCCGAGGATGGCGACCTCGCCACGGCCCGCGTCAAGTATGATGCGCTGCTCGGCGAGCACGAGGACAGCATCTGGCTGGCCAGCGCCGCCATCGAACGCGCCGAGCTCGACCTCGCCGCCGGGGATTCGCAGGCCGCGCTCGCCCTCTTCGATCGCGCCGCCGGCTCGGCTGGCACGAGCGCTGCCGGCAGCGGGGCCGGCACGGTCGGCGCCCCGGCGGATCCCACCACGCTCGACGCCGCACGGCTGGGTCGGGCCCGCGCCCTCGCGGCCCTCGGCCGCAACCGAGAGGCCTACGCGGTCGCCGACGAGCTACGCGGTGCACCGGGCAAGGCCGGCCACGAGGCACGCGCGCTGGGCGAGCGCCTCGAAGGACGCGGCGCATCGGAGCTCGGGCTCACCGACGGCGAGCTCGATCTGCGCGCCGCCCGCGCGCGGCTGCGCGAAGGACGCCTCGCGGAGGCAGCGACGCGCCTTGCCCAGCTGCTCGAAGGCGGGCGGCCCGAGCGCCCGCAGGCACTGCTCACTCTCGGCCGGATCCGCGCTCGCCAAGGCGATGGCGAAGCCGCACGACGTGCCTGGCAGGAGGCAAGCCGCGAATCGCCGGACGCATCGGTCGCTGCAACGGCCCTCTTCGAGTCCGGCCGGCTCGCCTGGAACCGCAACGACGACGACGCGGCGGTGCTCGACTTCCAGGCGCTGCTGTCGCGCTTTCCCGAGCACGAGCGCGCCCTCGATGCCGCCACCGCACTGGCCCGGATCGCCGAGAGCCGAGCCGAGTTCGGGCTCGCCGCCCAGCGCTACGAGGCAGCGACCCTCCACGCTGCCGGCCGCACCGAGGCCAAGGAGCTGCGCTGGCGATCGGGCATGGCACGGCTGCTGGCGGGCGACCCCGATGGTGCCGCGCGCTGGCTCGAGAGCCAGGACGACGACGAGGCGCTCTATTGGCGAGCACGCGCGCTCGCGGCGGCCGGCGACCGGACCGGAGCGCGAAGCCTGCATGATCGGCTCCGCACGCGCGCGCCGCAGAGCTATCTCGCTTGGTGGCTCGACGGACGAGGCGAAGCCGACCCAGCACCCGAACCGGCGCTCGACCAGCCCACCGCAGGCGCGGCCGGGGCCGGCGCCACCGCCACGTTCGCCGCCACGCGCCCCGCCGTGCCCCCCGCAACGCCACCATCGAAGCCCACCGTGGAGTCCGACGACGGGCGCGCCCCCCCGCCGGCCGGACCCACGGCAGCTCACCTCGTCCGCGGCGACCTGCTGCGCAGCCTCTCCCTGCCCGCCCAGGCGGCTCGCGAGTACGCCGCCGCCGAGGCCGCCTCGGCACCGACGCGCCAGCTCCTCGAGCGCTACCGCAGCGTCGCGGCCTACCCGGCGATGATCCGGCTCGCGCGCCGCCTGGACGAGCGCGGCGAACCCGAGGTCGAAGGCCACCTCTACCCGCTCGCCTTTCGCGCCGAGCTGGAGCGAGCGGCGGCGCAGGCCGGCCTGGACCCGCTGCTGCTCGCCGCGCTGGCCCGGCAGGAGAGCCTCTTCGATCCGGCAGCGCGCTCGAGCGCCGGAGCACGGGGCCTCCTGCAGCTGATGCCGGCGACGGCCAACGCCCTGGCCGGAGGCCCGCTGGCAGAATCCACCTTGGAGACCCCCTCGACCAACGCCGAGCTGGGGGCGCGCTACCTACGCCGAATGCTCGACCGTCACGACGGGCGCCTGATCCTGGCAATCGCCGCCTACAACGCCGGGCCCGAGGCGGTGGCGCGCTGGCAGGCACGCACCCTGGGCAGACCGGGCGACGAGTTCGTCGAGCTGATCGGCTTCCGCGAGACGCGCCAGTACGTGAAGGCGGTGCTGCGCAACTACAGCTTCTACCGCGCGCTGCACGGCAAGCCGGGCGCGCCGGCGCCGCGTCTCTACTGATCCGTGATCCGCGGCTCGCCCGATGCCCGACCCGCAGCCGAGCCACGGATGGGGGACGCGATCGTCGACGAGCGAGACACCCCCTCGCTCACCACTCCAGCCGGTGAACGTCCCGCACGGCGTCGAAGTGAGCGTTCCTGCTCAAGATGGGCAAGGCATGCTCGCGCGCCAGCGCGGCGATCCACGTGTCGTTCGCGGGGATCGGTGTGCCGGCCATCCGCAGGCCGTGCCGAATGATCGACGAGCATTGGCCGATCTCGGGCTCCACGACCTCGAATTCCCGCTCGATGCACCGGAGGATGCGTCGCGACTCGGCGCGGTCGTGCCGCAGCGCGCCGGCGAGCTGCATCCACGGCTTGCGGCCGCGCCCGGCCGGCTTCGCGAGCTTTTCGGCGAGAGCTTCCGTGATGAGCCGCGTCAGCGTCTGGCCGGTCGCGGCCGCACGTGCCTTGGCCCGGCGCATGACCTGGTCGGGAATCTCCAGCGTCGTCTTCAGGAAATCGGCCGTACCCAGAAATCTGGGTCGGCGCGAGCCGCGCAATCAGCGTGCAGCGTGCGTGCTCGCCAGATCCCGTGTCGCTGGCGATGCGGGATGCGGGATGCGATTGCCTGATTTCTGTGTTACAATAAATGCGTGAAGTTCACCTGGGATCCCGCGAAGGCAAAGGCCAACCTCCGAAAACATGGGGTTTCCTTCGAAGAGGCCGCGACCTGTTTTGAGGACCCACACGGTGCGTACTTTCGAAGCGAGGCCCCATCGTGCGAGGACCGGCTGATTCTCATCGCGGCTTCGAAAAGGAGCCGAATTCTGTTTGTCGTGCACGCCGAGGTGGGGCGCGATGCGATTCGCATCATCAGCGCTCGCAAGGCGAGTCCGGCGCAAAGAAGGATGTATGAAGGACTGGAGTGACGACCCAATCGATTTTCGCAAGTGGAAGCGGGTCCCCGGCAACCCCTTTGCCGACTATGATCGCCGAGACGCCATCGCCCTTTGGTCACTGTGGGAGATGCCATCGTCGGCGGTCGGGAGATTCGTCCGCCGTGGCCGGCCACGCGGTGCTCCCACGGCGGTCCGGAGCGTGCGGCTGCCCACGAAGGAGTGGGAAAGGCTGGAGCGCGAGGCTCGGCGGCGGAAAATCAGCCTCAATGCGCTGATTGCCTCCCGTGTGTGCCGAGCGGCTCGTGTCTCGACGAAGATCGTGACGACCCCGGAAGCGCCGCGGCGCCACACCGCCTCGTGAGGGGACGATCCGTGCGGCATCGTGCCCTTCTTCCAGGCGGCGCCTCCGATCTACTGCCCGCGATCGTTCGCGCAGCGCCGGCCCGCGTTCGCCACGGAGCCACGCCGTGCCCCCTTCTGCCCCGCTTCTCCCATAGCGCCCCCTGATGCCGCAGGGCGGCGGCGCTCGCGGCTCCGTTCAACCCGGCTTGCCGAAACCTCGCTCCGCGAAACTCGAGCCCGACGCCGACGTCACTGCGTCGCTCGGCTTCTCCAAGCCCGACATCGACGCGGTGCTCGTGGGCCGAGCCCGAACGCCACAGATGGGTCCGTAGCGAGGTGGACGAGATGCCAGGCGAGGCGAAGCCCTGCAGGCCCGAGGGCCCGAGTCGTGCCTGCATGGTACGTCGCAGGGCCCGCAGGGCCGAAAGGCAAGGCGCAGGCGGCAGATCGGCCGCAGCGCCCGCCGCACGCGCTTCAGTCGCCGCAGCCGGAATCCGGCTCGACGCGCACGCTGACCTCGGCCGCATCGCGATCGTTCGCGATCGCGAGCACGCGCGCGCACGCTTCGGAGAGCACGCGGCCGCCGGCGACCGCAGCCCTCCAGCCAGCGCCGTAGGCCGACGGCGGCAGGACGATCGTCGTCGGCAGCTCGCCCGGCGCGGCGCTCCCGTCGGGACGCGTCGTCGTCCACGCGTAGTCGAGCACGCGCGTCGCGGGATCGTACGCGAAGCTCGACGGCGTGCCGTTGGTCGCCGACGCGTACGGACGTGCGAGCGCCGCGACGGCGGTCGAGACTCGGCGGACGGACGGAGCGCGGCGGATCTGGCGGGCGATCATCGCGCGACGATAGCGTCACCCGGCATGGATCGAAAGCGCGTTTCGCCGTGCCCGCGCACGCCCCTCACTGCGACGAGATCGCCGCGCGCGCCTCGCCCTCCAGATCGCGGCACTCCGGGCCCTACACGCCGATCGCCACGCGTCGCAGCGTCCCGGTGAATGGCAACGGCGCCCGGAAGTCGATTGCAGGAGTGCAGCGGCCACAAAGCGCCAATCTTGGGCAATCCGCCTCATCCGTGGCCCCGACCGCCGGTTCTCCGCCGGCTCGCGACCGCTCGCGACCGCTGCGAGGATGGCTTGGTCGGTGCAACACATCACCGGAGCGTTCGCCGGCGAACGTTGCGCCGCGGCGGCGCTGCTGTCGCGGCTGGGGTTCGCCGCCCGGCTGCTCGGGCTGGAGCCGGCGGTGCCGGGGCTGTGCCGCGCCGCGCTCCAGCGCCTCGACAGCGGCGCCGGCGGCGCGCTACGAATGGCCGATGGCGGCCGCCCCGCGCATCGAGCGCATCGAGCTGTTCCCGTTGCACGTCCCCTTCCGCGCCGCGGTGCGCGACGCGATGGCCCGCTCGGCGAACGGGCTGGGCATGGCGATTCCCGCCGAGGAGGCGTGGACCGGCGGTGAGTTCGTCATCGCCCGCCTGACCGCCGAGGATGGTACGACCGGTGTCGGCGAGGCCTTCGTCTGGCTGCCGGAGACCGGCGTCTCGCCGGCGCAGGTGATCGACGCCGTCCAGCACGGACTCGGCCGCTACATGCTCGGCGCCAGCCCCTTCGACGTCGAGGCGCTGCGCGACCGCATGGACGCCAACGTCGCCCGCAGCGAGGTCGCCAAGGGCCTGCTCGACATGGCCTGCTACGACCTCATGGGCCGCATCGCCGGCCGGCCGGCGCACGACTTCATGGGCGGGTGCGGCGCCGACACGCTGCCGCTGGCGGCGCTGATCAGCATGGCCGACGTCGACTTCATGGTCGAGCTGGCGCAGCTCTTCCGCAGCGCTGGCACGGCGACGTTCCGCCTCAAGCTCGGCGGCGGCGTCGACGAGGATCGCCGGGTCGTCGCGCACCTTCGCGAGGCGCTCGGACCGGCGGTGCGGCTGCGCGTCGACTACAACCAGGCCTACGCGCCCGAGGTCGCCGTGGAGGCGATCGACGCCATCGCCGCGTTCGGCATCGACTGCGCCGAGCAGCCCGTGCGCGCCGACGACTGGCTCGGCATGGCGCGCGTGCAACAGGCGGTGGACGTGCCGCTGATGGCGCACGAGGGCTGCTTCTCGTTCACCGACTTCACCGCCCTCGCCGCGCTCGGCGCGGTGCGCGTGCTCGGCGTCAACACCGAGCGCCCCGGCGGCATCACCCAGGCGCTGCGCGCCATCGACTTCGCCGCCGCGCGCGGCATGGGCACCATCCTGCACAACCAGCCGCTCGGCATCGCCTCCGCCGCCCAGGTGCACATCGGCGCCGCGCGCGCCGGTGTCCTCGGCCACGCCATGGAGCTCTTCGGCCACGTCATGATGGAGGACGACCTGATCCTCGAGCCGCTCGACTACGCCGGCGGCGAGGTGCGCGTTCCCACCGGACCCGGCCTCGGTGTCGCGCTAGACGAGGCGGCGCTCGACCGCTACGCCACCGCCGCGCCGGTGCGGATGGCGCGGGAGCGGCCGTGACTGCGGCTCTCTACACCGGCGGCACCATCCTCACCCTCGAGCCCGACCTGCCGCGGCCGGCGGCGCTGGCGACGCACGGCGCGCGCATCCTCGCGGTCGGCAGCGAGACGCACTGCCGGCAGGCGCTGCGCGCCGCGGGGGCGACGGCCGAGGCGATCGACCTCGGCGGCGGCGCGCTGCTGCCGGGGTTCATCGACACCCACCTGCACCCGATCGGCCTGCTCTACTACGACATGCACGCCGACCTGCGCGGCGTCGACTCGATCGCCGCCGTGCAGGCGCGCCTGCGCCAGGCGGCCTCGCGGCTGGCGCAGGGCGAATGGCTGGTCGGCCTGCAGCTCGAGGACGCCGATCTCGCCGAGCGCCGGCTGCCGACCCGCGCCGAGCTCGACGCCGCCTGCGCCGACCACCCGGTGGTGGTGATGAAGCACGACGGCCACAGCGCCTGCGGCAACAGCGCCGCCCTCGCCGCCGCCGGCATCGACGCCGCGACGCCGGATCCCGCCGGCGGCCACATCGAGCGCGATGAGCGCGGTGAGCCCAGCGGCGCCTGCCGCGAGGCGGCGGCGCAGCGCCTGTTCGGCGTCGTCCCGTCGCCGTCGCTGGAACGCCTGCAGGCCACCGCCCAGTCGACGTTCCGGCGCCTGGCCGCGCACGGCATCACCTCGATCGGCGCCATCCTGCAGACCGACGAAGAGGGGCCCGGCGGCGCCGGCGGGCAGCTCGAGTCGCTGGCCATGCAGCTGCTGCTCGAGCAGGCGCCGTTCTCGATCTACAGCATCCTCATCGGCCGCGAGGTCGACGCCGCCGTGGCGGCGCGCGACGGTGTGCTGAACGCCGCCGCCGCCGGGCATCGCGTCGGCGGGTTCAAGATCTTCGCCGACGGCACCTTCGGCAGCTGCACCGCCTGCATGCGCGAGCCGTTCAGCGATCGGCCCTCGTCGCACGGCTACCTGACGCTGAGCGAGCCCGAGCTCGCCCGCCGCATGCGCGCCGCGCACGACGCTGGCCTGCAGGTCTGCGTCCACGTCATCGGCGACGGCGCCGTCGAACGCGTGGTGGAGCTGTTCGAGCAGCTGCTCGCCGAACGGCCGCGGCCCGATCACCGCCACCGCCTCGAGCACGCCTCGCTGGTGCCGCCGGCGCTGGTGCCGCGCCTGGCGCGGCTAGGCCTCTGCGTCTCCACCCAACCGCTGTTCATCCACAGCGAGAAGCACTGGCTGCACCGTCGTCTCGGCCCGGCGCGCGCCCGCTACGCCTATCCGCTGCGCTCGCTGGTCGAGGCCGGCGTCGTCGTCGCCGGGGCCTCCGACGCGCCGGTCGAGTCGACCGACGTGCTGCACGCCATCCAGTGCTGCGTGACCCGCGAGGGCTTCGAGCCGCACGAGGCGCTCGCCGCCGCGCAGGCGCTCGACCTCTTCACCCGCTGCGCAGCCTGGGCCCAGCTCGAGGAGCACGAGAAGGGCACCCTGCGCCCCGGCAAGCGCGCCGACCTGGTGCTCCTCGGCGCCGATCCGCTGGCCGTGCCGTCTCACGAGATCGCGGCCATTCCCGTCCTCCGCACGGTGCGCGGGGGACGGGTGACACACGTCGGTCGACAGGCTGTTGCGCTGTCAGGGTCAGAGACTCAGGCCCCTTGACAGCGTAACAGCCCCACGGCCAACAGCCTGGCTCCGTTGCCGCAGCCATTCTCTGCTCGCTGCCCGAGAACGACCATGACCTTCCCCAACGACTACCACTCTGCCCGCGCCCGATTCCTCGCCACCGCGGCGGCCGCGGGTGCCGAGTTGAGCTCGCACCGTCACCCGCTGGCCGGGCCGGGCGGGCGACCGCTCTTCATGGACGTAGCCCGCTTCGGCGCGCCCGACGCGCGCCGGGTGCTGTTCGTCGCCTCGGGCACGCACGGCGTCGAGGGACTGGCCGGCTCGGGCATCCAGACCGCGCTGCTCGCTGGCGGCCTCGCCGAGCGCCTGCTGGACGGCGTCGCCCTGGTGCTGGTCCACGCGGTCAACCCGTGGGGCTTCGCCTGGCTGCGCCGGGTCAACGAGGACAACGTCGACCTCAACCGCAACTTCCTCGACCACGCCGCGCCGCACCCGGAAAACGCCGACTACGACGGGCTCGACGCGGTGCTCAACCCGCCGCTGCTCGACGAGGCCGACGTCGGCGCGACGCTGGCCGCGGTCGAGGCGTTCCAGCGCGAGCGCGGCGCCGAAGCGGCGTACCGCGCGCTCTCGGGCGGCCAGTATCGCCACCCGCGCGGCGTCCAGTACGGCGGCGTGGCGCCGGTGTGGTCGAACCGCGTCCTGCGCCAGCTGTGGGCGGCGCAGGCCGGGCGCGCCGAGCTGGCGGTCTTCGTCGACCTGCACTCCGGCCTGGGCCCGCGCGGCGTCGGCCTGGTGCTGCAGACCGCGCCCGGCGGCAGCACCGCGGCGCGCCTGGCACAGCAGTGGTGGCCCGACGTCGTCCGCGCCGAGCCCGCGCAGGGCACCGACGCGGCCCTGGTCAGCGGCCTGATCGGCCCCGCCTTCGTCGCCGCCCTGGCACCGGCGGCGGCGGTCGGCGTGGTGCTCGAGTTCGGCACCCTGCCGATGGCGCAGGTGCTCCTCGCCGTGCAGGCCGAGAGCTGGCTGCACTTCCACGGCGAGCGCGACTCGGCCCGCGGCCGCGCCATCCTCCAGGCGATGCGCGATGCCTTCCTCGTCGGCGATCCCGACTGGCAGACGGCGGTGTGCGAGCGCGCCCGCGCCGCGCTCGGCGACGCCCTCGCCGGCATGGCGGCGTTCGCGCCGGCGCCG
>CAZGUU010000069.1:0-18977 GCA_964529315.1 uncultured Enterobacteriaceae bacterium
GGCTGGGCGATCGCGCGGTGCGACGTGGCGCGATCGCGCCGCCGCGCGAGGCTCGCCGTGGCTCTGGTCGCGCTCGCCATCGGTGCGGGCGCTGTGCGCCTGGCGCCGCTGCTCGGGCGGCCGATCCAGGCGGGTGGTGCGGCGTTGGCCGAAGAGATCGCCGCCGCGCTGCCGCCGGGCAGCACGGTCGTCCTGGCGCAGCCGCTCGATTGGCTGCACCTGGCACCGGTCCTGTGGCTCGATCACGGGCACGTGCCCGTGGTCGTGCGCGACCACGAGGCCTTCCCCTGCGCCCTGGCCTGGTACCTCGAGCAGCGGGCGCCAGCGGACGAGCTCTACCTGCTCGCCGGTGGCATGGGCGCCCCCGGGGAGGCGATCGATCCCGCAACGCTGCTCCCGCCGCTGCCCGCGGGGCTCGCGGTCGAGCCGGTGCGCAGCTTTCGCTGGACGACGCGAGCGCTCGAGCGCACCTCGGAGCGCCGCCCCGAGCGGCTCGCCGAGCAGCGGGCCGAGCTCGGCTTGTTCCGCCTCAGGCGCACCGATCGATGAGCGAGAGGATCTCGTCGATCGTCTCGAGGTGGCCGGCGCGCATGTCGGCGTCGTCGATGCGCACGCCGAAGCGCTCCTCGACGAACGCCGCGAGCATCACCAGACCCATCGAGTCGACCAGCCCTTCGCTCACCAGCGCCGTGTCGAGGTGGAGCTGTCGCCCACGATCGACCAGCAGGTGCGTTCGGATGTAATCCTCGAGGATCGAGGCGCGCTCGTCGGCCATCGGCTGTCGCGCTAGCAGAGCCGGCCGACCCCGTCGAGACGCCCGGCGCGCGCCTGGCGCCCGCGGCGGCGGCTTCCTGCGCGGGCTCCGTGAAGCTTCGTCGGCGCCCCGCTCGACTTCGCTGGATCGATGTCGCAGCGCTCAGCCTCGGGCCGCCAGGGAGGAGAGCTGCACGACATCGAGGCCGGGGATGCGCGGTAGCTTGCGATCGTTCGTGACGAAGTAGGGGCAGCGCCTGCCCAGAGCGGCCGCGACCTGGATCGCGTCCGGTGTGCGCACGTGGTGACGAGCGCGCAAGCGGGCGGCGCGGCGCAGGCATGCCCGGTCGATCTCGACCAGCCGAAGTCCGCGGCTGCGCGTGAGCAGGGTCTCGTATCGGGCCGCGAGGACGTCGTCCTTCGCTCGGTGAGGTACGACGAGGGTCTCGAGCAGCGTCAAGGTGGAGGTGACGCCCTGTACGCGCTCGGAGTCGATGGCCTCGAAGATGGGCTCGACGAGGGGCAGGAACCTCGGGTGCTCCTCGATGAAGTAGATGAAGACGGCGGTGTCGAGCGCCAGGCTGCCTCGTGCGAGCAGGGCGCTCAGCTCCACGCGTCGCGCTCTCGGCGGACGTGCTCGGGCGGATCCACGCCCTTCCAGGCGCGCCTGCCGAGGCCGCGGAGCTCGAGGATCGAGGTCGGAGGCGTCTCGTCGACGGCGTCGCTCAGGATGCGGATGACCTCCTGGGAGACCGAGCGAAGCTGGCGTCGGGCGCGCTGCTTGAGCTTCTGGTGCAGCCGCTCCGGGACGTTCTTCACGTTCAGGGTTGCCATGGATTCCTCCAGAGTTCCTCCAAATTGGAGGACAGCCGAGCCCCTGTCAATTCGGTCGAGAGCCCGATCGGGCATCGGGGACATCGTGCAAGAGCGCCCCCCGCCGAGCGTTGCCCAGCGACCACCGCTCACGCCCCGACCAGGCCGGACGACGGCGAGCGGCAGCTCGGGGCGAGCCTCGACGGCGCCTGCGATCATGTCCCGAGTCGAGCAGGGGTGGGAGTGGGCATGAGTCCGCCGGGGGCGCCAGCCCGTGGCCCACGCGCGCCGGGGCGCGCCGCAGGTCCGTGCGGAAGGAGCGGCTTGATTCGCGGAGCTCGTGTCACTAGCGTCGCGCAGAGGCCGATGTACCGTTCGCGCACTGCCTTCTACCTCGGCATGCCGCACACGCGCTGCCACGCGTTGAGCGAGATTGCCCTGCTGTCGCACGCGGCGCACCTGCGCTGGAACGACCTGGGAGCGCTCTCGGGCACCGCCGCCTCGCGCCAGCGCGACGCCGAGGGCCGCCCGGTCTACGCGAGCATCTACTTCGCCGAGCTGGCCGGGTTCCCGGCGCAAGGGCTGGGCGCCTTCGGGCCCGACGACCAGCTCGAGGTGGTGAGCACGCTGGGTCGGTACGGTCGCAGCATGATGGACGGCACACACCACCTCTTCGCCGCCGGAGCGCTGCCCGACGAGCTTCCCGAGGAGCTCCCCGGGGCGCCGAGCGTGCGCCTGTCCAACGTGCTGGTGGCGGTGGGCGCCGGGGCCGACGACCTGCGCATCACGACGCCGGAGAATGCCGACATGGAGCGGGTCCCGCAGCTCGCCGAGGAGCCCGACTCCTATCGGATCATCAAGCAGGGGCGGAAGGCGGGGCGGCTGCTCGAGGCGCCCGAGGGGGCGCATGCGCTGTGGCCCGAGGCGCGCGTCGCCGAGTGCGCGGTCGATCCCGACCGGGATCTGAACGGCGTGGGGTTGCTCTACTTCTGCAACTACGTCGCCTTCATGGATTTCGCCGAGCGCCAGCTTCTCGAGCAGGCAGGCGACTTCTCGCCGCGGGATCTCGATCGCCGCCTCACGGTGCGCCGGCGCATCGGCTTCTATGGGAACGCGCAGCCGCACGATCGCCTGGCGGTCGAGGTCGAGGCGCTCGAGCTGCCGGGCTCGGCCGCCCGCTTGCTGCTGCACCATCGCGTGCGGCGGCGCAGCGACGACCGCCTGATCGCAGTCGGCAGCGTCGAGAAATGCTTCGCCGCGTCGCGTGAGGCCGGCGGCACGGCGAGCGCGTGATCCTGCTGCGTGCGCTGGGCTGGGGTCTGCTCTACGCGGCGCTCGTCGTGGCGCTCGTGATCCTCGGGCGTACCGGCCAAGGGTTCATCTACCAGGGCTTCTGAGCGTCGCGGCGCGTGGCGTGCGCCGCTCTCGTCGTCCGCTTCGAGTCGACCGCCGCGGGCGCCACGGCATTTCCCTTGCAGCACGGCGCACGCGCGGTGTATCCTCGCGCGGTGAATTTCGCACTTGCTCCACTGCCGGCGAGCCCGGTGCCGCCCGGGCTCCTGGACGAAGCCGAGACGCTCACCGGGGCGCTGGCGCGTCTCGTCGATCGCTTCCCGGACTACGAGTGCCTCACCTTGCTGGATCGCCACGGTGCGGCGCGACGGCTCTCCCTCGTGGAGCTCTGGACGCGGGCGTGCCAGATCCACTCGTCGCTGCGCGCGCGCGGGCTCGAGGCCGGGGATCTCGCCGTCGTGGTGCTGCCCACCGGCCCGGAGCTCGTGGCCGCGTACTTCGGAATCATGCTGGCCGGGGGCATCCCGGCCCTGGCGGCCACACCCTCCAACCGCTTGGCCGATCGCGGTGTCTACGCGGCCCGCATCGGGGCGATCCTCGCCGACGCGCAAGCGAGGATCCTCTACGGCGACCGGGAGGTGGCGGAGCTGTTCCGGGAGCACGCGGCAGTGGTGCCGAAGCGGACGGTGGTGGTCTCGTCCGAGGACGTCGAAGCGGCCAGCGAAGCCCCCTCGGTGGCCCTGGCCCGCGCGGAGGACGTCGCGACGGTGCAGTACTCGTCGGGGGCGACCGGCGTGCCCAAGGGCGTGCTCCTGACGCACCGGGCGGTGCTCAACAACATCCGCGCCCTGAGGCAGGGCCTGGGCCTACGCACCGCGGACGTGAGCGTGAATTGGATCCCGCTCTATCACGACATGGGTCTCATCGACGCCTTCCTGCTGCCGCTGCTCAGCGGGTGTCCGACGGTCCTGATCCCGACGATGGACTTCATGCGCCAGCCCGCGCTGTGGCTGTGGGCGATCCACCATTGCCGCGGCGCGCACGCCTGGGCGCCGAACTTCGCCTACGCTCTGTGCGCCGCGCGCATTCCCGACGAGGAGCTGGCCGGGCTCGATCTGTCGAGCTGGCGAATTGCGGTCTCGGCGGCCGAGCCGATCCTCGCGCACACCGTGGCAGCGTTCCAGGAGCGGTTCGCGCCGTACGGCTTCGCACCCCAGGCGATGACGCCGGTCTACGGGCTGGCGGAGAACGTCACGGCCGCGACGGCGCACCCGGTCGACGAGCGCCCGCTGGTCGAGACGATCGACCGTGCCGCGCTCGCCAGCGAGCACCATGCCCGGCCGACGGCGCGCGACGGCCTTGCGTCCGTGGCGGTCGGCAGGGCGCTGCCCGGCTGCACCATCGAGATCCGCGGCGCCGACCGGCGGGTTCTCGAGGATCGTCGCGTCGGCACGATCTGGCTGCGAACCAACTGCCTGTTCTCCGGCTATCACCGCAACCAGCAGGCGACCGAGCAAGCGCTGGTCGACGGCTGGCTCGACACGGGCGATCAGGGCTATCTCGCGGACGGGATGCTGTACTTCGTCGCCCGCGAGAAGGACCTGATCGTCGTCGGTGGCGAGAAGTACGCACCGCACGACGTGGAGATGGCGATCGATCGGGTCGATGGGGTACGGGAGGGCTGCGCGGCGGTGTTCGGCGTGCTCAACGAGGAGCGAGGCACGGAGGATCTCGCCGCGGTCGTCGAGACCCGGCTCACGGGCGAGACGGCCCTGACGGAGCTGCGCGACCGGATCCGGGCGGCCGTGACTCGTGCCACCGGGCTCGGTCTGCGTCACGTGATCCTCGTCCAGCCCGGCGGGATCGAGAAGACGACCAGCGGCAAGCTCGCTCGCCGCGCCACGCGGCGCCGCTACGCCGATCGGCTGGTCGCGAGCGGGTCGGCCTCGCAGACCGGGGATGGCCATGACCGACCGTGACGTCGACGGTGCGATCCGCAGCTTCCTCGAGCGGCGGCTGGGCGTCGACGGCCGGGAGATCGACCCGCATGCCGCGTTGGTCACCAGCGGCCTGATCGACTCCGCGGACCTGGTGCGCCTCGCGGTCGTGCTCGAGAGCGTTGCCGGCGTCAGCATTCCGGACAAGGACATCCACGCCGACCACTTCGACAGCATCGCGAAGATGAAGGCCTATCTGCAGGGCAGAGCGGCGCGCTAAGTGGGCTCTGGCTGGCGCTGAAGGCGAGCGGACGACCGCCATGCTGCTCGGCCTCCTGGGGGCGGTCCTCCTCGCGCCGCTGTACTGGCTGCTGGCGCCGCGTGCCCATCGCCGCGAGGCGATCGCCGGCGTGAGCTTCGCCGCGCTGGCGGCCTACGATCTTCGTCTGGCGGCGCTGGTGCTGGCGGTCGCGGGCGGCCTCTTCGCGCTGATGCGCACCGCGCAGCGGTGGCGCGGGGCCGGCGCCGCCGCCGCTCCGGCCGTGGTCGGTCTGGCCGCGCTCGCGGCGCTGTTCGTGTGGAACAAGTCGAGCGGCCGCGAGATGGCGATCCTGCCGACGCAGGGTGGGCTCGCGTTTCTCGGCGTCTCGTACCTGGTGCTCAAGGCCTCCGCTGCGCTGATCGAGGTGGCCCGCGGCGGCCTCGGGGCGTTTTCGCCGCGCGACGTCCTGGCGTGGATCGTCTTTCTCCCGACCTACCCGAGCGGACCGATGGAAGAGCTCGAGCACTTCTCTCGCCAGCGGCCGGCGTGGCGCAGCGCGCTGGTCCTCGCGGGCCTGGAGCGGATTCTCTTCGGTCTCGCCAAGGCTCTGCTCGCCGCACACTACCTGGGCGAGTGGTCCGAGCCGATCCTCCGGGCGCCAGCGGGCCACGCGCGCTGGGAGCTCCTGCTCGCGCTCCACGCGCTGAGCCTGCGCTTCTACTTCGACTTCGCTGGCTACAGCGACATCGCGATCGGGCTCGGCGCGGTCTACGGGTACGAGATCGAGGAGAACTTCGACAACCCGCTGGTGCGGCGCAATCTGGTGCAGCTCTGGCAGCGCTGGCACATGACGCTCACGCGCTGGCTGCGGCTCTACCTCTTCATTCCCGTGAGCCGGCGCGTGCTCCGCTACGGCGGATGGATCGGAGAGCACTCGGGCATCGCCGCGGGGCAGATCGTCGCGATGACCTTCTGCGGGCTCTGGCACGGCATCGCGTGGAACTTCGCCCTGTGGGGCTTCGTGCAGGCGCTCGGATTGATCTGGGTGGGGGTGGCCTGCCGCGAGATCGGCCGCCACATGCCCAAGCGGCTCGTCGGGTGGTGGCGCGGCAGCCCGATCGCCTACGCCCTGGGCGTGCTCCTCACCTTCAACGCATTCAGCATGTCTTGCATTCTGTTGGTGACTGACGCCTCCGGAGCGCTGGCCTACCTGCGCCTGCTGCTCCTCGGGTAGCCGTCCCGGCGCGCTCCGTGCGCGCTGGCCGTACGGAGGGCAGGCTAGAGGCCGAGGCGCAGCCTCCACGGCGTGATCGCCGAGCGCAGCACGTCGGCCTTGGAGATCTTGGAGTTGCCGCTGCGCCGGTCGGTGAAGACGATGGGCACCTCCACGCCGACCAGGCCGGCGCTCACCACGCGGTACTTGAGCTCGATCAAGAACGAGTAGCCGCCGGCGCGGATCCGGGAGAGCGGAAACGACTCGAGCGCGCGCCGGGTGAGGACCTGGAAGCCGCTCGTGAAGTCGCGAAACGGCATGCGCGTCACCAGGCGGGCATAGGAGTTGGCGAGCTGCGAGAGGATCAGCCGCTTCAGATCCCAGTTCACCACGCTGATGCCCTTGAGGTACCGCGAGCCGATCACCAGGTCGGCGCGTTGCGTGGCCTCGAGCATCGAGGGCAGGTAGGCCGGGTCGTGCGACCAGTCGGCGTCCATGGAGACCACTGCGTCGTAGCCCTGGTCGAGGGCGAGGCGGAAGCCGTCGCGGTATGCGGTGCCCAGCCCGAGCTTGCCGGGCCGGTGGATCACCTGCACGCGCCCGGTGCGGCGGGCCAGCTCGTCGGCCAGGGCCCCGGTGCCGTCGGGCGAGCCATCGTCGACGATCAGGTGGTCGGCGCCGATCGGCAGCGCCAGCACCGCCTCGCTCAGGCTCGCGAGGTTGTCGCGCTCGTCGTAGGTCGGCGTGATCACCAGGATCTTCATGGGTGCGCCGCCTGTCGTGGGTCGGGGCGCCGTCCGATGGGCCGCGCCGGCACGCCGCCGACGATCGAGTAGGGCTCGGTGTCGGAGGTGACCACCGCGCCGGCGGCGACCACCGTGCCCGTGGCGATGCGCACCCCGGGCAGGACCACGGCGTGCGCCCCGATCCACACGTCGTCGCCGATCCACACCGGCGCCGAGCGGTGGCCCTGGTGGATCATCGGCAGGGAGGGATCCTCGCCGTCCCAGCGGTGCTGCGAGCTGTAGATGGTCGCGTAGTGGCCGATCATCACGTCGTCGCCCAGGTGCAGGCCGCCGCGCCCGTAGAGCACCGCCCCGGCGCTCACGTGCAGGTTGCGCCCGGCGTCGATCCCGTAGCAGTGCTCGAAGTAGACCCCCTTGTAGATGAACGAGAAGCCGCCCAGGCGCGCGAACAGGCAACGATAGAGGGCCCAGCGCAGGGCGAAGCCGGTGAAGCCCGGGATCGGGCGGATCAGCATGCCGAGGAAGTCCTCGGCCCACACCGTCGCCATCTGGCGCGGCTCGAGTGTGCGCAGGAAGCGGCGCACGAAGGGGACGAGGCGCAGCTCAGCCATCGCGTCGTGCCACCACGAGCATCTCGCCTACCGGGATGCGCATCGGTCGGCCGCGCAGCGCGCCGGGGAGGCGGCGCAGCAGAGCGGCCAGCGGGGAGAGGGGCGGGTAGAAGACCTCGATCTGGCGCGCCACGTAGTCGAGGGTGAGCGGCTTGGTCGCCGGCTCGATGCGCTCGACGCGGAAGCCGTGGCCGCGCAGCAGGCGGGCGATGGTGTGCCGGTCGAAGTAGTGGAAGTGGTCGCGCGGCGCGTAGAAGTACCAGCGCCGGCCGAGCACGCGGGCGGCCGCGCTGCCGATGTCGGGCAGGGTCATCGCGAGAAGCCCGCCGGGCGTAAGCCAGCCGCGAGCGCGATCGAGCAGCACCGCCGGGTCGAGCAGGTGCTCGATGGTGTCGAAGGCGGTCACGGCTGCCAGCGGCTCCTCGGGCTCGAAGTCCTCGATGCGCGCCTGGCGCACCGGGAGGCCGGCTTGCCGGGCGAACTCGGCCGCCGCGGCGCTCAGCTCGATGCCGGTTGCCGCGTGGCCGGCCCGGCGGGCCTCGGCGACGAAGGCCCCCGTCGAGGCGCCGACGTCGAGGCAGGGACCGGGGCCGAGGTCGGCGCGCAGGGCGGCCAGCCGATCGCGCGCGATCAGGCGGCGGATGTCGTCGGCCGCGGCGAACACCACGTAGGGGCCCTGCGCATACGTCCAGGCGTAGTGCGACTCGAGCTCCGCGCGCGTCGGCAAGGGCTCGAGCCAGACGAACCCGCAGGCCGAGCAGCGCAGGAACGACTTGCCGCCCTTGGTGAAGCGCGGGCGCACCTGGGCGCCGCCGCACACCCGACAGCGGCGCTCGGCTGGTCTGGCGCTCTCTTCGAGGCTCCGCGTCGCGACGGGGTCCACCGGGCGGTCTCTCTAGCACAGGCGCACTCGCCCGGAAGCCACGAAGTGGCTCGGGTGGCTCGGGAGGAGGTTGCGCCGCCGCGCGGCTGGGCTAGGACTGCGGCGCAGCGTGGCCGTCCGGACAGCAGAGCAGGGGCCCTCCCGGCCCGAGGCGCGCGCCGTGTGGCTCGACGCCCGCGGCCTGCAGCGCGGCTTCAAGGAGCACGCGGGGCGAGGCATCGGAACCTACGTGGCGGCGCTCGCCGCAGCCCTGGACGCCGAGGCGGATCCGGGCCGGCTGCGCATGCTCGTCGAGCGCGGCGCCGATCTGGTCGCGAGCGTCCCGCGCTCGCGCCTGGTCGAGGTGCCCGTGCCGCTTCGCGGCACGGGCCGGCTGCGCACCCAGCTGCGCCAGCAGGTGGTGCTCGCGGCCTGGGTCTCGGCGCGCCGGCCGGCGGCGGTGCACTTCGCGGCGCAGACCGATGCGCCGGCGCTGGTCGCCGTGCCCTCGATCGTCACCGTGCACGACGTCTACTTGCACCAGGCCGCTGGCCCCGAAGAGCTGGCGGGGCCGGCTGCAGGAGCATCCGCCGCGGCCCGCACCCGATTCCGGGTGGCGCGCGCTCTGGAGCGCCTGGCGATCCGCCGAGCGCGGCGGCTGATCGTCCCGTCGCGGGTCACGGCGCAGGAGCTGGTGCGCGCTCTCGGCGTCTCGCCGGGCCGGATCGCCGTGATCCCCGAGGCCGCGGGCCCGAGCTTCTCCGTGGCGAAGCAGGGGAGCGACGTCGCCGTGCGCGCTCGCCTGCGCCTACCCGAGCGCTACCTCCTGCACCCGGGCGGTGCCGATGCGCGCAAGCGCCTGCCCGAGCTGATCGCCGTCTTCGACGCGCTGGCTCGCGACGACCGCTCGCTCGCCCTGGTTCTGGCCGGGCCCGTGGCCGCCGGCAGCGCAGCCTCCGAGGTGCTGCGAGCGGTGCACCGCGCGCAGGCGCGCCAGCGCATCACCCTGACCGGCGTGCTCGACGCGCAGGACATGCCCGCGGTCTATCGCGGCGCCGCTGCGGTGCTCCTCGCGAGCCGGCACGAGGGCTTCGGTCTGCCGGTGGTCGAGGCCTTCGCTTGCGGGATCCCGGTCGTCGCGACCGCGGCGCCGGCGATCGTCGAGGTGGCGGGCGACGCGGCGCACCTGGTGCCGGTCGATCGCGTCACGGCGCTGCGCGACGCGGTGCGCGAGGTGCTCGACGACCCGGCGCTGGCCGAGCAGCTCCGCACGCGTGGCCTGGCGCGCGCCCGCCAGTTCCGCTGGAGCCTGGCCGCGGCCGAGACGCTCGCGGTGTACGAGGAGGTCTCCGGCGAGGCGATCCTCGCCCGCGCCGCGCCCTGAAGGCCGCGCGCGCCGTCACTCCGTGGTGGATTCGGTTGGCGCGTGCGGTAGGTAGAGCGTCGATGCGCCGCCTGTGGACCCACCTCGCGCGCTACCGGAGCCGATCGCTGGCCGGCTGCCTCTGCCTGCTCGTGACTGCCACGCTGGCGATGGCCATCCCCGCGCTGCTCAAGCAGGCGGTGGACGCGATCTCGTCCGAGCACGACGGCGCGGGCCTGCGCTCGGTGGGCTTCTACGCCGGGCTGGTGATCGGCATCGCGGTGGTGCAGGCGGTGGTGCGCAGCTTCTCGCGCTTCTTGATCTTCAACGTCGGGCGCGACGTCGAGTACGACCTGCGCAACGACCTCTTCGGCCACCTCGAGGCGCTTCCCGCGCGATTCTACTCGACCCACGCCACCGGCGACCTGATGTCGCGCCTGGTCAACGACATCGGCGCGGTGCGCTTGATGCTCGGCCCCGGCATCCTGAACCTGCTCAACACGCCGATCTACTACGTCTACGCGGTGTCGATCATGGCCTCGATCGACCCCACCCTGACCCTGGCCGCGCTCGCTCCGTACCCGGTGATGCTGGTGGTGGTGAAGCGTTTCAGCCGCCGGCTGATCGAGGGCACGCTCGAGGTACAGGAGGGCCTCGCCGACATGAGCTCGCGCATCCAGGAGAGCGTGAGCGGCATCGGCGTGGTCAAGGCGTACACGCGCGAGGTCTGGGAGGCCGAGCAGTTCGCCAAGCTCAATGCCCGCTTCCAGCGCTCGAGCCTGGAGCTCGGCCGCCTGCGCGGGCTGATCGTTCCGGTGATGCGCTCGGTCGCCGCACTCGGGACGCTGGTGGTGCTCTGGCTGGGTGGCGCGCGGGTGGCCAGCGGGCGGCTCACCATCGGCGATCTGGTGGCGTTCATCGGCTACCTGCACCTGCTCGCCTGGCCGACCATGGCGCTGGGCTGGATGCTGTCGATCGTGCAGCGAGGCCGAGCGGCGATGCAGCGCTTGGAGGAGCTGTTCGCCGTCGTGCCGGAGATCGCCGACCCACCCGGCGCGCCGATCGAGGAGATCGCCAGCGCCGAGGTCGAGCTGCGCGACGTCTCGTTCGCCTACCCCGGGCCGGGCTCGCCGACGGTGCTCTCGGGCATCGACGTGCACATCCCGGCGGGTGCCACCGTGGCGATCGTCGGGCGGGCCGGGGCGGGCAAGACGACGCTCTTGCGCCTGCTGCCCCGTCTCTTCGACCCGAGCTCGGGCGTGGTGCGCATCGGCGGCCGCGACGTGCGCGAGTACCCGCTCGCCGCATTGCGCCGGGCGATCGCCTTCGTGCCGCAGGATCCCTTCCTCTTCTCCACGTCGATCCACGCCAACATCGGCTTCGCCCGCCCCGAGCTCGCCGGCGACGGCGCGCAGGAGGCCGTGGTGCGCGAGGCGGCCGCGTGGGCGGCGGTGGCCGACGACGTCGAGGACTTCCCGCAGGGCTACGCGACGATGGTCGGCGAGCGCGGCATCACGCTCTCGGGTGGGCAGAAGCAGCGCGTCACCCTGGCGCGAGCCCTGCTCGCCGCGCGCGCACCGATCCTCGTGCTCGACGACGCCCTCTCCAGCGTCGATACGCGCACCGAGCAGCGCATCCTGCAGGCACTCGAGGAGCGGCGCCGGGGACGCACCTGCCTGATCGTCGCGCACCGCCTCTCGACCGTGCAGGACGCCGACCTGATCCTGGTGATGGACCGTGGGCGCATCGTCGAGCGCGGCGACCACGCCGGGCTCATGGCCCGGGGTGGCCTCTACGCCGAGCTGTTCCGCCGCCAGCAGATCAGCGAGGAGCTGGAGGCCATCTGAGCGAGCGCGCAACCGAGCGAGCGCGTGACGGCGAGCCGGCGGCGGGAATCCACGCCGAGGCGGCGATCGAGCGCGCCTACGACGCCGAGCTGATGCGCCGGCTGTGGGCCTTCGTCCGCCCCTATCGGGGGACGTTCTGGCTCTCGGTCGCCATCCTGCCGCTCTCCGCGGCGCTGATGCTCGTCCAGCCCTACCTGCTCAAGCTGGCGATCGACCGCTACGTCGATCACGGCGACGTCGCCGGTCTGGCGCGCGTGGCGGGCCTGTTCTGCCTGGCGGTCGTGGCCGAGCTCGCAACCCTGTACTGGCAGTACTGGCTGACCATGGTGGTCGCCCAGTCGAGCCTGGCCGACCTGCGCCAGGCGCTCTTCGCGCACCTCGAGCGCCTGCCCCAGGCCTTCTTCGACCGCAACCCGGTGGGACGCCTGGTCACCCGCCTGACCACCGACGTCGACGTGCTGAACGAGATGTTCGCCTCGGGCGCGATGACCCTCTTCATGGACGGGTTCACGCTGCTCGGCATCGTCGGCGTGCTGCTGTGGATCGACTGGCGCCTGGCCCTGGTGACGCTCTCCTCGGTGCCGCCGCTCGTGCTGGCGATCGACTTCTTTCGCCGGCGCGCGCGCCTCACCTACCGGCGCATCCGCGAGCGCATCGCGCGCATCAACAGCTTCCTGCAGGAAGCGATCTCCGGCATGGCGGTGATCCAGCTCTTCGCCCACGAGTCGGCGAGCTACGCCGAGTTCGAGCGCTACAACCGCGCGCACCGCGACGCCAACCATCTCTCGAACGTCTACGAGGCGTCGCTGTTCTCGATCGTCGAGGCGGCGGGCTCGATCTCCATGGCCCTGGTGGTCTGGTACGCGGCCGGGCAGATCGAGGCCGGGGTGGTGGCCTTCGGCACGCTGGTCGCCTTCATCGAGTACATTCAAAAGTTCTTCGTCCCGATCCGAGACTTCTCGGCCAAGTACGCCGTCCTCCAGTCGGCGATGACGGCCGGGGAGCGGATCTTCGAGCTGCTCGATGCGCCGATCGAGATCGCCTCCCCCAGCGGGGCGCGCCGCCCGGCGGCGGACGCGGCCGAGCGCGCTGCGGTGGTCTTCGACGGCGTGTGGTTCGGCTACAAGCCCGGCGAGCCGGTGCTGCGCGACGTGTCGATGGTGGTGCGGCCGGGGGAGACCGTGGCCATCGTCGGTGCGACCGGGTCGGGCAAGACGACCATGACCAAGCTGCTGAACCGCAGCTTCGACGTCTCGCAAGGCGCCGTGCGGGTCTCGGGCCTCGACGTGCGCGAGTGGGACCTCGAGGCGCTGCGGCGCGAGGTCGGCGTGGTCCTGCAGGACGCCTTCCTGTTCAGCGGCACGGTGGAGGGCAACGTGACGCTCGGCCGCCCCGAGGTGACGCCCGCGGTGCTCGCCGAGACGGTGCGGGCGGCCAACCTGGCCGAGCTGGTCGCGGCCCTGCCGCGCGGCTTCGACGAGCCGGTGCGCGAGCGGGGCAACAACCTCTCCACGGGCCAGCGCCAGCTGCTCTCCATCGCCCGCGCCCTGGCCTACGACCCGCGCATCCTGGTGCTCGACGAGGCGACCTCGAGTGTCGATGCCCGCACCGAGCAGCTCATCCAGGAGGCTCTGGACCGCCTGCTGCGCGGCCGCACGGCGATCGTCATCGCGCACCGCCTCTCGACGATCGAGCGCGCCGACCGGATCGTCGTGCTGCACCGGGGCGAGGTGCGCGAGGTCGGCACGCACGCCGAGCTGCTCGCCCGGGGCGGAATCTACGCGCGGCTCCACGCCTTGCAGTACGGCGGCGTGCGCGCCACGAGCGACGCAACCGGCGGCCCCGCGCAGGGCGGGCCGTGAGGCATCAGTGGGCCAGGCGCGGCGCGCTGCCCGCGCCTTTCGTGGCGCGGTGGTGTCGGCTGCCGAGCGCAGGCCCGTTGCGCCCGAGCCTGTCGAGTCGCCGGCTGAGCTGGCGTCGGCCGCCGCGCGCACGCCCCTTGCGCCTCGAGAGTGGTGATTCCCCGAGGCGAGCGGTGGCGGGGCTGGTTCGCCACATCTCGGCGATCGCTGCCCGGGTGGGGCTGGTCGTCTCGGTCGCCGTCCTCGCCTCGGCCTGCTCGACGCCGCTCTACCTGCTGCGCTCGGCGTACGAGGAGGGGCGGATCCTGTGGCGGCGCGAGCCGATCGGCGAGGTCCTCGCCCGTCCCGAGGTCGACGCCGAGACGCGCAGCAAGCTCGAGCTTGTGCTCGCGGTGCGCGAGTTCGCCCGGGACTCGCTCGGACTCGAGGTGGGCGGCGCCTACGGCAGCTTCTCGGAGGTGCCGCCGGGCGCGCTGCTCCAGGTGGTGTCGGCTGCCGAGCGCACGCGCCTTGCGCCCTACGAGTGGTGGTTCCCGATCGTCGGGCGGGTGAGCTACAAGGGCTTCTTCTCGGGCGAGGAGGCGCTGGCCGAAGCAAAGCGTCTCGAGGCGCGTGGCTACGACACCTACGTGCGCGGCTCGGTCGCCTTCAGCACGCTCGGCTGGTTCGACGACCCGGTGCTCTCGAGCTGGCTTCGCGCCGGGCCGGTGCGGATCGCCGGCGTGGTGATCCACGAGCTGCTGCACCGCACGACCTACCTCTCCGGCCAGACCGCCTTCAACGAGTCCTTCGCGAGCTTCGTCGGCGGCCGCGGCGCGATCGCCTTCTTCGCGGCGACCCGGGGCGAGGACGCCCCGGCGACCCGCGAGGCTCGGGGCGCCTGGCGCGGCGAGCTCGAGGAGTCGCAGCGCCTGGCCGCGGCCGTGCGCGAGCTCGAGAGCCTGTACGAGGCCGCGGCCCGCGACCACCGCCCGCTCGAGGAGGTGCTCGCCGCGCGCCGCCCGATCTTCGCCATGCTTGGCGACCCCGAGCGGATGAACAACGCGGTCGTGCTGGCGCGCTCCGCCTATCTCGACCGGCTCGATTGCTTCGATGCGGTCTACGAGGGCAGCGGCGGGGACCTGCGTCTGGCCATCGAGCGCGTGCGCCGGGCGAGCGAAGAGAGCTCGGACCCGTATGCCGCGCTCACCGCCCTGGCCGGACCGGCGGCGGCGGGCGGGCCGGCGGCCAGCGAGCCGGGGACGGCGTGCCGCGGGACGGGGAGCCAGAGGGCAGGGGCGGCCTCCGGCTCCGCTGCGCGGAGCAGCCGCTCGCCGAGTGGGGGCACGAGCCCTGCGCCGGGAAATCAGACCAAATCGGGTTGACTTCCCGGGACGCGATCCGCAAGCTCTCGCGACATGCGCGTGCTCTTCTACTACCGCGGCATCGAGAGCCTGGGCGTCGGCTACCTGATGTCGATGCTCAAGCACCACGGCCACCAGATCGACCTGATCTTCGACCCGGGCCTCGACGACAACCTGTTCCTCAAGATGCCGCACCTCGCCTGGATGAATCGCCACGAGGCGCTGCTCGAGCGCGCCGTCGCCTTCAAGCCCGACCTGATCGCGATGGGCTGCCTGACCAACCTCTACCCGTTCGTCTCGAAGATGGCCGAGAAGCTCAAGCAGGCGATCGGTGTGCCGATCGTCGTCGGAGGCCAGCACGCGCAGGCGCTGCCCGACTTCCTGCTCTCCAACCCCAACATCGACATGGTGTGCGTCGGCGAGGGCGAGCACGCGCTGCTCGAGCTGGCCAATCGCATGGAGCGCGGCGAGGACTGCACGACGATCCCGTCCCTGTGGGTCAAGCGGGGGGGGGAGATCCACCGCAACGAGATCGGCCCGCTGGAGAGCGACCTCGACGGCTACCCGTTCCCCGAGAAGCAGCTCTGGTGGGACTACGGCTGCTTCCGCGACAACCTCGAGGTGTTCACCGGCCGCGGCTGCCCGTTCAAGTGCACGTTCTGCGTGATCCACTACCAGCGCGAGCTCTTCAAGGGGAAGGGCGACTTCCTGCGCAAGCGCTCGGTCGAGAACGTGATGCAGGAGCTGCGCCAGAACCTGGCCCGCTACGACGTCAAGTACCTGTCGGTGCACGACGACAACTTCACCAGCAGCCCGCACTGGGTCGAGGAGTTCTGCGAGGCGTACCGCAAGGAGTTCGACCTCCCCTGGTACTGCTTCGGCTACCCGACCACGATCAAGCCGCAGCTCGTGAAGGCGATGAAGGCGGCCCGCTGTCACACGATCTTCATGGGAGTGGATTCGGGCGACGAGGGCATCCGGCGCACGCTCATGGACCGTCCGATGAGCGACGAGCTGATCTATCGCTCGGCACGGCTCATCCAGGAGGCCGGCATCGGCCTGCAGATCTCGTGCATCTACGGCAACCCCGGCGAGACGCCCGAGCAGATGTTCAAGACGCTCGCCATGGTCGACCGGATCAAGCCGACGCAGAGCTCGGCCTACATCTTCTACCCGTTCCCCAAGACGCGCCTCTACGAAGAGGCCGTGCGCATGGGCTACCTGGACGCGGAGGGGGAGGAGAAGGTCCGCCAGGGCATCTCGGGCTACCACCACGAGTCGATCTTGAAGCACCCGCACAAGGAGCTCGCCGAGACCCTGGCCAAGATCACGCCGGTCTACGCGCGGGCGCCAGAGCTCGCCAAGCCGGCGATCCAGTGGGTGATCGACCGGCGCATGAAGCGCTTGGCGTTGATGCTCTACATTCTGCTCATCCCGCTGACCTTCCCCTACCTGGGCATCGAGGGCATCAAGGTGACCCTGCGCATGGCGTGGCGCGCGCTGCGCGGCCGGCGCGGCGGGCGAGCGCTGCCGCACCACGTGGCGCGCGAGGCGGAGGCGGACTCGAAGGCGGTGCGGGCGGCTTGAGGGCGCGCTGCGTGCCCTCCGTCTACTCGGACTCGAGCACCCGATAGGCGAGGCCGCCCGAGGCCGCGCCGAGCAACGGAGCGACCCAGAAGAGCCAGAGCTGCTGGAGCGCCCAGCCGCCGACGAGCAGCGCCGGACCCGTGCTGCGGGCCGGATTGACCGAGGTGTTGGTGACCGGAATGCTGATCAGGTGGATCAGCGTGAGGCCCAACCCGATGGCGATGCCGGCGAATCCCGCCGGAGCGTCGCCGTGCGTCGAGCCGAGGATGATCATCAAGAACATGAACGTCATCACGACCTCGGTGACCAGGCCGGCCGCCATCGAGTAGCCTCCGGGCGAATGCTCGCCGTAGCCATTCGAGGCGAGGCCGCCGCTGAGATCGAAGCCCGGCTTGCCGCTCGCGATCACGTAGAGGACTCCGGCGGCGACCACTGCCCCGACGACTTGCGCCACGACGTACGCCGGCAGCTCGGCGGTCTTGAAGCGCCCGCCCACGGCGAGCCCGACCGACACGGCCGGGTTCAAGTGGCACCCCGAGATGTGCCCCACGGTGTAGACCATCGTGAGCACGGTGAGCCCGAAGGCGAACGACACGCCGAGCAGGCCGATGCCGACGCTGGGGAACGCGGCCGCGAGCACCGCGCTGCCGCACCCGCCCAGCACCAGCCAGAACGTGCCCAGGAACTCCGCCGCGACGCGATTGGATAGGGTCATCTCGATCCCTCCTTGCGCTGGCAAGATTCGGCCCCTGTGCGCAAGCGGAGCATGGCAGCTTCCTGGCCGAGCGCAAGGTGCGCCAGCAGAGCTACGCTGCGCACCCCGGGCGTACTCCTCTGCCCGGCGGCTGCCGACCTCGCCGCTGCGAGCGGGACGGCCCCCACGGCCGGCGTCCCGTGGCCTGGCGGCAGCGGGGGGAGTGCACCGCCACCGCTCAGCGGGGTGCCGAGTGGGCGGGCTCGCTGCGGCGTGAGGCCGCGAGGCCGCGCGCGGGGGTGACGACGCGGCGCGTGGCGAAGCGCGCCGCGGTCAGAGCCGATCCGCCTCCGGCGGCGGCATGCCCGGCGGCTCCGGGGGGGCGAGGATGCGTGGTCCCCCTGGCTCCGCCAGGCGCGCGAAATCGTCGACGTTGAAGGTGAGCAACAGGTCGGCGGCCTCTGCTTCCGCCGTGACCAGATGAAGGGCGTCGTAGACGGCGCCAGAGCGAAGCGCGCGGGCGTTGCAGCGGGCGACGGCGGTCGGGTAGGTCGCACTTCGCGGCGAGACGAAGCCGACCGAGCGACGAAGCCGCTCTAGAACGGCGGCGGCCACTTCACCCGAGACTCGTGGCTCGACCGGGAGCGCGGTCAGCACGGCCCAGGCCTCGGCGTAGGCGTGCCAGCTCGCGATGCGGTCGAGCTTTCGCCGGGTGCGCAGCCACCAGCTCGCTCGAGCGTGATGCGGATGCTCCTCGATCAGCGCGGCGACGATGACGGAGGTGTCGAGGGCGACCTTCAGCGAACGCTCCTTCCGAGCGAGCGGATGCGCTGCGTGCGCTGCTCGCGGTGATCCGGGATCTCGCCCAGCAGACGCCCTCGGATGACCAGGAGGCCGTCGACCTCGACCGGAACGCCATCCTCGGCGACGGGCTCGAGGACCAGCCGCCGTCCAGCCTCCTCCCACACCCGAAGGCGCGTCCCCTCGCGTAGGTGGAGCCTCGCCCGGAGCGCCTTGGGGACGACGAGCCGCCCGGCACCGTCTATGGCAATCACGTCATCCATATGGCAATGGTATCAACCGTTACACCCTGGTCAACAGCCTCGGGTCCGGGGTGCAGCGGTCGTTGCGCTGGAGCGTGAGACGAGGCCGCGGGGTGCGCGGTGGCGAAGTCTCGCGCCAGGTCGCAGCGGCTCAGAAGGAGCTGCGCCACAAGCTCCCACAGCAGGGCTTCCGCCTCACCTACTGCCACAACGCCACGCTGGGCCGGCGCGACTTCTACCGCCAGCTCTGCCTCGCACTCGGCCTCTCCCCGTCGGCCACCGCGGCGGCAGTCTTCTACGCCGTCTCGAGCCACATCGAGGAACTCGGCCGCGAGCGCGTCTTCCCCGTCTTCCTGCTCGACGAGTCCCACCTCCTCCACCAGGACACGCTCGACCACCTGCACATCCTGCTCAACTACGAGTGGGACCGCCGCGCGCTGCTCTCCCTCGTCCTGGTCGGCCTCCCGGAGCTGCACGACCGCCTGACCCTGCGCAGAAACCGCTCCCTCTACTCGCGCATCCATCGCCGCCTGCACGTCGATCCGCTCGTCCCCGACGACACGGCCGAGTACCTGCGCGTGCGGCTCGCCAGCGCCGGCTGCGAGCGCGAGCTGTTTTCCGCCGACGCCGTCGCCATGCTCCACGAGGCGACCCTCGGCGCCCTGCGCGACATCGACCGCCTGGCCACCGCGGCGCTGCGCGAGACCGCCAAGAAGAAGCGCAAGCTCGTCGAGCGCGACGCGATCGC
>CAZGUU010000070.1:0-18876 GCA_964529315.1 uncultured Enterobacteriaceae bacterium
ACGAGAGGACCGGGAGGAACGCACCGCTAGTGTTCCGGTTGTGGCGCCAGCCGCACCGCCGGGTAGCTATGTGCGGAAGGGATAACCGCTGAAAGCATATAAGCGGGAAGCCCACCCCAAGATGAGATTTCCCTGGGCGAAAGCCCCTGAAGGCCCGTCGAAGATGACGACGTTGATAGGCAGGGTGTGGAAGCGCAGCAATGCGTGGAGCTAACCTGTACTAATTGGCCGTGAGGCTTGACCACTATCGACGAGCTACCACGTTTGATGGCTCTGACGACTTACCCAATATGCAGCGTGCCCGGTCCGAAGCGGACGACCGGGCCTCGCTTTCCGGTGGCCATGGCGAAGGTGACCCACCCGTTCCCATCCCGAACACGGAAGTGAAACCCTTCAGCGCCGATGGTACTGCGCCGAATCGGCGTGGGAGAGTAGGACGCCGCCGGATCCCCAGACGGGCCCGCCACGACTCGTGGCGGGCCCGTTGCATTTCCGGGCCGCGGCGAGCAGCGTCCAGACCTCAAGGCACACGGCTGAGGCGTTTGGGCTCAGGCCGCCTCGAGGATCGTCACGATCATTGCCGCCGCGTCGTTGCCGCTCTTGCCACCGCCGTTCTGGGCCAGCGCCAGGCGCGCGCCCTCGACTTGGCGTTTGTCGGCTCGCCCGCGCAGCTGGAGCGTGAGCTCGTGGATCTGCGCCAAGCCGGTGGCGCCGACCGGGTGGCCCTTGCGCAGCAAGCCGCCCGAGGTGTTGACCGGCAGGCGCCCGCCGAGCCGTGTGGCACCGGACTCCACGAGCCGGCCACCTTCGCCTTTGGCGCACAAGCCCAGCGCTTCGTACTCGATGATTTCGGCAGGGGCCGATGCGTCGTGCACCTCGACCACGTGGAGATCGGTGGGGCCGACGCCCGACTCCGAGTATGCCTCCTGCGCGCAGAGCTCGACCGTGTCGAGCTCGCCGACGGCGTGGTCCCAGCCCGAATGCATGACACACGAGCGTACGCGAACCGGCTTGGCGATTCCGAGCTCGCGCGCCTTGCGCTCGCTGAGCACCACCGCGGCCGCTGCGCCATCGCCGATCGGCGAGCACATGGAGCGGGTGAGAGGCTCGACGATCAGGCGGTCGGCGAGCACCTGCTCGATGGTGAGCGCGTCGCGAAATTGTGCGTTCGGGTTCAGGCTGCCGTGGAAGGAGTTCTTCGCCGCAACAGCGGCGAACTGCTGCTTGGTCGTCCCGTAACGCTCCATGTGGGAACGCGCGGCCATCGCGTACACGTCCATGAACATCGAGCGGCTCTGCCCGGCCCCGCCACCACCGCCCTCGGACGGCTCGGCCTTGCTCAGCGCCTCGAGCATGGCGTTGAGCTCATCGACGTCCATGGCGCCTGCAAACGCGGCAAAGCTGCGCATCTTGTCCGGGTGGGTGAGCTTCTCGACGCCGAGCGCAAGCACGATGTCGAACAGGCCCGCATGGACCATCGCGGCAGCCTGGAAGAATGCGGTCGAGCCGCTAGCGCAGGCGTTCTCGACGTTGATCACCGGGATCTTGCCGACACCGATGGTGCTCAGAATGACCTGGCCGCGAATGGACTCCTGGCCGGTGACCAGCCCGGCAGCGCAGTTGCCGACGTAGGCTGCCTGGAGGTCCGCCAGCGTGAGGCCGGCGTCGGCGACGGCCAGCCGGACGGCCTCGGCGCCGAGTTCCTTGAGGCCCTTGTCTGGGTACTTCATGAAGCGGGTCATCCCGACTCCGGCGACGATCGCGTTGAGGCGCATGGTGGCTTCCCTCCTGGTTCCTCTATGGGCTGCGACTCCGGCCTGGATGCGGCTGTGGGGCCTGGCCGCGTGCCAGCCGACCCCTGGCTGTGCCCCGGCTCGGTGCGCTCGCGGTGGCACGTCCACCTCAGGATCCTGCTAGCGCAACGGGGTGACCATCTCCAGACGTCCTCGGCCGGCGCGCATGCAAGTTCCGTCGAACCGATGACGAATGGCGATTGGGCGTCGGGATGGCAGGCCACCGGGCGGCGAAAAGCCTAGGGATCGGCTGGAACGCCGCTTGCCAGTGACATGGATGCGTGCCCCCGCGTACCAACCCATTCCTGGGATCCGACCCGTGGCCGGGGCGAGCGGCGCCCGATGGCATGAGCGAGCCGCCGATCCTCCTGATGCTGCGGGGCGTTCTTGCGCGCGACGGAGGCCGTGAGCCAAACGTCCTGGGGGAGGACACGGTGTACGCCTGGGCGTCACTGCTACCCGACGTGTCGCCGGTGCGGATCGCCGATCGGCTTCGACCAAGCTCAACTCGGCTCGTGGCGCGCCACCGGGTCGACGGATACGCGCGCCCTGAATCCCGTGAGCTACCCACGACGCCAGATGGCTGCCGGCGGCGCCGATCGAGCCAAGCGCTGGAGGCGCCTGTCCGAGAGGTGGGCGTGGGCCGTAAGGTGCTCGCACGGATCACGGGGCCCGAGGGTTTGGCCGTACCGCCGGCGTTGCGAGCCCTGCTGGGAGCACTCCACCTGCGGGATCCCGACACGGCGGTCCACTCCCGTGCCGTGGCGGCGTTGTCGGTCTGCATCGCCGTGCGGCTCGATTGCGACGCCGAGGGGTTGCGCTTGGCGGCCCAGACCGGGTTGCTGCACGACATCGGCAAGCTCTACACGCCGCACGAGGTCCTGCGGAAGCCTGCCCTGCTCGAGGCCGACGAGAGGGCGATGATGAACCGCCACGCCGACGAGGGTGCGGACTTGGTTCAAGGAATTCCGTCGCTGCGCCATCTCGCCCCGGCGGTGCGCGCCTGTCAGGAGCACTTCGACGGCAGCGGCTATCCCGACGGGCTTCGCGGCGAGCGGATCCCGCTCGTGGCGCGGATCGTCAGCGTGGCTGATGCCTTCCACGCCATGCGCAGCGACCGGCCGTACCGAACGGCGATGCCCCGTGCGGCGGCAGCCGCCGAGCTCGTCCTCCACGCGGGCCGACAGTTCGACCCCGACGTCGTCGCAGTCCTGCTCGCGCTGATCGGCAGGCGCCGACCGCGCCAGGGGGGATAGGCCCGCGCCATCGTCGCCTGCGAGGTCTGGGGGCTTGCGCTTCCCACGCTTCGGAAATGCGCGCGAAAAGCCTAGGCCGACGTTGCCGTCCGCCGTGGCATCGCGGTTGCTGGAGCACGAGCAAGACCGCTTCCCGCGAGGCTCGCATTCCGGGCGTAGATCCGCTTCCCGGGGAGTCGGCGAGCGGTCAGGGGAGTGGCCGCGAGGGCGTCTGAGCCGCCGCAAAGGGTGGCCAAGGAGGACGCGCCGTGCAAGCGCAGCTGCGAGTCATCCTGGAAGCCGAGGCCGAGGCGAGGCGACGGCTGGAGGCGGCTCGCGCGGAGAGCGCCGCGCTCGCGGCGCAAGCCGCGGAAGAGGCCAGAGCTCTCGTGCGCGAGGCGTGCGAGGCACGCGAGGCGATCTCTCGGGAGGCCGAGGAGCGCTTGGTGGCTGCGGCTCGGGACCGTGCGGCCGGGATCGGCGGGGAAGCGCTGGCGAGGGTCGGGGAGCTGCGGACGCGCGCTGCCTCGCGTATGGATCGCGCGATCGACCTGGTGGTGCAGGCGGTGCTGGGTGGGGGCGAGCATGCGCGGTGAGCTGTCGCGCTTCGCCGCAGCCAATGCTCGAGCGCGCTCGATTCGCGCCACCCTGCTCGGCCGGGCCTCGCTCGAGTCGCTCTACGCCTTGCCGACAGCGCCGGCACTGCTCGATGCGCTCTCGCATACCGCCTACGAGGAGGGGGCCCAGGGCAAGGGGATGTCGGAAGCCGACGTTCGCCGCCGCATCGGACGGGTCGGCCGGGCGCTCCTGGCAACGCTGGAGGGTCCAGAGCGCGCTTTTGTGCGCGACGTGCTCCTGCGCCACGAGGTGGAGAGCGTGCGACTGGTGATCCGGGCGGTGGCCGGACAGCTCGGCTGGGCGAGGATCGCCCCCTACGTTCTTGCGCTGCCGGGAATCGCGTCGATCGACGCTCGCGATCTCGCGAGCTCACGCGACCTGCGCGACCTGATCGATCGCTTGGCCGGGACGGCATACTACGCTCCCGTGCAGCGGCTCGGCTCGGCGGCGCCCTTCGCCCTCGAGATCGCCGTCGAGCTCGACGCCTACGAGCGTCTGTGGCGCGGGGCTGGCGAGCTGCGTCCTGCGGACTGCGCTCATGCTCGGCATCTACTCGGCATCCTGTTCGATGTCCTGAACCTCGGCTGGATCGCGCGCTATCGACACGCTCTGGGATTGGCTCCGGAGGAAATCCTGAACTACACGCTACGCGAGGGCCGATGGCTCAGCGCGCAGGATCGGTGCCGGCTGGCGGAGGTGGGCGCGGACTCCTGGGGGGCGGCGCTGGCCCATACCCCGTACGGGGCCCTCGTAGACGAGGCCGGCCGCAGGGGCTTCGACGCGGTGTCGGGCGCGCTGTGGGGTCTGCTGGCCACGGAGATCGGCCGCGAGCTCCGCGCGGAGCCGTTCCACATCGGAGTTCCCCTCGGGCTGCTTCTCGAGCTGGAGATCGAGGTCCGCGATCTGCGGGTGCTGATCGCGGCCAAGGCGCTGTCGCTTCCCTCCGGAGAGGTCTTCGAGCGGCTGGCGAGCCGGCCGCGCTGAACGGATTGGGGGTGGCATCGGAGTGACCAAGGCACCTGCAGAAGGCCGCACGGGAGCCTGCGGAGCGGCGTGATGCTGAGCCCGGAGCCGATGCGCTATCTCGCGCTGGTCGTGCTCGCTCGCGATATGGAGTCGGTCGCGCGGGCAGTCGCGCGAGTCGGCGTCCTCCACCTGCTGGACGTGCGCCGCTCGGCCGAGATCATGGCCGCGATCCGACCCTTCGAGGTCAACGGACGGCGCGAGCAGCTCGATGCGCTGGCACGCGATCTCGGCGCCGCCATGCGCTTTCTCGGTGTGATGGTCGGAGAGCCGGAGGCTAGCGCCCCGGCAGCGGATGGGCCGGACCTCTCGGACCTACGCTCCCGTACGGATGCGATCCTGGCCGAGCTGGACCTGCTGCGGACACGGCTCGGCGTGACCGGCGAAGAGAGAGCTGCCCTGCAGAATCTGCAACGCAACCTCCGCGCCCTGGCGCCGCTCGGCATGCCGCTGGAGAACCTGCGCGAGCTACGCTGGGTTTACCTCGCCTCCGGCCTCCTTCCGGCACGCAACCTGGCACGTTTGCGCGACAGCGTCGCGCGGGTGGGAAGCCTGATCCTCTCCGCTGGTGACGAGCAGGCCGATGGCAGGATCCTGATCGCCGCCCTCTGCCTGCAGCCCGACCGAGAGGTTCTCGATCGGGCTTTGCGCAGCGCGCAGCTCGAGCGCGTCGACCTACCGGCTGGACTCGACGGCCTGCCCGACGAGGCCCTGGCTGGCGTCGAGGCGCAGCTCGGCGAGCAGACGCGCCGCCTCGCCGCAATCGAGCAGGAGCGCGCCGTGCTGGCGCAGCGCCACGCCGCCGAGCTGCAGGCGCTCTGGTCGCTGGTGGCTCGTGAGCGTGTCCTGCTGGAGGCGCGAGCGCTCATGGGGCTCTCGGAGCGCACCGCCTTGATCACCGGCTGGGTTCCCGCAGTGGTCGCACCGCTCCTCGAGGGTGCGGTGCGCGAGGCCACGGCAGGCAACTGTGTCGTGCGCTGGCAGGAGCCCGGGGCGCTCGATGAGGTGCGGCAGGGGCGCATCGCGGTGCCGATCCTGCTGCGCAACCCGGTCCTGGTGCGTCCGTTCGAGAGGCTCTTGCGCGCCTACGGGCTTCCCCGCTGGGGGGAGGTGGAGCCGACGCCGCTGGTCGCCGTCGCCTTCTTGACGATGTTCGGCTTCATGTTCGGCGATCTCGGGCAAGGACTGATCTTGTTCGCCGTTGGCTACTTCATCTATCGGCGCATGTTCCGCTACCGGGATTACGCGGTGATCCTGATGGAGTGCGGCGTGTTCGCCGGGATCTTCGGCGTTCTCTACGGCAGCGTCTTCGGAATCGAGGACGTGCTGCCGGCGCTCTGGCTGCGACCGCTGCACGATATTCCGACCCTGATGCGCACGGCGGTCGCCTTTGGTGCCGGGCTGCTCAGCCTCGGGTTGCTGCTGAACCTGATCAACGCCGTGCGCCGGCGTGACCTCGCTGCCCTCTGGGGCCACAATGGGCTCCTCGTGGCGGTGACCTACTGGGTGGCGGTTGGCCTCTTTCTCCGCTGGTTGCTCGCAGGCCCCGAGGCGGTGCCGATGCGCAGCATGGCGCTTTGGCTGTCCGTTCCGCTGCTCCTCGTGCTGTTCAAGAACCCGGTGCGAGTTGCTTGGCAGGCCCTGCACGGCGCCGCCCGACCCGGAGCGGCAGAGATCTTCTCCCTGGCGATCGAGTCGGTGGTCGAGCTGATCGACACGGTCGTCGCGGCCATCTCGAATACCGCAACGTTCGTCCGGTTGGCCGCATTCGCCTTGGCACACGCGGGACTGCTGCTCGCGACCTTGGGCGTCGCCGAGGCCGTGGCGATGTCCGGGGCCGGAACTCCAGGTGCCGTGCTCGTCGTCCTGGCGGGCAACCTGGTGGTGGTCGCCCTCGAGGGGGTGATCGTGGCGGTTCAGGGAGTTCGCCTAGAGTACTACGAGTTCTTCAGCCGGTTCTATGGGGGTGGGGGCGAGGAATATCGGCCGCTTCGCGTCGGTGCGCCCCAGGCTGCCCGGCCGTGAGGCCGGCGAGGGAAGGACGATGAGCCAGTCCAGGACGAATTCGAGCGGACGCGGAGCCTCCACCCCACGATTCGGGGCATTGGCCCGGGGTGGCCGGGCGAGGGCGCTCCTTCTCGTCACCGTGGTCGGCGTGCCGGCTCTGGCGGCGGTGGTCCTGCTCCTCCTTCTGCTGCAGGCGGGGCCCGCCATGGCCGAGCAGGCTCCGGCACGGGTCGTCTCGGATGCCGTGCTGATGTGGGGCTTTGCGGCCGCGGCCGCTTCCACGGGCATCGGTGCGCTTGGTGCCGCCTATGCCGTGAGCCACGTCGGCGCGGCCGCGATGGGTGCGATGGGCGAGCGGCCCGAGCTTGCCGGGCGAGCGCTGATCTTCGTCGGCCTGGCCGAGGGCATCGCGATCTACGGACTCATCGTCTCGATCATGATCCTGGCCCGCTTGGGATGACGGCGCCGATCGAGGTCGTCGGAGACCGTGAGACGGTCCTCGCCTTTGCGCTGGGCGGAGTGCCAGGACGGGTCGTCCTGGCTGCTGCCGAGGCACCCGCCGTCGTCGAGGCGGCGATCGCGGCGGCGCGAGATCGCGCTGCCGCGGATGCCTCCCATCCGGCCAGGATTCTGCTCGTCACGAGCAGCGTGGCCGCCGGGACTCGCGACGTGATCGACCGCGCAACGCTGGACCCGAACGCACCTCTGGTGCTCGAGATCCCGGGATTCGCCGACCGGCCCGCAAAGAGCCGGGTCGGGCATTTTCTGGAGCGCGTCCTCGGGGGACGGCCGTGAGGAGCCCACCGGGGCCGCCCGAGCGACTGTCGCGTGAGGCGGCAAGCTTGGCCAAGTTGGTGCGCGAGCAGGCCGATGCCGAGATCGTGCAGCTGGTGGCCGAGGGCCGCGAAGCGGCGGAGCGCGTGCGCAAGGCCGCCGAGGAGGAAGCGCGGAGGGTGCGCGAGGCGGCACAGCGCGAGGGCGAGGCGGGTGGCCGACGCCGCGCGGCCCAGATTCTCGCTCTTGCCGACGCGGAGAGCCGCCTGGTGGTGCTGCGCGCTCGCGAGGAGGCGATCGACGAGGCCCTTGGTCGGGCGCAGGCGGTGCTGGGCGGCCCGGAGGGGATCGCCGTGGCGGCCGAGCACTTGCCGGATCTCGTCCGCGAGGCGCTTGCGAGCATCGCCGAAGGCGCCGTGATCATTCGGATGTCAGCTGCCTACCAGGGACTTCTCGACGCGGCGGACGTCGCCGGGGTCGTCGACGCCGACCGTCGAGCAATCCGTGTCGATTGGTCGGCGGTCGAGGGTGGCGGCGTGATCGTCGAGTCGAGCGACGGGCGGCTACGCTACGACAACTCCTTCACCGCGCGGATGGGCAGGCTGCGGGCGATGCTTCGGCGCGAGGTGGCCCGCGAGCTGCTGGCCGAGGAACCTCTCCCCGCGGGGAGCACGAGCGATGGCGCGCCAGCGGGGCCGGGGCGATGAGCGCGATCGGTGCCCCGCAGGCACGGGTTGGAACGGTGCTCGGCGTGAACGGGCCGGTCGCGCGGGCGGCGACCGACCGCCCCCTGGGCATGTCCGAGCTGGTTTGGATCGGCGAGCAGCGTCTGGTTGGGGAGGTGATCGGACTCGACGAGGACCGAGCTACGGTACAGGTCTACGAGGATACGACGGGCCTGGCACCGGGAGCGCCGGTTCGTGCCTCCGGGCTGCCGCTCTTCGTCGAGCTGGGGCCCGGCCTGCTCGGGCAGGTCTTCGACGGTATCCAACGCCCCCTTGCGGCACTGGCCGCCGAAGCCGGCGACTTCATCGGCCGTGGCGGTGGCGTGGCGGCTCTCGACCGCAGCCGGCGCTGGGCGTTTACACCGGCCGTCGATGTGGGAAGGAGCGTCGCGCCCGGGGACGTCGTCGGTGTGGTTCCCGAGACCGAATCCATCGTGCATCGCGTGCTGGTGCCGCCCGGCGTCCGTGGCCGGCTCGGCTGGATCGCGGAGGCGGGAAGCTACGCGCTCGACGACGCGATCGCCCGCGTCGAGGGAAGCGCGGGGTTTCGCGAGCTGACGCTCTTGCAACGTTGGCCGGTGCGCACCGCGCGGCCCTACCGGCAGCGCCGCGCCCCGGCGGAGCCGTTACTCACGGGCCAGCGGGTGATCGACGCCTTCTTCCCTTTGGGGCGCGGCGGCACGGCTGCGATCCCGGGAGGCTTCGGTACGGGCAAGACCGTGACGCAGCACAACCTGGCCAAGTGGGCCGAGGCGCAGATCATCGTCTACATCGGCTGCGGCGAGCGGGGCAACGAGATGACGGGGGTGCTCACCGATCTGCCGCAGCTCGAAGACCCGCACACCGGCCGGCCGCTCATGGATCGCACGGTGCTGGTCGCGAACACCTCGAACATGCCGGTCGCGGCGCGCGAGGCGTCGATCTACACGGGCATCACGATCGCCGAGTACTATCGCGACATGGGCTACCATGTGGCCTTGATGGCCGATTCGACGTCGCGCTGGGCCGAGGCGCTGCGTGAGATCTCCGGGCGGCTCGAGGAGATGCCGGCCGAGGAGGGCTTTCCAGCCTACCTGGCCACGCGGCTCGCCGAGTTCTACGAGCGCGCGGGCGAGGTCACGACGCTGGGCGGCGGCCGGGGCTCGGTCAGTGTCATCGGCGCCGTGTCACCCCCAGGTGGCGATTTCACGGAGCCTGTCACGCAGCACACCAAGCGCTTCGTCCGCTGCTTCTGGGGCCTCGACAAGGAGCTGGCCAGCGCTCGCTTCTTCCCGGCCATCCACTTTCGCGACTCCTACAGCGAGTACGCCGGCGACTTGGCGCACTGGTGGCGCGGGCGCTCGCTGGCCGACTGGCCCGAGTTGCGGGCTCGGGGCATCGAGCTACTCGGCGAGGAGTGCAGGCTGCAGCAGATCGTCCGCTTGGTGGGGGAGGAGTCGCTGCCCGACCGGGAGCGGATGCTGCTCGAGGGTGCCTGGGTGCTGCGCAACGCATTCCTGCAGCAGAACGCCTTCGATCCGATCGACCGGTTCAGCACGCCCGAGAAGCAGATGCACATGCTGCGCGCGGTCTTCCGCTACCTCGATCGCGGGTTGGCGATCGTCGAGCGGAAGATTCCCGTCTATCGGGTCAAGGAGCTTCCGGTGAGGACGGAGCTCATGCGAATGCGCTTCGAGATCCCCAATGACGCGACCGACCGCTTCGCGCCGCTGATCGCCCGGATCGAGCGCGAGATGGACGAGCTCGAGACGAGCTGAGCCATGGCCGACGCGCGCTCCAGGGCTGGCCTCGAGATCCGCGGCGTGCACGCGATCCGCGGTCCCCTGCTGTTCCTCGGAGGAGTGCCGGGCGTGGGCTACGGCGAGATGGCCGAGATCGTCGGCACCAAGGGGGAGGTTCTGCACGGCCGCGTGCTCGAGGTGCGCCACGACCTGATCGCCCTGGAGGTGCTGGAAGGGACGTCGGAGCTTTCCGTCGCGGCGACCCGGGTACGCTTTCTCGGCGAGCCTCTGCGCGTGCCCGTAGCACGCGAGATGCTGGGGCGGGTGTTCGATGCACTGGGTCAGCCGCTCGACGGCGGACCGGAGCCGGTAGCCGAGGACTTGCGCGACGTGAACGGCAACCCGATCAACCCGATCCGCCGAGACTACCCTCGGGACTGCATCGAGACCGGGCTCTCGAGCATCGATGGCATGGACACCTTGGTGCGAGGGCAGAAGCTGCCGATCTTCTCGGGGAGCGGCCTGCCGCACGTCGAGCTCGCAGCGCAGATCGTGCGGCAGGCGCGCCTGCCTGGGGAGGAGTCGGGCTTCGCGGTCGTCTTTGCGGCGATCGGCGTCAATCACGACGTGGCCGAGTTCTTCCAGCGCAGCTTCCAAGAGAGCGGAGCGGCACGGAGTAGCGTCCTGTTCCTGAATCTCGCCGACGACCCGAGCGTCGAGCGCCTGATGGCACCACGAACCGCGCTGACCATGGCCGAGTTCCTGGCCTTCGATCTGGGCATGCACGTCCTCGTGGTGCTGGTGGACATGACCAACTACTGCGAAGCGCTGCGCGAGGTGGCGACCGCGAAGGGAGAGGTGCCGAGTCGCAAGGGCTATCCGGGCTACCTCTACAGCGACCTGGCGTCGATCTACGAGCGCGCCGGGCGCATCCGTGGCCGCGCGGGGTCGATCACACAGATCCCCGTGCTCACCATGCCCAACGACGACGTGACCCACCCGATCCCGGACCTGACCGGCTACATCACCGAGGGCCAGATCGTCCTGTCGCGCGATCTGCACGAGAAGGGAATTTATCCGCCGATCGACGTGATGCCGTCGCTGTCTCGCCTGATGGAGGACGGGGTCGGTGCGGGCCGCACGCGAGAGGACCACTCGAGCCTGGCCAATCAGCTCTACGCCGCGTACTCCCGGGTGAAGGAGGTGGAGCGGCTGGCGAGCATCATTGGCAGCGAGGATCTCTCGGAGACCAACCGGCGCTATCTGCGTTTCGGCGAGCTCTTCGAGCGCGAGTTCGTCGCGCAGGGAGTCTTCGAGAGCCGGACCTTCGTTGCGACGCTGGATCTCGGCTGGCGTGCGCTGGCGAGCTTACCGGAGAGCGAGCTCACGCGACTGCCTCGGGCGCTGATCGAACGATACCGGACCCCGTCGACGAGCGGTGGACTCGGCGAAGCGGGCGGGCCGCACGAGGGTGGACGATGAGCCGGCGGCTCCGGGAGGTCGCACCGACCAAGAGCAACCTCTTGCGCCTGCGCGAGCGTCTCGGCTTCGTCGTCGCGGGCCACGAGCTGCTCGATCAGAAGCGCGAGATCCTGCTCGAGGAGCTGGTCGACATGCGCCGCGAGGCCGGCCACCTGCGCCGCGAGGTGGAGGCGGCACTGGGCGCAGCTTGGCAAGCGCTGCGCGGCGCCATCCTCGCCGGGGGGCACGCCCCCCTCGAGGCCGAGGCCTTGGCGATGCGTGGCTCGCAGCAGCTTCGGGTTCGAGAGCGCAGCGTGATGGGTGTGATCGTTCCGCTCGTGGAGCTGGACATGGGCGAGCTCGCCCAGCCGGTGGTCGCGCCAGGGGACGGGCCGGTGGGCGCAGCGCTGGTGGGGCGCGCGATCCGCGAGCTGCTGCCGATGCTGGCGCGGCTGGCGGAGATCGAGGTGTCCTGCCTGCGTCTGGCGACCGAGCTGCAGAAGACGCAGCGCCGGGTGAACGCGCTGGCGAGCGTTTTCATCCCCGAGTACCGCGATACGCTGCGCTTCATCGAGGGTGCGCTCGAAGAGCGCGAGCGCGAGGAGCGCTTCCAGATGAAGCGCTTGAAGGCCGCTCGTGGGGCCGCGGGCGAGGAGGTCTGAGATGGCCGAGGGATGGACGATTCGCAGGATCCTGACGCCGATCGACGGGTCGGAGTTCTCGCGCTACGCGGCCCAGCAGGCCATACGGCTGGCCCAGACACACGCTGCGGAGGTGGTCTTTCTGCACGTGGTGGACGATCAGACGGTCGCAGAGCTGGCCCAGTGGGACGGTGAGGGCGAGGCGCCGGCGGGCGAGGCCGTGGTGCGCAGCCGCCTGCTCGATCACGGGCGGACGTACCTTCAGGCCATGGCGCGCTTGGCCGAGGAGCAGGGCGTGGCGCACCGGGAGGAGCTGCGCGAGGGGGATCCGTGCGCCGCCATCTGTGACGCTGCGCGACAGCTCGGGGCGGACGTGACGGTCGTCGGGCGCATCGGGCGGCGAGGAGCGCGCCGGATTCTGATGGGGAGCATCACCCGCCGGCTGATCGAGTGCAGCGATCGACCGGTGCTGGTCGTCACCGGTCCTCGGGTTCAGGAGCCGGCACGAGGCACGAGCGTGCCCTGAGTCGCGTCGGCACCGGCCGCCGTGAATCGGCGCCCGAGGGGAGCAGCGACGCCGGGCATCGGTGGGGGCGTGCCGCTCAGAGCGGCAAGGTCAGGCTGCACGTGGTCGCCCACACGTCGACCCGGTCGCCCAGAGAGGGGGCGAGAGGGCGCGAGCTGTACGCCCCGGCGCAGCCGATGAACTGCGCGGGGCCATTGCCGTAGAGGCCGACGCCCAGCCCGTAGCCGGTGTCCGTGTCGACCCCGGAGATCAGCCAGAGCTGGAGGTAGTCGGCGATTGGCTTCCAGGGCTCGGGCAAGAGCGGCACGTCGGCGCCGAAGTAGCCCACCCAGCGCTCGCGCAGCGGCTCGCCGGCGGCCAGGATGTTGCGGTACTCGAGGTCGGCGCCCAGGCGGACGCGGCCGAGGAGTGAGAGTGCCGGCGAGGAGGGCTCGGCCAGGCCCAAGGGCACGAAGGGCAGGAGGCTTGCGCCGCTGCGCGCATACCAGGCATTGGTCGCGCCGTGCTCGACGATCGCGGGCGAGGATGCCTGGCCTGGAGCCTCTCGGCGGACGCTGTCGCGCAGCACCTCGAAGGTCGCTCCCACGCCTAGCCAATCGAGCTTACCCCAGCGCCACAGCAGGCCCGGGTTGAAATCGTAGTCGCGCTCGTCGGTCTCGACGAGGAAGCTCTGGCCGGCGGCGAGCAGGCGCGCGTCGGTGGTCGTGCCCGGCACGCCGAAGCGGAGGCCCGCGGAGAGGCCAGAGATCGCCGCGGCGGTTCGGCCGAGATCGAGCGCCGCCCCCAAGCGAAGCTGTCGGGTGCGCGAATGTAGGTCGGTTCCCGGGAGGCTGCGCGGAGTGCCGCTCGCCTCTGCATAGGCGAAATCGACCTCGAAAACCCAGGGATCGAGAGCGACGGCGAGCGAAGGAAGCAGCACGTCGCCGCTCACGCCTCCGGCGTTCAGGTGAAACCAGGAGGGGGGCGTCAGGAAGACGCCGCGTGCGACGAACGGCAGCGTTCCGGCGGTCATCGTGGCCGGGTTCGACCAGCCATAGGGGTCGGCGGCCCAGCTCCCTCGTGCCTCGCAGTCGGCCCCGAGGCAGAAGAAGAGCTCCGCCAGGTCGGATCCCAGATGCGGCTCTGCACGCGCCGGCGCGGTCCAGAGCAATGCGAGGAGCGTGATCATGAGGCAGACGACGGCGCGCAGCGGTCGTGGTCGCGCGCCACGGCCGCAGCCGGCGCTCGGGGCGCAGGCCGATCGTGGGCGGACGTGGCTCGAGGTCCGCTGGCGTCCGAGCGGCTTCGCTCGTCGTGCGAGCGAACAGGTGGAGCTCGAGGTCGTGCGCCTCACCGGCGGCCCAGCGCACGGAGCATCGCCAGCGAGGGCGCGAAGAACGTGGCGCCCGACACGGCGCGAGAGAACTCCATCAGTCGGTCGTGCGATTGGTCGTCGGTCGTGCCGATCATTCGGGCGAGCATCCGCTCCGGGATGTCGAGGCTGCGAGCGTACGCGATGAAGAACAGGCCGGCCTCGGACACGGTTCCGTAAGGGAAGCTGTGGCGGACGATCTCGAGCTCCTTGCCGTCCTCCTCGATCACGGTGCGGGCAATGTGCGCCGTGGCGGGCTTGTCGCGCTCGGAGAGCTCCTTGGAGTCGCGCTTGCGCCGTCCGATCACCTTCTCCTGCTCGGCGACGGGCAGGCTCGCCCACTTCGCGAGATCGTGAACGTAGCGCTGGGTGAAGACGTAGCTCCCGCCGGCGAAGCTGCGGTCCTCCGCGCCGATCAGCGCAGCCGTGGCGCGCGACCTGCCCTTGGGGTTCTCGGTCCCGTCGATGAACCCCGTCAGGTCGCGAGAGTCGAGGTAGCGAAAGCCGTGCACCTCCTCGAGCACCTCGACGCAATCGCCCAACGCGCCGCGCAGGCGCAGGGCGAGCTCGAAGTTGAGGTCCGCACGGCGCGAGAGAACGTGGAGCAGCAGGTCGCCACCTGTGCTCGGCGCGCGGCGTCCTTCGGCCTCCAGGGGGCGAAACGGCCGCAGCCCGATGGGCCGGCGGCCGGGCGAGACGGCATCCCAGAGGTGAGGCCCCAGCCCGAGCGTGCACACCAGGCGCGCACGCGGATCCAGCGCACCGACCTTGCGCGCCAGGGCGGGCGCTCCTGCCACGCAGCGGGCGACGGCCGAGGCGTCTACCGCGAGCCGAGGGATGCGCGCGATCAGGAACAGGGCACATGGGCCCGGCTCGGGCAGGATTCCTTCCTGAGGCTGCGGGGTCATCGGCGTCCTCCTTCGCGCCGTGCCCCTAGCAGAACGCTGGGCGCTTCCCCAGCCGGGAAGCTCCCGGGAGGCTCCCGTCCGTCACCAGGATTGGCGCCAGGAGAGCGGGATCACGTTCGAGGTGAACTGTGGCAGCAGCATGGGCTGGAGCGCGATGCCGCCGCCCTTGGTCACGCCGAAGAAGCCCTTGGTGGTGGAGTCACCGAAGGTGACCTTGATGTCCGTGGGGATGCTGTTGCCGACGGCGACCGAGCGATCGAAGACCGTGAGGCTGCCTCCGTCGCCCGAGCCGAAGCCGCCGCCGGTGGCGGCGCCGCCGCCGAGACCGCCACCGCTGGTGCCGGCGAGATCGAGCGTGGCATTGCCGTTGAGCGGATTCACGGCGTAGACCCTCGCGTCTCCGCCGGCCTCGCACGGCTCGGTGTTCGGCGTGAATGTCGTGAAGATGGCGTTCAGGAACACGCTCGGCGCCGCGAGCACCTTCTCGCCGGCGCCCTCGAGCCGCAGGTACCAGCCGTGTGCCGCCTCGATCTCCTCGGTGAGCTGCTTCTCGGCGTCGCTGCCCGGCACCACGACGCGGCTCGTCACGTCGATCAGCGATCCCTCGGAGAGGTCGTTCACGCCGTCGTCCCGCACGGCGTAGAAGCGGTCGACGATGTCGGTGCGCAGCGGGTTGGAGCGGTCTCCGGTGCCGAAGTACACCGTGACGGAGCCTGCGTTGACCACGGCGTCGGGCCGAACGAAGATGCGCCTGCCCGAGGGTGTGGAGAACAGGCGCGTCACCGTGAAGTCGTCGGCGATGCGCCATACGTTGCCACCCAGATCGCCGACGTAGCCCCGGTCGAAGACCCCGTCTCCGTTGACGTCGAAGAGCAGAGGGTCGGCGGCCACGGGGTAGCTCATCGCGCCGGGAGCGGAGAACGGACGCTTGGCGCCTGTGAGCAGGTCGACCATGAAGACGGCGCGACCCTGCGCGGAGGAGTCGTTGTTCGGTCCGACCTGATCTTCGTCGTCGAACTCCGGATCGTAGCCGCCACCGAAGACGGCGACCTCGGTGGCCGCGCCACCGGCGGCGAAGCGCTTGAGCTCTGCGGTCGATGTCGCCATGCCGAGCTCGGCGAAGCCAGTGGTGGCGTTGTTGACCCGCCACAGCAACCGCGGGGCGCTGCGGCTGCTGACGTCGAGGCCATAGTAGGCGCGCCCGCCGCGACCCAAGCCGAAGACCACGATTCTGCGGCCGTCGGCGAGGGTTCTGAGCCGGGCCGTTCCGTCGACGAAGAACGGGTGGGTGCCGGTTTCGCCCGGCACCAGCAGGTGGAGGTTCCCGAGCACGTCGGGCGGAACGAAGGCCCATAGCTCGGCGCCGCTGTCGTCGTCGAACGCGTGGAGCATGCCGTCGTTGGAGCCCACCAGGATCACCGCCCCCTGGCCGTCGTAGTTCACGATCAGCGGTACGGAGTGGATGATGTCACCCAGGATCCACGACCGCTTCTCCGTGGTGTTGCCGTCGTTGTCGGCGTCGTAGGCGTCGAAGCCGTACATGTAGTCGATCAGACGGTCGCGATCCTCGGGCTGGCCCAGGGATCCACTCAAGCCGAGCGTCGCGTTGCCGATCTGGGTGTTCGTTTTGGCGAAGGCGTGCTCCGCGGCGCTCAGATCGAGGCCGCCGAGGTTTCCCGTGCCGGTGCCGAGGTAGGTGAAGATCTGGCGTGTCGCCGGGTCGCGATCCATGAGCACGCCGCCCACGCCGCCGGCCGCGACGGTGACGCCCGAGGGGCCGCCGGTGGCCGCATCCCAGTAGGACTCGGCGGTCGACAGGATCGTGCCGTCGTCGGTCGTGGCGCTGCCGTTACCCGCGCTACAGCTCGGCGTCGACGCATTGCAGATCACGCCGCTGCTCGTCGACAGCGCGTATTTCTTGACGTTGCCGGGCCACCCCTGGCCACCCTCGCGCGGTGCGAAGACCGCGACGTAGAGCCGGTCGCCAGAGAGGGTGCGGTTGGTCTGGCTGACCGGCACCACCGGAGCGACGAACGACTGCGCGTCGTTGCGGATCAGGTTCAGAATCTCGCGCAGTGCGTCGTCGAGCTCGTTGGGGGTGATCGCCGAGATGCACTCGCCGCCGCCGTACTTCTTCGAGGCGCGCCAGAGCAGCGAGCCCGCTCCGGGGGAGTCGTCGCCCTCGGCGGGCGGCTGGCAGTAGTTGATGCCGAAGGAGACGGCGTAGAGCTTGAGCGGCTGGTTCTCGGTGTTGCCCAGCGGGAACATTCCGCGGATCTTGAGCATCGCGTCGTCTAGGTAGTCAGAGCCGCAGTTGAAGGTCTCGCCGGTGGTCGCGGTCCAGCTCGGGCTGCTCGGATCCTCCTTGCCGTCGCCGTTCCAATCGCCTGGGTTCCCGACGAAGGCTTGGACACGGCTGAAGTCGCAGGCGCTCTGCGGGGAGGTCAGGTAGTTGGCCTCGGCCTCGGGGACGCCGTCGGTGACCATGATCATGTAGTTGCGCTGGCAGGTGTACTGCACGGGCGACGTGGTGAAGCCGGATGCCGTCGCCTGCCCGTTGAAGTACCTCCAGCCGTCCATCAGGCGGTGCACCGTCGGCGTGCCGCCGCCCGCCTGGATCTGGCCGATCGAGCTCACCAGCTGTGCATGCCCTTGCGCGTCTAGATCCTGGACGGGGAACTGAAAGACCGAGTTGTTCACCTGCCAGCTCGTCACCCAGGAGGCCGAGCCATAGTTGGTATTGTTGTAATTGATGTTGGGTGGGTCGAAAAGCACCAGGCCCCAGCGGACGCCATCGTTCTCTGGGTCGTTGATCGTGGAGATCATCGCGCTCTTGGCCAGGCCGAGCTGGTTCTGCGGCTGGCAGCCGTTGCCGGCACCCGGGCAGTCGGATTGGGTCGAGCAGGGCTGGAAGGGCGCCTGCGTGCAGTAGCGAGGCTGATTGGTCTCCCAGTTCAGGCGATTGCCCTTCTTTCGCCGGCCCTCGCGGTCGTCGATGTCGTCGTGGAAGGCGGGGACCAGATCGACGAACGTGCCCGCGCAGACGCTCTGGTCGGCCACCCAGCTGGACTGGGTGCGCCGGCACGTACAGTTGGCGTTCACGTCGCCACCCGAGACGCTGCTGCGGTTGGCGCAGCGCGTGTAGACGGTTCCCTGCGCGTAGCTGCCCGAGTAGCTCCCCTCGGGGAAGGCGTTGTAAGGCGCATTGCCCATGCTCCCGGAGTTGTCGAACAGGATCAGGACGTTGGGATCGACCTGGTTGCCGGTGAAGATGTCGATGTCGAGAGCCGCTGCCGCCGTGGGGAGGGCCAGCGCGACGAGCACGGCCAGCAGGCGTGCCGCCCGGAGGGCGAGCCGGACACCGGATCTTGCCAGCACTTCTTTCACTCCTAGAGTGACGCAGCGCTCCGGGCGCGAGAGGCGCGCCAGGCCCTTGTCGGCGGTTTCGCAATTGCAAGTCCCAGGCCGCTTGCTTCGCTCGGTGGTGCATCGGAACTATTCGAAATCACTTTGGAATTGCCATAGTCGTCCGGCCGGCGACGGCGCCGGCCAGCGCGCTCAGGGGCAATTTCGTCAACAGGTTGGCGGGGCGACGAGACGGGGACGGCACGCGGACGGCCCATGGGTGCCGCCACTGGCACAGCTCTCCCATGCGGCGTGCCGCAAGACGCCCTTGCGCCGCGGCGCGCGCACTTTACATCCCAGCAGGGGCGGCGCACGATCTCGTCAGCCAGTCGATGGCCTCGGCTCGTGGCCGGGCCAGGGAGGAGGTACACGCATGCTTCGTCGATCGATCGCGGGAGCCCTAGTCCTGGGAAGCGCTCTGGCCGCTGCCGCACCGGCCCAGGCGATCAACTGCGAGCAGGCGCGCAAGTACGCCGGCACGGGAAGAACCGCCGAGGAGATCGCCGACACGATGGTCGCCGATCTCGACGAGGTGAAGAAGTGCCTCGCGCAGGGCGGCGCCAGCGAGAAGGGCGGCGAGAAGAAACCAGCGCAGGGTCAGGGGGCAGCTGCGCCGGCGGGGGGGCCCGGGGCGGGGGGGCGGGGGGCGCGGCCCCGGCCGGCCCCCCGCGCGCCCGCCCCCCGGCCG
>CAZGUU010000071.1:0-18861 GCA_964529315.1 uncultured Enterobacteriaceae bacterium
ACTCGGCGGCGTCGAGCCGCTGGGGCTCGCGCGGGCAGCCGGCCGCGGCCAGTCCGGGGGCCCAGGCCAGCAGCGCGACGACCAGGCATGCCCGGCGCGTCGCCGTCGCGACCGCGCCCAGGCGGGTCGAGGTGTGTCGTGAGCTCTTCACTCGGGGCTCCGAGAGAGTTCGTATCCGAAGCTCGGCCGCGGCTCTATCGCTCGCGCCGTCACGGGCACGCTCGAATCCCGGGCCCTCGCGGCTCGGGAGCCCCGGCAGCGCGGTGACGACCGCGCCCCTGCGCCCCCGTCTCCGTCCCCGTGCGGTGGGCTCCCTGCGGTGTGGGCCCAGCCGCGAAGCGCGTCCCTAAGTACGCGCGCGCGATTGCACCGCGCCAGGGCGGCATCGCGCTCTTCGAGCTGCTAGCGACTGCCAGGCCCGCTGCGTACCGTAGGGCGCCGAGCGGATCCCAGCGCGGGTGCCAAGGAGAAGACATTGCGACTGCTCATGCACGTGGCGGTTCGTCGGGGTGCGGAGCCGGATCTCCCGGCCTTCCTTTGGAGCGAGATCGCGCGCATGCGGGGCATCGCCGCCGCGCCGGTCGGCGAGGTGAACCTGCTCGAGCGCCTCGAGGGCGATCCCTTCGGCTCGGCGACGCCGTACTCGTGGACGATCGAGGCGCGGGCGGAGGGCGCGGACGCGGAGCGCGCGCTCGGCGAGCTGGTTGCGGGGATCGGCGAGCGCATGGACGGGGCAGCCCACCGCGATCTCTGTACCGCGCTGGTGGGCGAGGACCGCGTATTCGTGCCCTGCGAGCGCACGCCGGTGCGCTACCAGTACCTGATGCGTCGCCAGGCGTCGTTCACCCACGACTCGTACCTCGGCCGCTACGCCACGATCCACTCCCGCTTCGGGTTGCGGACGCCGGGGATCCGCGGCTACGTGCAGCTCCACGTCGATCCCGAGGCGTCGCGCCGCGTGGCGCGCACGGCGGGTGTGGGAATCTGGGGCGTGGACAGCGTCTCGGAGCTCCACTTGGACTCGGTCGAGCGGTTTCTCGCCGAGATCTCCACCTCGAGCGTCGGGCCCGAGGCGATCGCCGACGAGGAGAAGTTCGTCGATCGTGCACGATCGCTCGACTTCTGCTCCGCGGTGCACTGGCAGGAACGCTGAAGGAGGAGGGCCATGGCCGTGGACGAGGGAGCAGGCTTTCGCGAGAAGTACGGTCCGTGGGCGCTGGTCGCGGGAGGCTCCGACGGCATCGGGGAGCACTTCGCGCGCGGGATCGCCGCACGCGGCGTGAGCGTGATCCTGGTCGCGCGCCGCGAGGAGGTGCTGGCCGCGCTGGCGGCGGACCTGCGCGCCGAGCACGGCGTCGAGGTCCGCACCGTCGCCGCCGATCTCACGCGCGCCGATCTCCTGGACCGGCTCGAGCCCGCGCTGCGCGGTGCCGAGGTCGGCCTGCTCGTCTACAACGCCGGGGCCGTGCACGGCGCGACGCGGTTCCTCGAGGCGCCCGTGGAGCGTGCGCTGCACATGGTCCGCTTGAACTGCGAGGCTCCCCTGCGGCTCGCGCACCGGCTGGGCGTTCCCATGCGAGCGCGCGGGCGCGGCGGGATCGTGATCGTGTCGTCGATGGCCGGGCTCGCGGGCTCGGCGTACAACAGCACCTACAACGCGGCGAAATCCTTCGAGATCATCCTGGCCGAGGGGCTGTGGCAGGAGCTTGCGCCCGAGGGCATCGACGTGATGTCGGTGGTCGCGGGGGCGACGCGCACGCCGAGCATCCAATCTTCGGTCCGCGGCGTCGACTCCTATCCGAACCTCATGGAGCCGGCGGACGTGGCGCGCGGCGCCCTCGAGCACCTGGGCCGCGGGCCGTGCTGGATCCCGGGCGAGGCGAATCGCGCGATCGCGCGGATGACGTGGCCCGTTGCGCGCGAGAAGCTGGTGAACCGGATGAGCGAGGCGACCGCGAAGATGCACGGCCTGCCGTTCGTCGCGGTGGAGGGCACAGACCAGTTCGGCGAGTGAGCGGCGGCCGCCGCCGCGCCGATGGACGAGCGGGGCGGCCGCAGGCACGACGCCGGGCGGGGCACCCGCGCCCGAGACGTCGGGCAGCCTCGCCAGCGGGCGGCGCCACCGCGGTCGTGCGGTGGACGATCTGCCGCGCGGTGGAGTGCCCCCCTCACCCCGCAAGCAGCCAGGCGACGACCGCCAGGCCAGCGGCGATGCGGTACCAGCCGAAGGGGCGCAGCGAGCGATGCTGCACGTAGCCCAGGAAGGCGCGGATCACGACCAGCGCGCTCAGGTACGCCGCGACCAGCCCCACACCCATCGCCAGGGCGCCCGAGGCGTCGAGCTCGTGGCGCGCCTTCCACAGGGCGAACAGGCAGGCGGCGTACATCGTTGGCAGGGCGAGCAGGAAGGAGAAGTCGGTCGCCGCGCGGCGGCCCAGGCCGGCGAGCATGCCGGCGACGATCGTCGCACCCGAGCGTGAGACGCCGGGAACCATGGCGAGCGTCTGGCCGAGGCCGATCGCGAGCGCCTGGCCGAGGCTCATCGCCTCGAGATCTTCGAGCCCACGGCCCCGGCCCGGACCGTCGATCAGCAGGATCAGGGCGCCGCCGCCGATCAGCGTCGCGGCGACCACGCCGGCGCGGAAGAGGTGCTCCTCGATCCAGTGGTGCGCCGCCAGGCCGACCAGCGCCGCGGGAACGAAGGCGACCAGCACCTTGAGCACGAGCAAACGCGCCGCCGGACGATGCGTGAAGTCCGCGGCGAGGCCGAGCAGACGCTGGCGATACACCCAGGTGAGGGCGAGCATGGCACCGAGCTGGATGAAGATCTCGAACGTGGGCGAGCCGAAGTCGAGCAGGCGCCCGGCGACGATCAGGTGCCCGGTCGACGACACCGGCAGGAACTCGGTCAGCCCCTCGACGACGCCCAGGATCGCCGCCTTGCCGGCCACCGCCACCGCTTCTCTCATCGCGATCCCTTCTCCCTCTCGGCTCGTCCGGCGGAGCCGCCGCCTCGCATCGCGGCGGCTCCCGGGCCACGGAACGCTCAGCGGCACCGGCGGCGCGCAGCGCCGTCCGCCTCGAAGGCGCGCTCGGAGATCTTCTTCATGACTTCCGCGTTCTGGTGGGCGTGCCCCGTTCGCCGAGGATGCTCACCGCCCCCTGCGCTGCAAGCTCCGTGAGCGGGACGACGGTCACGCGCCGCTCGAGAGCATAGCGCCGCGTCCCCGGATACAGCACGGTGAGGTGCCGCAGGTCGAGGTCGTCGAGCGCGATGCGCATGGAGGGCGTGAGACGCGGCGCGTCCTGAAACTTCACCTCGACTCCGTAGCGGCGACCCCGCACCAAGAGAAGCAGATCCAGCTCGGCACCGGTGTGCGTGGCCCAGAAGTACGCCCCGTCCGGCCGCACCGCGCGCAGGGCTTCCTCGATCGCGTGGCCTTCCCAGGAAAGACCCACCTTGGGGTGGGAGAGGAGCTCGCGTTCGGTCGCGAGCCCGAGGAGCGCGTGGAGCACCCCACTGTCGCGGACGTAGACCTTGGGGGCCTTCACCTGCCGCTTTTTCAGGTTCTCGTGCCAGGGCTGGAGCTGGCGGACCAGGAAGAGCCCCGTCAGCAAGTCCAGATAGCGCCGCGCCGTAGGTTGGCTGGTGCCCAGGGACCGCGCGGCCTCGGCGGCGTTCCAGATGCCGCCGTGGTAGTGGGCCAGCATGGTCCAGAACCTGAGCAGCGTGGGCGCCGGAATCGTGATCCCGAGCTGCGGCAGGTCGCGCTCGAGGTACGTCTGAACGAGCTGTCGGCGCCAGGTGAAGCTGTCGTGCTCGGTGCGAGCGAGAAACGCCGGGGGCAATCCCCCGCGCCGCCAGAGCCGACCGGTCGCGCCACCGGTCGTTCCGACATCGTCGAGGCCGAATCCGTCGAGCGCGATCGTCTCGATCCGGCCGGCGAGCGTCTCCGAAGACTGGCGCAGCAGCTCGGGGCTCGCGCTGCCGAGAATCAGGAATCGCGCCGGGAGTGGCCGGCGGTCGGCGAGCACGCGCAGGATTGGGAAGAGATCCGGTCGGCGCTGGATCTCGTCGAGCACCACCACGCCCTTGAGGGGTGCAAGCGCCGTCATGGGTTCCGCGAGCCGGGCGATGCTCGCGGGGTCTTCGAGGTCGAAATAGGCGGGAGAATCGGGCCTGACCAACCGCCGCGCGAGGGTCGTCTTGCCGGCCTGGCGCGGGCCCACGAGGCCGACGACTCGACTGCGCCCGAGAGCGGCGCGGAGCTCGGCGAGGCGGCGCGGGCGGGCGATCATCGCCGGAAAATCTACCATGAAAAACGAACACTACAAGTTCGATTTTCGTGGTTTGGCCACAGCCGGATTCGGGACCGCGGCGTCACGGTCAGCCGGTAGCCTCCATCCGCACATCGATCTTGCCCGTCACCGCGGCGGAGGTGTTGTCGAAGTCGAACTTCTCGAGCACCTCGCGCATGTTCGGGCTGAAGCCCGCGATGAAGTTGCGCAGGTTGGCCGCGAGATGCGGCGCATCGGCGAGCAGCTTCTCGAAGTCGTACCGGGGCGTGTTGTAGAACGCGAAGCTCGAGGTGCGCCGCAACTGCGCGTCGAGATCCTCGGGTCCTTGTCCTTGGAGCTGCGCCCGCCGCTCGAGGACCTTCTTCTTCGTGTCCGCTAGGGCGCAATCGAGGCGGCGCAGAACGGTGAGCGGCAGGATGACGTCCTGGTACTTGCCGCGCTTGAAGGTGTCGCGGATGAGGTCGGCGACGCCCCAGAGGAAGCCGACGATCTCGCGGTGGTTCACGCGTTCACCTGCTGGTCCTCTGGGCGTTGGCGCGGCTTCGTCGGGACTGGCTAGCACGCCGTTATAGAGGACCCGCGTTGCGTCCCCAACAGGCATCGGGTAGCCAAGACGAGGGGCATTCACTTGAACCGCAGGGCGAAGTTCCTGGTCGGCGCGGCGATCATCGTCGCCGCCGTCGGTGCGCTCATCTTCACCGCGGTGCGCGAGACCTCCTCCTACTACATGACGGTCGACGAGTACGCGCGAGACCCAGCCGGCATGGCGGGGAAGCCGCTGCGCCTGGCGGGGCGCGTCTCGGGCGGCAGCGTCCGCTGGGAGCCGCGCACGCTCGACCTCGAGTTCCACATCCAGGCGATTCCGCCGCGCGGCGGCGGCGCCCTCGCCCCGGGAGCCGCCGAGGCGGCCGGCCCACCGCTTGGCGCGACGGCCGCCGGAGCCACGCTGCCGGTGCGCTACAACGGCATCCTGCCCGACATGTTCGGCGACGGGCGCGACGTCATCGTCGAGGGGCGGGTGCAGGACGGCGTGTTCCAGGCGAGGACCCTGCTCACGACCTGCCCGTCCAAGTACGAGGCCGACCTGCAAGGGGCGCCCCCGGGCGAGCCGGCGGCACCCGGCAGTGGTGCCACCGGGCGCGCCTCGTGAGCCGGCCGCGAGCCGCGAGCCGCGGCCGCTGCGGCACGCGCCGCCTCGGCGAGGATCTGCATGAGTGAGATCGGCAGGCTGGCCGTCGTGCTGGGCTTCGTGGTCGCCCTGTGGGGCATCGCCGCGAGCCTGATCGGTGCCTGGCGTCGCGATCGAGCGCTGGTGGCGAGCGGCACGCACGCCGCCTACGCCTTCTCGGCCCTGACCGGCATCGCCGTGGTCGCGCTGCTCGGGCTGCTGCTCGCCCACGACTTCAACGTCGAGTACGTCGCGGCCTACTCCTCGAGCACCCTGCCGCTCGGCTACACGATCGCCGCGCTGTGGGGCGGCATGAAGGGCTCGCTGCTCTGGTGGACCTTCCTGCTCGCGGTGTGCAACGCCGTCGTGCAGGCGCAGAACCGCCGCAAGAACCGCGATCAGATGCCCTACGTGACGGCGACGATGCTCGCCGTGGGCGCCTTCTTCCTCTCCCTCCTGGTGTTCTTGACCGATCCCTTCGAGCGCCTGCCCTTCACCCCTGCCGAGGGCTCGGATCTGAACCCGCTTCTGCAGAACTACTGGATGACCATGCACCCGCCGGCGCTGTACATCGGCTTCGTGGCGACGACCGTGCCGTTCGCCTTCGCCGTGGCTGCGCTGGCCACCGGCAAGCTCGGCGACGCGTGGATCCGCACCACTCGGCGCTGGGCGCTGTTCGCCTGGTTCTTCTTGACGCTGGGCAACCTGTTCGGCGCCGCCTGGGCCTACGTCGTGCTCGGCTGGGGCGGCTACTGGGCGTGGGATCCGGTCGAGAACGCCGCCTTCATGCCCTGGCTCACCGCCACCGCCTACCTGCACTCGGTGATGATCCAGGAGAAGAAGGACATGCTGAAGGTGTGGAACATGGTGCTGGTGATCCTCACCTTCGCGCTCACCATCTTCGGCACCTTCCTCACCCGCTCGGGCGTGATCTCCTCGGTGCACTCCTTCACGCAGTCCGGCCTGGGGCCGTTCTTCATGGGCTTCTTGCTCGCCATCCTGGCGATCTCCTTGGGCCTGCTGCTCTGGCGCCTGCCGCTGCTGCGCAGCCGCAACGAGCTCGAGTCGGTGTTCTCGCGCGAGGCGGCCTTCCTGCTGAACAACCTCGTCCTGGTGGGCATCGCCTTCGCGGTCTTCTGGGGAACCGTCTTCCCGGTGCTCTCGGAGTGGGTGCGCGGCGTCAAGATCACCGTCGGCCCGCCGTTCTTCAACCGGGTGAACGCGCCGCTCGGGCTGGCGCTGATCTTCCTCATGGGCGTGGGGCCGGTGATCGCCTGGCGGCGAGCGAGCCTGTCTAGCCTGCGGCGCAGCTTCCTGTGGCCGGTGGTCGTCGCGCTGGCCTGCGGCGCGCTGACCTTCGCGTTCGCCTCGGGCAGCTACTACGCGATGCTCGCCTTCTCGATCGCGGGCTTCGCCCTGACCACCGTGTGGATCGAGTTCTGGCGAGGCATGCGCGTGCGCCAGGCGATGCTCGGCGAGCCGCCGTGGACTGCGCTCTCGCGCCTGATCGGCAAGAACCGCCGCCGCTACGGCGGCTACGTGGTGCACGTCGGCGTGGCCATGGTGTTCGTCGGCATCGTCGCCTCGTCCGTGTTCAAGCTCGAGCTGCAGCAGTCGCTGCGGGTCGGCGAGAGCCTGGCCATCGGCGGCTACACCCTGCGCTTCGACGCAATCGAGACGAAGGACGATGCGCACGTCGAGCGGACCTACGCGCGCGTGTCGATCTGGGAGGGAAGCGGCGACCGGCTCGAGCGGCTGGGCGAGGTCGAGCCGGAGAAGCGCTTCTACAAGCGCCCCAAGCAGCCGACCACCGAGGTGTCGATCCGATCGACGCTCGGCGCCGATCTCTACGTCGTGCTCGGCAGCTGGGATCCGGCGGCAGGGATCGCCGTCTTCCAGGTCTTCTTGAACCCGCTGATCTCCTGGATGTGGGTCGGTGGCGTGGTCATGGCGCTGGGCACCGGCGTCTGCATGTGGCCGTCGTATGCCGAGCGGATGGCGGTGCTCGCAGCCGCGGCGGCCCGCGCTCCGGCCGGCTCTCGGACCGCTTCGTGAGGTCGCCACGAGCGTGGCTCGCGCTGGCCGCGGGCCTGGCCCTACCGGTCGTGCTCGCCACGGCGGCGAGCCTGGCTCTGCCCTGGCTCTTCGCCGCACCGGCCACGGCCGTCGGGGGCGATGCGACCCAGACGCAGATCGAGAGCGACCTCACCTGCCAGTGCGGCTGTGGCCTGACCGTCCACTCGTGCAATCACCTGAATTGCAGCTCGGCCATCCCGCTGCGCAAGGAGGTCACCGCGCAGCTCGCCCTGGGCCAGTCGCGCGAAGAGGTGCTCGCCTACTTCGAGAAGAAGTACGGCGAGAAGATCCTCTCCGCGCCGACCGCCCGGGGCTTCAACATCGCCGCCTGGACGGTGCCGTTCGTCGTGCTCGGCCTGGGTGGCCTGATCGTCGGCGTGGTCCTCGTGCGCTGGCGGCGCTCCTCGGCGCAGCGCGCGCTGGCGGGGCCCGCTGCCGGGGTGCCCACGACCGCGGACGACCCCGAGCTGCGCAAGCGCCTCGAGCGTGCGCTCGAGGACTTCGAGGAGCGGTCCTGACCCGATGCTGCTCACCCTGACCGGATTGCTGCTCGTCCTGCTCGTGGCCTGGTACGTCGCCTGGCCGCTGCTCGGCAACGCGCCCGACGAGGAGGCGGAGCTCGCCACGGACGCGCCCACCGCACGCGCCGCCATGCTCGAGCACGAGCGAGACGCTGCCCTGGCGGCGATCAAGGAGGCGGACCTCGACCACCGGGTGGGCAAGCTCTCCGACGAGGACCACGCCGCGTTGCGCGCCGAGCTCGAAGGCCATGCCCTCCAGGCGATGGCCGCGCTCGAGCAGGACGCGCGGATCGGGGGTGCCGAGCGGGCCAGCCGCGAGAGGGTGTTCTGCGCCGTGTGCGGCCGGCCGAGCCCGCGCGAAGCGCGCTTCTGCGCGAGCTGCGGGGCGTCGTCGTCCGCGCCGCCGGCGCGTGGCCGGCGGCGCGCCTGAATCATCTCAGGGAGGACCACATCCGGTGAGCGACGCGACCAACGAAGCGGCGGGGCCCCAGCCGGCCGAGACGCGCAGCGAGATCACGATCGACGACTTTGCCCGGGTCGAGCTCAAGGCGGGGACGATCCGGCGAGCCGAGCCGCACCCCAACGCCGACCGCCTGGTGGTGCTCTCCGTCGATCTGGGGGAGACCGAGGAGCGCCAGATCGTCGCCGGAATCCGCGCCGCCTACGCGCCCGAGGACCTGGTCGGCCGCCAGGTGGTGGTGGTGGCCAATCTCAAGCCCGCCCGGCTGCGCGGCATCGAGAGCCGTGGCATGCTGCTCGCGGCGAGCGACGAGAGCGGGCTGCGCATCGTCTCGCCGGAGAAGCCGGTCACGCCGGGGTCGCGCGTCAAGTAGCCGGCTGCGCCGGGGCGTCGGGCCGGGCGCCGGGCCACCCTCGACGAAGCGCTCGCGACGCGGCCTTCAGGGAGTCCCCGCCGCCGCCGGCTTGCCCGCCGGCGGAACGGTGGCCTGGACGGACAGCGCCACCTCTTCGTCGATCGAGAGCGGATTCAAGGCGCTCTTCGGGCTTCCCACGCCGAAGTCCATCCGGTTCAGCGTCGCCTCGCCGGCGACGCGCCGCTGCTCGCGGTCGACGATGCGGAAGATCATGGGGAAGGTCTTGGTTCGGCCGTGCAGGTCGAGCGTCACGTCGGCGGCAAACCGCTCCGCGTCGAGCAGCGTGAACCTGCGCAAGGTCGCCGTCGCGGTCGGGTAGCGCTCCACGTCGAAGAAGTCGGCGTTGCGCAGGTGCGCGTCGCGCTTGGGGCTGTCGGTGTCGACGCTCGCCAGGTCGACCACCACCTCGACCTCGCTGCGCCAGGGCTCGCGGTCGTCGATCGTCGCCCGGGCGACGCGCCACGAGCGGAACTGGCCGTTGGCCTGCGCGATGGCGTTTGCGGCGCGGAACTGGATGGTGCCGGGAGGGGGGCTCTCAGCGCGCGCGCTGGCGGCCGCGCCGTACAGGGTGAGGATGGCTGCCACGAGCAGCGTGGCCGACAGGGGTCTTCTCGTCATGCTGGTCCTCCGGGGCGCGATCGGCCCCGGCTTCCCGTAGCACGGCCGACTGCCCCTGTGGTACCCAGACGCGGAACACCGACCCCTGGCCCGGCTCGCTCTCGACACGGATCTCGCCGCCGATCATGTCGAGCATGCGGCGCACGATGTGCAGACCGAGGCCGACGCCGCCGCGCTCCGGTCCGCCTCCCCCGCGCACCTGGCGGAAGGCCTCGAAGATCGTGCCGAGCGAGGTCGCGTCGATGCCGATCCCCGTGTCGGCGACCGAGATCTCGACGCCGCCGTCCCGGCGACGTGCAGCGACCGTGACGCTGCCCGTGTCGGTGTACTTGATCGCGTTGCCGAGCAGGTTCTTGAGCACGATCTTGAGCTTGGGTGCGTCGGTGCGGATCGCGGGCAGGTCGGGCTCGATCTGCCAGGCAAAGCGCAGCGGCGAGCAATCGCGCAGGTCGCTGGTCTCGCGCTCGACCTCGGCGATCAGGCTCGCCGCGGCGACGTCGCCGAGGTCGACCGGCAGCCGTCCCGCCGCGATGCGGTTCTGGTTGAGCGTGTTGTCGATCAGCTCGAGCAGCGCCTGGGCGCTCTTGCCGATGCGGCGCAGCGCGTCGGCCTGCTCGTCCGTCACCGGGCCGAAGTCGCCCTCGAGGAGGAGCGACTGGAAGCCGGTGATCACGTGCAGGGGCGCGCGCAGCTCGTGCGACATCGTGGCGACGAACTCGGCGCGCAGGCGCTGGCGGCGCTCGGCTTCCTCGAGCTGGCGCGCCTTCTCGAGGGCGCCGGCGGCGATCCGTGCCAGGCCCTGGGAGATGCGGCGGCGCACCCCGGTGGCCCAGCCGCCCTGCGCCCCCGACCCCACGGCGAGGAACCCGACCAGGTGATCGCGATCGCGGATCGCGGCGACGAGCAGCACGGGGCAGGAGAGCCCCAGGCCGAGCCGCTCGAGTGCCGGGTGCGTGCCGCGTCCGGCCTGGACCATGGCCGTGTCTCCCGCCTCGAAGGCGCGCAGCAGGGGGGCGAGCCGCCAGCGGGGCAGGCGCATCGCTCGCCGACGCTCGTCGTCCAGCTCCGGCTCCCCGGCCGCGGCGCGCGGCACGAAGGCGTCGGCCTCGGCATCCCAGAGGAAGGCGACGCAAAGGCGGCTGGCGAGTAGGTCGTTGCCCAGCGCGCAGAGGCGCGACAGGATCAGCGAGGAATCGAGCCGGGTGTTCAGCTCGGCGCCGGCACGCGCCAGGGCCGCGGCGACCTCGAGATCCTCGGAGGTCTCGCCCGCTCGGCGCTCGACGGTCACGTCGCGCACCAGCGCCAGCCGCGCCGGGGCGCCCTCCCAGCGCCCCTCGCCGAGCGAGATCTCGGCGATCCGCCGCTCGCCGTCGGGGCGCATCACGTCGACCTCGAAGACCTCGTCGCCGTCGCGCTGTGCCGCGGCCAGCTCGGCCACCACATCGGCCGCGCGCCGCCCGAGGATGGCCGCGGCCGCAGGGCTCACGTAGCGGACGTCGCCGTCCTGGAGGATCACGACGGGACGTCCGACGATCTCGCCGCCGAGGCGCGCTCTCCGGTCGATCCTCACCACCCCACCCTGCATGCGGCCCCCTCTCCGAGACGAGCTCGCCAGGGGTGGCAGCAGAGGTCGTGCCATCGAGGCGCACGCCGGGGGTGCGGCACGTCGTGCAAATTTGCGCGACTCGGTCAGAAATCTGGCAGCAGCCAGGCCCGGACGAGGGATTCGAGCCCGGCGGGCGGTCAGAAATCCGACAGGGGCAAGGCCGCTGGGGTCGTTGCCCATCGGGACGCGAGGCTCGAGCAGCGCCCTCGCCGGGCGGAGGGAGACGGCCCCGAGCATGTGGTGCCATCGGCCGCCGCGCAATGAGACGGTGAGAAGTGCGGGCTGGATCGCGTCTCGCGCACCGGCCAGCGGCGTGCGGCCCAGGCGGACCCCCGCGAGACGGGGTCCTGCGGAGCGCCCCTTCGCTCCTGGACCCGCATTCGCCGTCGTGGCGGACCACAGGCGCCCTGGGCCCGTCCGGGGATTCCTGCTCACGCTCTCAGCCGTGCAACCCGGCGTGGCGCAGCAGGGCCTCGGTGGTCGGTGCGCGGCCGCGGAACTCGCGAAAGACGTCGAGCGGGTGGCGGCTGCCGCCCAGCGCCAGCACGGTCTCGCGGTAGCGGCGGCCGGTAGCCTCGATCGCCGCCGGATCGTCGAGCCCAGCCTCCTCGAACGCTGCGAAGGCATCCGCGGAGAGCACCTCCGCCCACTTGTAGCTGTAGTAGCCCGCTGCGTAGCCGCCGGCGAAGACGTGCGTGAAGCTGCACAGGAAGCGATCCTCGGGCAGCGGCGCGATGGTCGTCGTCCGCGCCGCGATGCGCCGCTGTACGTCCTCGGGGGCTTCGCGCCCGTCGGGGTCGTAGCCGTGGTGCAGCGCCAGGTCGGTGAAGGCGAAGTAGAGCTGGCGCAGCATGTCCGATCCGGAGCGGAAGGTGCGGGCCGCACCGATCTTGGAGAACAGATCCTCGGGGAGCGGGGCTCCGGTCTGCCAGTGCCCGGAGAGCCCGAGCAGCGTCGGCCGGTGGTAGCACCAGTTCTCCATGAACTGGCTGGGCAGCTCGACGGCGTCCCACTCGATGTTGCGGATCCCCGCGGCCAGCGGGTAGTCGACGCGCGTCAGCATGTGCTGCAGGCCATGGCCGAACTCGTGGAACAGCGTCTCCACCTCGTGGAAGGTCATGAGCGAGGGCTTGCCGTCGACCGGTGGGACCTGGTTGCACACGAGGTAGGCCACCGGCACGCGGCTGGGGGCACGCCCGACGCACTCGTCCATCCACGCGCCGCCGCGCTTCTCGGCCGGCCGGCTGTAGGGATCGAGGTAGAAGGCGGCGATCTCGCTGCCGTCGGCGTCGTGCACGCGGAAGAAGCGCACGTCGTCGTGCCACACCGGGGCCTCGCCGTCGGCGGGTCGGATGGCCACGCCGAAGAGGCGGCTGGCCAGGGAGAACAGGCCTTCGAGCACGCGGGGGAGGGGGAAGTAGGGCCGCAGCTCCTCGTCGGTGAAGGCGTACTGGCGCTCGCGCAGCCGCTCGGCCCAGAAGGCGACGTCCCACGGCGCCAGATGCCCGGCCTCCGGCGCGCCGCAGGATCGTGCCAGCTCGAGCAGCTCGGCCAGGTCGCGATGCGCCGGATCCCAAGCCGCTCCGCGCAGCTCCTCGAGCATCTGCTCGACGGTGGCCACGTCGGGCGCCATCTTCGTGGCCAGGCTCAGCTCGGCGAAGCTCGCGAAGCCGAGCAGCGAGGCTTCCTCACGGCGCAGGCGTAGGATGCGCCGCATGAGCTCGGTGTTGTCGTGCTCGCCGCTGCTCGCGCGGGTGACGAAGGCTCGGTAGAGCGCCTCGCGCAGATCGCGTCGCTTACCGTGCTGCAGGAAGGGCCCGTAGCTCGGCAGGTCGAGGGTGATCCGCCACGGCCCACGCTCGGCCGTCGCCGAAGCCTCGCCGGCTTGGCGCGCGGCCTGAGCGGCCAGATCGAGCAGGCTCGGCGGCAGGCCGTCCACCTCGTCGGGGCTGCGCAGCGTCAGGGCGAAGGCCTTGGTCGCGTCGAGAACGTGGTTGGTGAAACGGGTCGCGCACTCGGCGAGCTCGGCCTGGATCGCGTTGAATCGATCTTGGGCCTCGCCCTCGAGGCCCACGCCGGCGAGCTCCGCGTCGCGCACCAGCGCGGTCACGACTCGCTGCTGGGCGCCGTCGAGCGCGCCGAAGGCCGGGCCGTCGCGCAGCTCCTTGGCGGCGCGGTAGAGCGGCTGGCTCTGGCTCGAGCGCATGGAGAAAGCGACGACCTCGGGCAGAACCTCCTCGTGGGCCTGGCGTAGCTCGTCGGCGTTCTTGACGCCCATCAGGTGGCCGACCGTCCCCCAGGCGCGGCCGAGGCGCTCCGCGATCCGCTCTACGGGCTCGATCGCCGCCGCCCAGGTCGGCGCGGCCTCGGCCTCGCCTCGCTCGAGCTCGGCGGAGAGCTCGGCGAGCAGCCGGCGGATGCCCGGCACGACGTGCTCGGGGCGAATCCGGTCGAAGAGCGGAAGGGGTGCGGGGGAGAGAAGCGGGTTGGACGGCTCGGCTTCCGACATGTCCCGAGCATAGCGATTGGCGCTTCGGGGCAAAGCCCCTGCCGCCACGGCGCGGCGGCTCGCCGCGAGAGCAGAGCCGCCGGCCCGCCGGCCATCGGATCGGCCCCGCTACACCTTCTGGACGTTCGCCGCCTGCGAGCCCTTGCGCCCTGGAACGACCTCGAATTCTACGGTCTGGCCTTCCTCGAGGCTCTTGTAGCCCTGTCCCTGGATCGCGGAATAGTGGACGAAAATGTCCTCACCGCCGTCCTGCTCGATGAAGCCGAAGCCCTTCTGCGAATTGAACCACTTGACCCTACCCTGAGGCATAACCAGAACTCCTCCCACGGAAGCCCGATGCGCGTTCGCGGCGCAGAATGCTGCGGCGCGCAGGAGGCGACGTTCGGTCGCCTCTCCCCGGGCTCTGAACCAGAAACCGCGACGCTCTTACCACCGGCCCGGCGGGAAGGGCAACACGCGAGGGCAGGTTTGTTCCCCACGCCGGCTGTGCTAGTCGTCTGAGGGGATTTTCGGAGAAGGAGCTCTATGCAGAGGCCGCGTGGGCGTCAATTCTTGCCGGTACGACCTGAGGAGGAGCACCGGATCAATCGCCAGATCCGGGTGCCGCAGGTCAGGCTGATCGGGCTCCATGGAGACCAGCTCGGCGTCGTAGGCACCGAGGAGGCGCTGAAGCTCGCACACGATGCGGAGGTCGACCTGGTCGAGGTTGCCCCGAGCGCTCAGCCGCCGGTCTGTCGCCTGATGGACTACGGCAAGTTCCGCTACTCGAAGCAGAAGAAGGAAGCGGAAGCCAAGAAGAAGCAGCACATCACGCAGCTCAAGGAGCTGCGCATCCGGCCCGGGACGGACGACCACGACCTGGAGCGCCAGCTCAAGAGGGCGCAGGAGTTCCTGGGCGACGGACAGCGCGTCAAGTTCACCTTGCGCTTCCGTGGGCGAGAGATGGCCCACCAGTCGCTCGGGCGCGAGAAGCTGCTGCGCGTGGCCGGGATGCTCGCCGACGTCGGCTGGATCGAGCTCGAGCCGCGCACCGAGGGCCGGGTGATGAACCTGGTCATCGCCCCGGGGCAGCGCAAGCGGCCCGGAGCGGTGCCGGTCGTGGCCAAGGCTTCGCCGGCACAGCCAGCGGTGGGCACGCGGCCTCCTGGGGCGACCTCCACCCCCGCCGCAAAGCCGGCTGTCCCCCCGGTCACCCCGCCACGGCCCGATAGCCCGCCCAGCTGAGCCGTCAGGAGCCGCACCCGGCGAACCACCGCGACCACCACGAGGTGGCCTCGATGTCGCGCGGTGCGACGACGGGGATCCGCCTGAGCTCCCGCTCGCCGCTGCGGGCGACGATCTCACCGACCGCCTGCCCCTTCTTCACCGGTGCGCTCACCTGCGTGGGCACCTTCACGTCGACCTGCAGGCGCTGCGCGTCGGCACGGGGCAGCACGGTGCGCCAGCCCTCGGCCGCTTCCCCTTTGAACGCCTTCTCGGTTCCGTTCGAGACCGAGATCTCCGCTCCGACGGCCTGTCCTGCCTTTACCGGCTCCACCGCCTTATACTCCGCGAACCCGCGGCTCAGCAGCTTGGCGGCTTCGTCGAAGCTCCCCTTCTTGGTGGGCACGCCCAGGACGACGGCGAGCAGCCGCAGGCCGTCGCGCGTCGCCGTGGCCGTCACCTCGAAGCCCGCCGCCGCGTAGAAGCCGGTCTTGAGCCCGTCGGCGCCGCGGTACGTACGGATCAGGTGGTTCGTGTTGCGCATCTGCAGCTTGCCGTCGCGGAATGGAGCCTCGGACTTCCCCGCCCACTCCATGATCTCGGGGAACTCGGCGAGCTTGCGGCCGAGCGTCGCCAGATCGGTTGCGCTCATCAGGTCCGGCTTCTGGCCCTGGGCGGGCGGCAGGCCGTGCGGCGTGTGGAACTCGCTCTGCGCGAGGCCGAGCTCGGCAGCACGCTGGTTCATCCGTTCGACGAACGCTTCGCCGGTCCCCGCGATGCGCTCGGCGACGGCGACCGACGCATCGTTGGCCGATGCAATGGTGATCGCCTCGAGCATCTCGCGAAGCGAGAACTGCTCGCCCTCCTGCAGGTAGACCTGCGAGCCGCCCATCTTGCTCGCCCAAGCCGACGTCGGGATCGGGTCGTCCAGTGACATCTCGCCAGCCTTGACCGACTCCATGGCGAGCAGCAGCGTCATCATCTTGGTCATCGACGCCGGGGGCCAGGGCTCCTTCTCGTTCTCGGCGAACAGCACCTGCCCGCTGTCGCGATCGACCAGGATGGCCGCGCGGTAGGGCTCCTGCGGCTTGAACGGCAGGGGCGTGCGCCCGCCCTGGGCGCGTTTCGAGGAGGGTGCGGCGGGCTTGGCCGCTGGCGACGCCGCAGCCGCCTGGCCTGCCTGTCGGGCCTGCGATGGGTCGCCGGCGGGAGCCGTGGCGACGTCGGCAGCGCCGCTGCGCGCCGCCCGCTCGAGCGCCAGCGCTCCGCCCGCGAGCACGGTCTCGGCGAGCACGCATCCAGCGAGCCCCGCGGCCAGCGCCAGGGCGGCCCCCGTGTGTCGCGCAAGACCTCGATGCGTCCGACTCGTCATCGCCACCTCGCCGTCCTCCTCCGGCATCGTCCCGGTCGCGGCCCGCTCGCTCCGATCCGGGCCCACGTGCGTCCGGCGCCGCTCGAGCCGACGCATTGTAGCACCCGAGTCGTGGAGTACCTGCCCGAGCCCGAGCGCTCCAGTCGAGTGAGGCGAGCCTCCCGGGCCTCGCCGCCGTCCCGCCTGGCCGTCGCTCGGCGCCCTGGCGCTTTCGTCCCGGCTGGGCGATGCTGCTTCGGCATGGGCGGTCACCCCGGGCGAACCCTGATCGCGGCTCGCGCCCTGCGCAAGACCTTCGGTGTGCTGGCCGTGCTGCGCGGTGTCGATCTCGACGTCGCCGCAGGGGAATCGCTCGCCATCCTGGGTGCGAACGGCGCCGGCAAGAGCACCCTGCTGCGTCTTCTCGCCTGCATCTCGCGCGCGAGCGGCGGCTCGCTGCGTTTGTTCGACACGGACTGCCACCCCGGTCGCCCGACCCCAGGGGTGCTCGGTCGGATCGGCTTTCTCGGACACGATCCGCTGGTCTATCGCGACTTGACGCCACGCCAGAACCTCGAGTTCTACGCCCGTTTCTACGCGGCAGCCGACCGTGGCGCGTCGCGCGGCGATGCCGCCGCGCGCGTCGGCAAAGCCCTGGCGCAGGTCGGTCTCGCCCACCTCGCCGAGCGGCCCACCCACACGCTGTCGCGCGGCACGCTGCAGCGCCTCGCGATTGCCCGGGCCACGCTGCACGACCCCGAGCTGCTGCTCCTCGACGAGCCATTCAACGCGCTCGACCAGGAGGGCAGCGAGCTGCTGGTCGCCCTGCTCGAGGCCTCGCGCTCGGCCGGCCGGACGGCGGTCTTCGTCACCCACGACCTCGCCCGGGTCGCGCGCCTGGCCAGCCGGGCCGTGATCCTCGCGCGCGGCGGGCTGCGCGTGGAGCTCGCCCCCGTTCCCCAGCACGACGATCTGGCCGAGGCGTACCGCCAGGCCACGGGCTTCGATCCCGACGATGTGGACGATCGTCCGTAAGGACCTGGCCATCGAGCTGCGCACCGGGGAGATGATCTCCTCGCTGTTCCTGCTCGCTTTGCTGGTCATCCTGGTGTTCGCCTTCGCGCTCGAGCCCGAGCGTCTGGCCGGCCCCGAGGTGGCGGCGGGCCTGCTGTGGGCGACGCTGCTGTTCTCCGGCACGCTCGCGCTCAACCGCTCCTTCCAGGTCGAGCGCGAGGCCGGAGCTTGGACGGGGCTCGCTCTGCTGCCGATCGACCGCGGCTCGATCTACCTCGGAAAGACGATCGCCAACCTGCTTCTCTTGCTGGTCGCCTGCCTCGTCCTGCTGCCGCTGGTCGCGCTGCTGCTCGGCACGCACGGCATCGACCCCTCGGTGGCTCTGCCCCTGGTGCTGCTGCTCGGCGTGGCCGGCATCGCCTCGGTCGGTACGCTGTGCGCCGCGATGGCGAGCCGCTCGCGCGCCCGCGAGGTGCTCCTGCCGCTGCTCGCCTTCCCGCTCCTGGCGCCGCTGCTGATCGGCGCCACGCGGGCGACGGCCGGCGCGCTGGTCGGGCAGACCGCCGGCGAGCTGTCGTCGTGGCTGCTGCTGCTGGGCGGATTCGATATCGTGTTTCTGACCGCGGGCTGGATGACCTTCGACTTCATCCTCGAGGAGTGACGCAACCCATGGACGATGCCCCCCGGCTGTGGCGCGACCGGCTGCTTCCCGGACTCACCTGCGCGGCGATGCTCGCCGCGATCGCCATGGTGTTCCTGCTCGTGCCGAGCGAGCGCGAGCAGGGCGTGGTGCAGCGCATCTTCTACTTCCACGTCGCCGCGGCGTGGCTGTCGTTCGCAGCCTTCGCTGCGGTCGCCGCGGCGAGCGCCTGGTTCCTGGCTCGGGGCAGCGACGACGCCGACCGCCTGGCGCAGGCCAACGCCGAGGTGGGCATGCTCTACACGACGCTGGTCCTGGTGACCGGGCCGATCTGGGCGCGCCCGATCTGGGGCACCTGGTGGACCTGGGATCCGCGCCTGACCATGACCGTGGTGCTCTGGACGATCTACGCCGCCTACCTGATGCTGCGCCGCCTGGGCGGCGACGACGCGACCCGCCGCTACGCGGCGGTGCTCGGCATCGTCGGCGCACTCAACATCCCGCTGCTCGTCCTGGCGGTGCGGCTGTGGCGTGGCATCCATCCCGCGGTGATGATCGCCGAGGACCCCGACGCGGGGCTCAAGGATCCGCTCATGGGCTGGACGCTGCTCGTCTCGAGCGTCGCGCTCGCGCTTCTCTACACCTGGCTCGTCTCGCTGCGCGCCCGCCTGGCGCGGATCGACGAGCTCGTCGCCGCCATCGCCCTGGAGGGCCAGCGCACATGAAGGGTCTCAGCTACCTCGCCGCGGCCTACACGGCGATCTGGATCGCCCTGTTCCTCTACCTGCTGTCGATCGGCCGGCGCGCCCGGCGCCTCGAGCGCGAGGTCGAGGAGCTCGGCCGCAGCCGGCGTCGCGAGGCTTGAGAGCGTGAGCAGGAATCCCCGGACACGCTCAGGGTGCCTGTGGTCCGCCGTGGCGGCGAACGCGGGTCCTGCGCTCCGGGTCCTCGCCGCCGCCGGGTGGGCCGCGCATCCATCTC
>CAZGUU010000072.1:0-12197 GCA_964529315.1 uncultured Enterobacteriaceae bacterium
GCCGTCGCTCGACCAGGTCGCCGAGGCAGTCGCCGTTGAGTTCGACATGACGGCCCGCACATTGCGCGGCCGCCGCCGGCGCGACCGGGATGCCTCGCTGGCGCGCCAGGTCGCGGTCCACCTCGCCCGCCGGCTCTGCGGGTGCTGTTTGGCGGAGACCGCCGTGGACTTGGGATTTCGCGAGCACAGCGCCGCGGCACACGCCGCGGCGGCGGCGCGCGAGCGCCTGGCGTCGGACCCGGACCTGGCGATGCGCGTGGCGCGCATCGAGCAGCGCCTGGCACGGCGGCGCACGGCTCCCGGCTCGCGACGCCTGACGGCGCGCGACGTCTGACGGCCCGACCGGGATCCTCCCGCTCTTCGGCACACCGCGTGACGACGCGCGGTGAAGGTTGCGACCCCCGCGGCGTCGAATCGAGCGAAAGCGCACGACCCGGCGGCGCCTCGCCCGGATGCACGACGGGGCGTGCGCGAAACGGCCCCAAAATGTGCGGGAGGCGTGGCATCGAACTTGCCAAAACGCCGCTGCGTCATCGCCTACAATCCTGGAGGACCCGTCCCGTGATCATCGACAGACATACTTTCATCGACTTGGCCACGCATCTCGAAGGAGCTTCCGAGGGCGTGCTCGAGGTCACGCGGCGGTGTGTCGCACTGTGCGAGGAGAGCGCCGACCTGAAGTCCGAGGGCTCGGCCTGGGTGGGGCTGGTCGAGTCGCTGGTCGCCGTCAATACCGAGCTGACCGCGCTAGAGCAGACGCTGCGGGCCTTGCTCGAGGCGAACCGCGAAGAGGAAGAGGACGCGGCACGCGCGGCGCTGCGACGAGTCCGAGCCCTGACCGCTTGACGGCGCTCTGCGGGTCCAATCCCTTGGACGAGGGCTCGCGGGCCGTGTGATCACATCGCGGCGGCGAGCAGCTCGCCGAGCGAGGTGACCAGCGCTACCAGGCCAGCCACGGCGGCGAGCGCTGCGGCGACGAGCAGGTGGCGGCGCCGCTCGGCCGATGCTGCGGGCGGCAGCGGCGTGGGCTGAGCCATCGGCGCAGCGCGCTGGGCCGCTGCGCGCGCCACCAGCGCGAGACGCGGTGGTGCCGCGCTGCGCTCGGAGCGACGCGGGGCCAGGTTCGACGTGACCAGGCGAAGCGCCGCTCGCGCCTTCGGCTTCGGCGCGTCGGGAGCGAGACGGCCCGGGGTGCTCCGCGCAGCTCGCCCGCGCAGCGGGTCGATCGACCGGGCACCGGCCGCCGTGGGGCCTGGGCGTCGCGGAGGCGCCGGGCGGGCGGTGGAGATGCCGCGAGCCGTGTGCCTGCCGCGCGCGGGGCGCGCCGCGTGGCTCACCGGGTGCAGGCGTCGCGAGCGGTCCATCACCGGATCCCGTGCTTGGCGAGCTTTCGATACAGCGAGCGCCGGGAGAGCCCGAGAAGGCGGGCCGCGGCGACGCGTCGCCCGCCGGCGGAGTCCAGGGCGCGGCGAATCTGGTCGCGCTCGGCCGAGCGCAGCGACAGGTCGAAGTCGAGCTCGATCTCGGCCGCGAGGCCGGGCGTATATGCCTCGCGTACGCGGGCGACCTCGGCCGGCAAGTGCTCGGGGTGGATGTCGCCGCCGTGTGCCATGATCGCGCCGCGCTCGAGGACGTTGGACAGCTCGCGGATGTTGCCCGGCCAGTGGTAGCGCCGCAGCAGGTCGAAGGCCGACGGATGGATCTCGGATCGCTCGAGGGCGAAGCGTCGGGCGAAGCCCCGCAGGAAGTGCGCGCAGAGCGGCTCGAGATCCTCGATGCGCTCGCGCAAAGGCGGCAGCTCGATGACGCCGACGTTGAGCCGATAGAACAGATCTTCGCGGAACTCGCCGCGCCGGACCATGTCCATCAGGTCGCGGTTGGTCGCGGCGACGATGCGGATCTCCACCGGGATCGAGCTCGGCGAGCCGACCCGCCGGATCTCGCGGTTCTCGAGCACCCGCAGGAGCTTCACCTGCGCGCCGAGCGGCAGCTCGCCGACCTCGTCGAGGAAGATCGTGCCGCCGCTCGCGGTCTCGAAGAGCCCCTTCTGGTCGCGGTCGGCGCCGGTGAAGGCGCCGCGCACGTGGCCGAAGAGCTCGCTCTCGATCAGCCCCGGCGCAAGCGCGCTGCAGTTGCAGACGACGATCGGACGGTCGCGCAGGGGCGAGCGGTGGTGGATGGCGCGGGCGACGAGCTCCTTGCCCGTTCCGCTCTCGCCGGTCACCAGCGCGGTCGTCGGAAAGGCGGCGAGGCGCTCGATCAGGGCGAAGACCTCGAGCATGCGTCGGCCGCCTGCCACCATGCCCTCGAAGTCCGTCCTCGGGCCCGCGGGCGGAGCCTCGCGGAGCGCCTCTCGTCGGTGTGCGGCTGCGATGTTCGAGATTCCCGGCATGGCCCCCCCGGGGCAGGCCCCATCGCAAGTGGGGTGCCAGAGCTGGCACGGGGGGCCGATCGGCCCAACGGCACCCGCCAAGCCCCCGCGAAACCTGGATCCGGCGAGGAAAATCGCCACTCGCCCGGCTGTCCTGCGGACCAGGTGCGCTGTCAGCTACGGCGACCAAAGCCTGCCTGTCGGCAATTTCGTGTCGCCGGGCTGGAGCTTTCCGCTTGGCAGGGCGGGGGCACTCGCGCTAAGGCGGTGCCCGGCTGGGTGAGCTCCCGGGAGGGTTCCATGGGTTGGTCGCGTCGGGTTTCATGGATGGCACGCATGCTGGCGGTGGCGCTTTTCGCCAGCGCGCTGGGCGGCGCCTGCTCGCGCGGCGCACCCGCGGGCGGCTCGCCGGAGGCCGTCGTGCGGGCCTACCTGGAGGCGCTGCGGGCGGGCAACTTCGCCGCCGCCTACGACCTGCTCACCCCCTACATGGTTCGCGACCAGGGCAAGATCGCCTGGGTTGCCGAGCAGACCGCGGTGATGAACGTGGCCGACGTCGAGATCAACGGCTTCGAGATCTTCCCCGCGCGCCTCGACGGCGACAAGGCGATCGTTCCCAACCTGCTCAAGAGCAAGGACAAGTTCATCAACCAGACCGGCGCCGACGAGTACGAGCTCTACACCCTGGTCCGCGCGCCCGACACCGGCTGGAAGATCGAGCAGCAGCAGCTCGTCGAGACCGACGCGATCGCGCGCTGGTTTCCAGAGAGTGCCCGCGAGAAGCGCTAATCGCGAGCCCTGACACGGCACCATGCCCAACCCGCGTGTCGCCCGTCGTCACGGGGCGCGAGCGCCCCGCGCGCTCGGCCCCGACCGACCGGCCGGCCGGGGCCGTCCGCACGAACCCGATCGAGGAGGAGTTCACAGATGCAACGGATCCGCTTCCTCTGCCTCGCGCTGTCGCTGGCGGTGCTCGCCGCCTGCCACGGCGAGGTCGAGAAGATCCCGCTGATCGACCGCAAGGTCTACATCACCGATCGCTTCTACGACGTGCAAGCCGTGACGCCGGAGCACGCGATCGTCGTGGGGTACGCCGGCAAGATCCTCGACACGCGCGACGCCGGGCGTACGTGGAACGTGCGCCCGAGCGGCACCGACAGCGCCCTCTACAAGGTTCACCTGATCGACGGTCGGACCGGCTTCGCCGTCGGCCAAGGGGGCATCATCCTAAAGACGACCGACGGCGGCGCCACCTGGACGAAGCAGGACAGCGGCACCGAGAGCTACCTGTTCAGCTTGGCCGCGATCACGCCCGAGCACCTGATCGCCGTGGGCGACAGGTCCTCGATCGTCGAGACCCAGGACGGCGGTGCGACCTGGAAGCACCGCACCTACGAGTCCAAGGACAGCGGCATGACCGCCGAGGAGGAGATGGTCGCCCAGGAGCCGTCGTTCTACGACGTCCAGTTCGTCGACCAGAAGACCGGCTGGATCGTCGGCGAATTCGGCAAGATCCTGAAGACCGAGGACGGCGGCCAGAGCTGGAAGGAGCAGCAGCAGTCGTTGATCGGCGGCGAGATCGTCGACGCGCTCGGTCTGCCGACCTTCTTCGGCGCCCACTTCGACGACGCGCGGCGAGGCTACGCGGCCGGCCTCGATGGCAAGATCGCCCGCACCGTCGACGGCGGCGCGAAGTGGATGTTCGACGACGTGGGCACCGAGCTCACGGTCCCGCTCTTCGAGCTGCAGACCTTCCCGGACGGATCGGGATGGGCGGTGGGCTCGGCCGGCGAGGTGCTGCGCAAGGCCGGGCTCGACGAGGACTGGCAGGTCGCGGACCTCGGCATGCGCGTCTTCTCGTGGCTGCGCAAGGTGAGCTTCGCCGATCAGAGCACGGGCTGGATCGTGGGGGGCTTCGGCCTGATCCTGCGGACCAAGGACGGTGGGAAGACGTGGGTCCCCATCGCAGCCTGAGCGGCGCGGCCGCTTCCCCAAGCGCATCGATTCCCGTTCGAGGAGGACGCCCATGAGCGGCGAGAGCAAGAACGATACACCCCTGTACTGGCTCGGCCGCAAGCTGATCGAGAAGCGCATCCCGGTGATGATCGGCGTGCTTCTCGTGACCGCCTTCTTCGGCTGGCACACCTACAAGCTCTACGAGGCGGGCTTCGTCACCTCGTTCGGCGACCTGCTGCCGCAGACCCACCCCTTCATGAAGGTCCACAATCAGTACGCGGGGAGCTTCGGCGGCGCGAACAACGTCGTGGTGATGATCGAGACCAAGGACGGCACGATCTTCAACGTGGATACGCTGACGCGCATCTACAAGATGACCGAGGCGCTCGACCGGGTCTACGGCGTCAATCACAATCAGATCGACTCGATCGGCCATCGCACGACGCGCTCGCTCAAGGTGGCCGCCGGTGGATTGATGAACGCCGAGCCGATCATGATCGGCGCGCCGAAGACCGAGGAGAAGGCGGTCGAGATCCGCGACACCGTGCACAACACGGAGAGCGTCTACGGGATCCTGGTCTCGCTCGACGACAAGGCGGCCATCCTGCGCGCCAACTTCATCGAGGGCCGGCTCGACTACCAGCGGATCTTCGACGAGGTGCGCAGGAACGTGGTCGAGCCGTTCCAGGACTCGAACCACGTGATGTACGTGGCCGGCGAGCCGACGCTCTACGGCTGGGTCTACAACTATGCCGGCGAGGCGAAGTGGATCTTCCTGATCACGACCCTGCTCACCTGGATCCTGCTCTACCTCTACTTCCACGACTGGCGCGGTGCGCTGCGTCCGACGATCACCGGCGTGATCTCGGCGATCTGGGGCCTGGGCTTCATCAACATGATCGGCCTGCCCTTCGACCCACTCGCCCTGGTGATCCCCTTCTTCATCACCGCGCGCGCCGTGTCGCACTCGGTCCAGATGCACGACCGCTACTACGAGGAGTACGAGAAGTCCGGCTGGGACAAGGAGGAGGCGATCGTCGGCGCGTTCGCCGAGCTCTTCGTGCCGACCCTCTCGGGCATTCTCACCGACGCGATCGGCATCCTGGCGATCCTGCTCGTGCCGATCCTCATGCTGCAGAAGCTCGCGATCTCGGCGTCCTTCTGGATCCTGGCGATCACCGTCAGCGAGCTGCTGCTCAACCCGATCGTCTACCACTACCTGAAGGCGCCCGACCGCGACGTGGTCACGCACCGCGAGAAGGGCTGGTTCCGCAACGCGATCTTCGCGACCACCGACATGATCCTGTCGAAGAGCGGCCGGGCGGTGACGCTCGCGTCCTGGGTGCTGATCACGCTGCTCTCGATCTACTTCCTGCGCGACCTGACGATCGGCGACCCGACGGCGGCCTCACCGCTGCTCTGGCTCGACTCGCCGTACAACGTCTCGCACACCGCCATTCAGGAGAAGTTCGGCGGCGTCGAGCCGTTGATCGTGGTCGCCGAGGGCAAGGACAAGGACGCGATGAAGGACCCACAGGTCCTGCGCACGATGGAGAAGTTCCAGCGCTTCCTCGAGCGCGACCCGGACGTCGGCTACAGCTTCTCGCTGGCCGACATCCTGCGCGGCGTGAACATGGTGTTCCACGAGCTCGAGCCCAAGTGGGGCGTGATCCCGAGCAGCTGGGTCGACGTGGGTGGGCTGTTCTTCGTGTTCTTCTCGGGCTCGCCGCCCAGCGAGACCGCCAAGTACGTGACTGCCGACTACACGACGGCGCACGTCACCTTCTACGCGAAGAACCACAAGGGCGACAACATCCGGCGGATCGTCGAGCGCTGCAAGGAGTTCATCGCCGCCAATCCGATGGACAAGGCGGAGTTCCGCCTGGCCGGCGGTCTGATCGGCGTGCTCGCCGCGGCCAACGAGGAGATCCTGCGCAACGATCTGCTGATGAACTTCCTGGGCTTCTTCACGATCTACGTGGTGATCCTCTTCACCTATCGCTCGTGGATGGCCGGCATCTACATGCTGATCCCGCTGTTCCTCTCGAACCTCGCGATCAACGCCTACATGGGGATCCAGGGGATCGGCATCAACATCTCGACGCTGCCCGTGGTCACGGTCGGCGTCGGCTTCGGCATCGACTACGGCCTCTACATCGTGAGCCGGGTCATCGAGGAGATCCAGAAGTCGGGGGACATCGAGGGGGCCGTGCGCGAGGCGGTGAGCACCTCGGGCAAGGCAGTGACCTTCACGGCGGTGACCATGGTGCTCGGCACGCTGGTGTGGTGGTTCTCCAACATCCGCTTCGACGCCGAGATGGGCCTGCTGCTGGCGCTCTGGATGCTGGTCAGCTTCATTTCGACGATGACGCTCATGCCGGTGCTCTTCGTGGTCTTCAAGCCGGGCTTCATCGTGCGCGAAGCGCTAGGGCGGCTGCCGGCACCTTGATCGAAGCCAGCGACCTCTCCAAGTCCTTCGGCTCCACGCGCGCCCTCGACGCCGTGTCGTTCACCGTGGGCGAGGGCGGCGTGGTCGGACTGCTCGGCCCCAACGGCTCGGGCAAGACGACGCTGCTGCGCATCCTGACGGGCTTCTTGCCGCCGGACTCGGGGTGCGCGGTCGTGGCTGGCGTGCGTCTCGAGGCAGACTCGCTCGAGGTGCGCCGGCGCGTCGGCTACCTGCCGGAGCGCACGCCGCTCTACCCCGAGATGACGGTGCGGCGCTTTCTCGAGCTCGCGGCGCGCATCAAGATCGCCGAGGCGAGCCGGCGGGCGGAGCGGGTCGCCGCGGTGGTGCGCGAGTGCGGCCTGGCCGGGATGGAGCGGCGGCCGATCGGCGGCCTCTCCAAGGGCTTCCGCCAGCGGGTCGGCATCGCCCAGGCGCTGGTCGGCCGCCCGCACGTGCTGATCCTCGACGAGCCGACAGCGGGGCTCGACCCGGCGCAGGTGCTCGAGCTACGCGGGCTGATCGCCGCGCTGGGCGGGCGCACCACGGTGGTTCTCTCCAGCCACATCCTGGCCGACGTCGCGAGCGTCTGCGACCGGGTGCTGGTCCTGCACTGCGGCCGCCTGGTGCGCGCCGAGCGGATCGACGTGCTGCGCCGCGAGGCGGTGCGCACCGGCGAGATCGTGCTGCGCAGCCGCGGCGAGCTGGACGGGCTCGCCGCCCTGCTCGACGGGATCGAGGGCGTGCGGAGCCTCCGCATCGAGCGCTGCGCCGACGGGTCGCTGCTCGCGCACCTGGCGCACCCGACCGGCCCCGGCGAGGCCGAGACCCGCGCCCAGCTCGAGCGCTGTGCATCCGAGCTGGCGCGCGCCTGCGTCGCCGCCGGCTGGCCGGTGCTCGAAGTTGGGCCCCGCTCGCGCACCTTGGAGGACCTGTTCGTCGAGCTGCTCGGCGAGGAGCGCCCGTGAGCCCCGTGCGCAGCCCCCACCGCGCCTCGGTGCCTCGATGAGCGCGCGCTTCTCGGCCCGCCGGCTCGCCGCCCTGCTCGGCAAGGAGCTGCACGCGCTGTTCGCGCAGCCGCTCCTGTGGATCGTCGGGGTCTTCTTCCTGCTCCTGTCGGGCTACTACTTCTGGTCGGACCTGGCCTTCTTCGTCACCTTCGGCTTCGGCGAGAACATCTTCGAGAACTTCTTCCAGTTGCTCTTCGTCGACCTGCGCCTGGTGCTCATCCTGACCGTGCCGCTGCTGACCATGCGGGCCTTCGCCGAGGAGCGAAAGCTCGGCACGATCGAGCTGCTGCTCACCTACCCGCTCTCGGACCTCGAGATCTACCTGGCCAAGCTCCTCGCCTGCGCGGCGGCCACGCTGTGCCTGCTGGGCGCCACCGCGCTGCCGCTCGTCTACCTGTACCACCTGCAGCCCTTCCCGATCGGGCCGGTGCTGGTCGGGTATGCGGGGCTCGGGCTGATGGCGCTGTGCTTCGTCGCGGTGGGCCTCGCGTTCTCCTGCGCGACGGACAGCCAGGTGGTGGCCGCCATGTCGACCGCGGGAACCCTGGTGCTCCTGTGGGTGCTCTCCTGGAGCGACACCTCGGCGGAGGGCGGCCCGGCGACCTGGCTGTCGCGGTTGTCGATCTTCGAGCACTTCGAGAGCTTCACCCGCGGGGTGGTCGAGACCAGGGACGTGGCGTACTTCGGCTGCCTGATCGTCCTGGCCAGCGCCGTGGCGCTCGCGATCCTGGGATCGCGCTCCTGGCGGGGGCGCCGGCGACTCGCGACGATCGTCGGGCTGGCCGGGCTGCTGGTGGCGCTCGGCTTCGCTGCTGCGCTGGGCGAGCGCCACAACCTGCGCTTCGACGCAACGCCACAGAAGCTCTTCACGCTCTCCCCGCACGCCCGGCGCATCCTCGCCCGCCTGCCGGGGGACGTCGAGCTGGTCGCCTTCCTGCGTTCGGGGGATCCGGCCAACGCGGGAAGGCTCGACCTGCTCGGGCGGATCGCCGAGGCTTCGCCGCGCGTGCGCTACCGGGCCGTCGACGTGAACCGCAACCCGGCCATGGCGCGCCGCTACGGGGTGGACGCCTACGGCGCGATCGTGGTCGACAGCGGCGGGCGCAGCCGGGTGCTGAACGCGGCTCGCGAGGATCTGCTGGTCGGAGCGATGCTCGAGCTGACGCGCCCGAAGCCGCTGGTCGTGGGCTTCGCCCGTCCGCAGGTGAGCCGCCCGCCCGCGCAGGGACCGCGCGGCGAGAGCTTCTCCACGCTGCGCGGGACGCTGCGCGACGAGGGGGTGGAGGTGCGCGACGTGTCGCTCGGCGAACGCGTTGCGGCCGACGTGAGCGCGCTGGTGGTGGTCGCCGGGGACGAGCCGTGGGCGCCCGCGGAGATCGCCACGCTCGGGGCCTGGATCGGCGGCGGCGGCCGCGCGCTCGTGCTGATCGAGCCGCAGGCCGGGCCGTGGCTGGCGAGCTGGCTCTCGGGCATGGGGATGACGCCGCGCAAGGACGTCGTGCTCGACCCCGACAACCGCCTGCACGGGGGCGAGGAGGTGTCGATCGAGGCGACCGTGCCGAGCGAGCAGCCGGCAGCGGCGGCCGACGGCGGCTCGGCGCGCGCGATCTCGCAGAGCCTCGACCACGGCGTGCTGCTCTCCGCGGCGCGCTCGCTCGAGCTCGGCCGGGGCGTGGCGGCGCTGCTCGAGAGCAGCGCCGCGAGCTGGGCTACGGAGGACCTCGAGCGAGCCGAGCGCGGCTTTGCCTCCTTCGACGGCGCGCGCGACCGGCGCGGCCCGCTCGCGGTCGCTGCGGCACGCGAGTGGCGCGCGATGGGGTCGCCGCGCGCGTCGCGGATGGTCGTCGTGGGGGACGCCGACCTCGCGAGCGACGGCTTCGTCGACTACCTGGCCAACCGGGACTTCCTGCACAACGCGATCCGCTGGCTGGTCGGCGACGAGGACCTGATCGCGCTCAGGCCGCGGCGCAAGGAGCTCGGCCGCCAGCAGCTCTTCCTGAGCGCGGGTCAGGCGCGCCTCGCCCTGCTGCTCGCCGTGGGGATCCTGCCCGGAGCGAGCGCCCTGGTGGCCGCCGCGCTACTGCTGCGCCGCAGGCTCACGCGATGAGCTGGCGACGCGCGGCTCTCTGCTGGCTGCTGGCCTCGGTGCTCGCCACGGCCTACCTGGCGGGAGCGCCCGGGACATCGCCCGAGCCGCTGGCCGTGGCGTATCCCGAGCCCGCCGGCGAGCCCACACCGGGTCCGGCGTTGCTCGGCGGGCCGCTGCGCACCGTCGAGGTGCGACGCGGCGAGGCGCGGGTCGCCTTGGAGCGCAGCGGCGAGACCGGCTGGCGGGTCACGGAGCCGGCCGGAGCGCCGATTCCCAGAGGGCTGCTCGACGCCTTCGCGGAGCAGCTGGCCACGGCGGGCTCGGGCGAGCGCATCGACGGCGATCCCGCGGATCCAGCCTTCGGTCTGGCGGAGCCGACGCTGCGCGTCGCGGCCGTCGGGGAGGACGGACGCCGCCTCGCGCTCGACATCGGTGGCCGCACGCCCACCGGCACATCGGCCTACGCACGCGCCGACGGGGCAGGACCGATCCTGGTCGTCGGCCGAAGCCTGGTCTACTTCGGCGATCTACTGCTCGACGCTGCCCGCACCGCGCCGTCGCGTTGACTCCCACGGGGCCGTCGGTGTAGCTCATCGGGGCTCGCAAGTCGGGAAAGACGGCCGGCACGGACCGCCCGGCCCCATCCGGAGGGAAGATGAACCTGAAGGGATTGCTCTGCCTCTCGTTCACCGTGACGCTCGCGCTGGCGGCCCTGCCGGCACGGGCGGCGGACGTCAAGCCTGGCGAGAAGTTCAACGCCGCCAACGTGGCGCAGATCAAGGACCTGATCTCGCCGGGCGTCCAGTGGTGCGTCGAGCACGGGATGCCGATCACGATCGCCGAGACCAAGCCGATCGCGCTCCCCACGGCGTACCGCGAGGCGACCGAGAAGTACTCGGGGCAGGTCCAGCTCTCTCCCGACGGGCGCATCATGAGCGGCTACGTCGCGGGCATGCCGTTCCCCAAGATCGATCCCAACGATCCGCTGGTCGCCAACAAGATCATGTGGAACTACGACCGCAAGTCGCTGATCACGGACGACCAGGATCTGCGCAACTTCGACGCCGACACGGGAACGATCTACAGCGGCGGCAAGGAGATGGGCATCGAGCGCCACTTCCTGCTCGACCACCTGCGCACCCTGAACTACGACGGACGGCTCTACGTCGACCCCAAGCCGCTGCTCGAGCCCAACGCCGAGAAGGTGCAGTCCAAGCAGGGCCTCTACCCGATCCTCGAGCCCTTCGACCTCAAGGGCGTGGGCACGCTCTCCTACCGCTACCTGGACATCGAGAAGCAGGACGACACCTGGCTCTACCTGCCGACGCTGCGTCGCGTGCGGCGCCTCTCCTCGGCGCAGCGCTCGGATGCGCTCTTCGGTCAGGACACCGACGTCGACAGCTACTACGGCTACGCTGGCAGCCCCGCCTGGATGGACTGGAAGTTCCTCGGCGAAAGGGAGATGCTCGGCGTGATGCACGCGCAGCACTTCCCGGTGAAGTGGGCCGACGGCAGCGCGAACTTCGCCTTCGACGACGTCTGGGAGAAGCGCAAGGTCTACGTCGTCGAGGGCACGCCGCGGCTCGCGCAGTACGCCTACTCCAAGCGCGTGATCTTCATCGACAAGGAGACCTACGCGGTGCTCTACTCCGACATCTTCGACCGGGCGGGCAACCTGTGGAAGGTGTGGATCAACGACTTCAGCTTCCGCAAGGAGGCGTTCCCCGGCGCCAAGGACCAGTACCCCGACGAGATGGGCTTCCTGCCGGCCATCATCATGGTCGACATGCAGCTGGTGCACGCGACCAAGGCGAGCCTGCCGAGCCCGCGCTTCCCCGGCGAGCAGGGCTGGTACTTCAACCAGGGCGCCAAGTCGGGTACGACGGTCGAGTGGTTCACGGTTGCGGCGATGACCGCCGCGAGCCACTGAGAGCGAAGCGAGCGGGCCGCGCGGGTCGAGCCGCGGCGCGGCCGTGCAGGGACGGCGCGATCCGGCTCGGGCGGGGCGGAGAGCTCCGCAGGTGAGGTCATCGGGCCCGGTGGAGGCGCTCCGCCGGGCCCGATGCACGAGCGAGGCGGGCGAGCAGGGAGTGTGACGCGATGGATTTCGGCTTCAGCGAAGACCAGGAGATGCTCCGCCAGTCGGCGCGCGACTTCCTCGCCAAAGAGTGCCCGATGGCGCTGGTCCGCAAGATGATGGAGGACGAGTCGGGGCACTCGCCCGAGCTGTGGAAGAAGATGGCCGAGCTCGGCTGGCAGGGGCTGATCCTCCCCGAGGAGTACGGCGGTGCCTTCCTGGGGTTCGTCGACCTGGTCGTCGTGCTC
>CAZGUU010000072.1:12207-18798 GCA_964529315.1 uncultured Enterobacteriaceae bacterium
ATGGGGCGGGTCGTGCTCCCGGGGCCGTTTCTCTCCACCGTGGTGTACGCCGGGGCGACGGTGCTCGACGCGGGCAGCGAGGCACAGAAGCGCAAGATCCTCCCCGCGATCGCCCGCGGTGAGCTCGTCGCGACGCTGGCGGTGCTCGAGCCCTCCGGGCGCTGGGACGCCGACGGCATCGCCGCGACCGTGACACCCTCGGGATCGGGCCACCGGATCGACGGCACCAAGCTCTTCGTTCCCGACGGCCACGTGGCGGGGCTGATCCTGGTCGCGGCGCGCCGTCCGGGGAGCAGCGGCGCCGACCGCGTGAGCCTGCTCTGCGTGGATGCCGGCGCGCCGGGCGTCAAGATCACCCCGCTCAAGACGATGGACCAGACGCGCAAGCTCTCCGAGGTGGTGCTGGAGAACGTCGTCGTGCCCGGTGAGGCGCTGCTCGGCGAGGAGGGCCAGGCATGGAAGACGCTCGAGCGCGCCTCGGATCGCGGCAAGGTCGCGCTGTGCGCCGAGATGTGCGGCGGTGCGCAGCGCGTGCTCGAGATGTCCGTCGAGTATGCCAAGGTCCGCGAGCAGTTCGGCAAGCCGATCGGCTCCTTCCAGGCGATCCAGCACAAGTGCGCCAACATGATGGTCCAGGTCGAGAGCTCGAAGTCGGCCACCTACTACGCCGCCTGGGCGGTGGCGACGGGCGCGGCCGAGGCTCCGCTCGCTGCGGCGATGGCCAAGGCCTATTGCTCCGACGCGTACCGGCAGGTGGCGGGCGAGGGGATCCAGGTCCACGGTGGCATCGGATTCACCTGGGAGCACGACATGCACATCTACTTCAAGCGTGCCAAGAGCTCCGAGGTCACCTTCGGCGACGCCACCTGGAACCGGGAGATCGTCGCGCAGCACATCCTCTGATCGGCCCCGGCGCCGCGGCGCGGTTGGAGGCGACGTGCCCGAGCATCTCGCGGTCGTCCATGGTCACTTCTACCAGCCACCGCGCGAGAACCCCTGGCTCGAGACCATCCCGCGCGAGCCGACGGCCGCGCCGTTCCACGACTGGAACGAGCGCATCACGGCGGAGTGCTACGCGGCCAACGCGAGCGCGCGGCGGCTGGACGACACCGGGCGCATCGCCGAGATCGCCGACAACTATCGGCGCATCAGCTTCAACTTCGGCCCGACGCTGATCGGCTACCTCGAGCGCGCCGCGCCCGAGGTCTACGCCGCGATCCTCGCCGCCGACCGCGAGGCCACGGCCCGCCGCTGGGGCCACGGCAACGCCGTGGCGCAGGCCTACAACCACGCGATCCTCCCCCTGGCGACGGCGCGCGACAAGACGACGCAGGTGCGCTGGGGCCTGGCCGACTTCGCGCACCGCTTCGGCCGCGCCGCGGAGGGGATGTGGCTGCCGGAGACGGCGGTGGACGTGCCGACGCTCGAGACCCTGGCGGCCGAGGGCGTCCAGCTCACCGTGCTCGCGCCGCACCAGGCGAGCCGCGTGCGGCCCCTCGAGGCAGCAGATGCCCGCAAGCCGTCGCGCAAGGCCTGGCGCGACGTGAGCGACGGCAGCATCGACACGCGGCGTGCCTACCTGTGTCGCCTGCCCAGCGGGCGGAGCATCGCGCTGTTCTTCTACGACGGGGCTCTGGCGCGGGGCGTGGCCTTCGACGGGCTGCTGCACAGCGGCGATGCGTTCGGCGACCGCATCGCCGCGGCCTTCGACTCGCGCGCCGAGGCGCAGCTCGTCCACCTGGCGACCGACGGCGAGTCCTACGGCCACCACCACCGCTTCGGTGAGATGGCGCTCGCGGCGGCGCTCGCGCGCCTCGCCCAGCGGGGGATCGCCACGACCAGCTACGCCGCCTTCCTCGCGGCGCACCCGCCGGCCTACGAGGTGGAGATCGTCGAGCGCACCTCGTGGAGCTGCGTCCACGGCATCGAGCGGTGGCGGGCGGACTGCGGCTGCCGCTCGGGCGACCACGAGGGCTGGACGCAGCGGTGGCGTGTCGGGCTGCGCGCCGCGCTCGACGCGCTGGCCGCATCGCTCGACCGCTGGTACGAGGAGCAGGCCGGGGCGCTGGTCGGCGACCCCTGGGCGCTGCGCGACGACATGGGCGCGATCCTGCCCGACGAGGCGCGCCGCGGGCTGCGCGAGCTGCTCGAGGGCCGGGCCGGGCGAAAGCTCGCCGACCGCGACGCCGCCGCGCTGGCGCGCCTGCTCGGCGTGCAGCGCGCGCGCCTGCTCATGTTCACCAGCTGCGGCTGGTTCTTCGACGAGCTGACCGGCATCGAGGGCACCCAGGTGCTGCGCTACGCGGCGCGCGCCGTGCAGCTCGCCACGGAGGCCGGCTTCGCCCCTCCCGAGGACTTCCTCGACGCGCTGGCCACGGCGCACAGCAACCTGCCGGGGCGAGTCAGCGGTGCGGACTACTTCCGCGACCGGGTGCTCGCCGAGGCGATCACCCCGCGCCGGCTCGCCGTGGCGGGGGCGATCGAGCGGCTGGTCGGCGTCGAGCCGGGGGTGATCCGCAAGCCGCCGATCGCGATCGACGTCGAGCCGTGGCTGGAGCGCTCGTCCTCCGGGGTGGGGGCCGGCGAAGGGGCCGCCGTGTCGCGCGCAACGCTCGGCATGGGTCAGCTCCTCTTGGCACGCGTGCGCGTGAGCGATGCGCGCACGCTCGACGAGCGCGGCTTCGTCGTGGCGGCGACGCGCCACGGCAGCCTGGACGTGACCTGCGCGGCTCGTCCCGCGCTCGGCGCCGGCGCGGCGCGCGAGGCCGACCGCGAGCTGGTCGCGACGCTCGAGCAGGCCTTCGAGCGGCGCGCCTATGGCCGGCTGGTGGCCGAGATCGCGCGGCACTTCGGCGGGGACTTCTTCGGCCTCGACGTGCTGGGCCTGGCCAGCCGCGCGGCGTTCTTCCCGGCGATCGTCGCCGATCTGGAGGCGCTGGTCGCCTCGCGCCTGGTCGAGCTCGCGCCGCTCGCCCGGGCCATCGAGCACGAGGCGAGCGACGTCGGCGCCGAGGTCCCGTCGGCGATCGCGGCGCTGCTCGAGGCGGCCGAATCGCTGGGCAACGGCGAGCCGCCCAGGACGGACCTGGTCGGGCTGCTGCGCCGGCTCGAGAGCGCGCTGTTGCTCGCGCCCCGACAAGCGGCGCGCGATCGGGCGGAGGGACCCGAGCCGGCTTGCGGGAGCGGCCCGGGTAGCGCGGCGGAGATCGTGGAGCGCGCCGTGGTGCTGCTCCGGTTGCGTGCAGCGTCGAGCCGTCCCTTCCCGCTCGAGCCGGCACAGGACCTCTTCTGGTGGCGGATCCTCACCCGACCCGGGCTTGCCTCCGAGACGCTCGCCTCGATCGACGCCCTGCGCGAGGGGCTCGGATTCTCTCGCGACGCGATCGCGGCTGCCGCGCGCGAGGGGCCGTTCGGCGCCCTGCGGCGCGTCGTGGCCGAGGAGCAGGGCGCGGCGCAGCGGCGGCCTTGACCGCGGTCAGGCGCTCCGGGAAGCTGTCCTCGCCAGGGATCACGACGCCGTCGCAGAGTCGGGAGCGCGCATCGCGGCGCGCGTCCTGGTCACGCCCGAGGCCCGGAGCGGCCTTGGGCCGAGCGGCGGGCCGCCACGAGGATGAGCACATGAGCGAGACCGCCGGAATCATCGAGTCCGTCCTGCAGGAGAAGCGCAAGTTCGACCCGCCGGCGGAGTTCGCGCGCCACGCCCACGTGGGCTCGTTCGCCGAGTACGAGCGGCTCTACGCCGAGGCGGAGCGGGACCCGGAGGGCTTCTGGGCGGGCATCGCCTCCTCGCACCTCGACTGGTTTTCGCCCTGGAAGCAGGTGCTCGACTGGCGGCCGCCCCTGGCCAAGTGGTTCGCAGGCGGCAAGCTGAACGTCTCGTACAATTGCCTCGATCGGCATCTGGCCACGGCGCGTCGCAACAAGGCGGCGCTGATCTGGGAGGGCGAGCCGGGCGACAGCCGCACGCTCACCTACCAGGAGCTGCACCGCGAGGTGTGCAAGGCGGCAAACGTTCTGAAGTCCCTGGGCGTGGTGCCCGGCGACCGGGTCGGCATCTACATGCCGCTCATCCCCGAGCTGGCCATCGCGATGCTCGCCTGCACGCGGATCGGCGCCACGCACTCGATCGTCTTCGGCGGCTTCTCGGCCGAGGCGGTGCGCGACCGGATGAACGACGCCCAGGCCAAGCTGGTGATCACGGCAGACGGCGGCTGGCGGCGCGGCGCGATCGTGCCGCTCAAGGCGAACGTGGACGCGGCCGTGGAGGCCTCGCCGTCGGTCGAGACCGTGCTCGTGGTGAGGCGCACCGGCGAGAGCGTGACGATGGCCCCGGGGCGCGACCGCTGGTGGCACGAGGAGATGTCGCGCGCCGGCGCCCACTGCCCGGCCGAGCACCTCGACGCGGAGCACCCGCTGTTCATCCTCTACACGAGCGGCACGACGGGCAAGCCCAAGGGCGTCGTCCACACCACCGGCGGGTACTTGACGCACGTCGCCTACTCGACGCGCCTGGTCTTCGACCTGCAGGAGACCGACACCTACTGGTGCACGGCCGACATCGGCTGGGTGACGGGCCACAGCTACGTGGTCTACGGTCCGCTGGCCAATGGCGCGACCAGCGTGATGTACGAGGGGGCGCCCAACCATCCGCGACCCGACCGGATCTGGGACCTGGTCGAGAAGTACGGGGTGACGATCCTCTACACAGCACCGACGCTGATCCGCGCCGTGGTCAAGTGGGGTGAGGAGTGGCCGGCGCGCCACGACCTCTCCTCGCTGCGCCTGCTCGGTACGGTGGGCGAGCCGATCAACCCCGAGGCGTGGATGTGGTACCACGAAAAAATCGGGCGCGGGCGCTGCCCGATCGTCGACACCTGGTGGCAGACCGAAACCGGCGGCATCATGATCTCGCCGCTGCCCGGCGCCACGCCGACCAAGCCGGGCTCCGGGACCCTACCCCTGCCGGGGATCCACCCCGAGGTGGTCGATCGCAGCGGTGCCAGCGTGGGCCGCAACCAGGGCGGGCTGCTCGTGGTGCGCAGACCCTGGCCGGGGATGCTGCGCACCATCCACGGCGACCCGCAGCGCTACGTCGACCAGTACTGGCGCGACATCCCGGGCTGCTACTTCACCGGCGACGGCGCGCGGCGCGACGACGACGGCTACTTCTGGGTGATGGGTCGGATCGACGACGTGGTCAACGTCGCCGGCCACCGCCTGGGCACGATGGAGGTGGAGAGCGCCCTGGTGTCGCACCGCGCCGTGGCGGAGGCCGCCGTGGTCGATCGGCCGGATGCGCTGAAGGGGCAGGCCCTGGCCGCGTTCATCACGCTCGAGGGCGGCCGCCAGCCGAGCGAGGGCCTGCGCAACGAGCTGCGCGAGCACGTCGCCCGCGAGATCGGCGCGTTCGCCAAGCCCGACGACATCCGCTTCACCGAGTCCCTGCCCAAGACGCGCAGCGGCAAGATCATGCGCCGTCTCCTGCGCGACATCGCCGCGGGCAAGGAGACGCTGGGCGACACGACCACCATCGAGGACTTCGCGGTGCTCGCCCAGCTGCGCGAGTCGGAGGAGTAGGGTAGGCAGCCGCAGCGCGGCATGGTAGCAGAGCACGATGTCCGACTCGCCGATCGCGCTCTACAATACTCTGACCCGTCGCGTCGAGCCGCTCGTGTCGCGCGAGCCCGGGCACGTGCGCATGTACGTCTGCGGCGTCACGGTCTACGACCGAGCGCACGTCGGACACGCGCGCGGCATGGTGGTGTACGACGTGCTGGCGCGCTTCCTCGAGTGGTGCGGCCAGCGGGTGACCTACGTCCGCAACATCACCGACATCGACGACAAGATCATCGACCGGGCGGCCGCCGCCGGGACGACCGCTGCCGATCTGGGGGCGCGCATGGCGGCGGCGTTCCAGGAGGACGCCCGGGCGCTGGGCGGGCGTCCGCCGGACGTCGAGCCGTGCGCCACCGGGCACGTCGCCGAGATGATCGCGCTCATCGAGGCGCTCGAGCGGCGCGGCGTCGCCTACCGCACCGACGGCGACGTGAACTTCGACCTGCAGGCGTTCCCCGCCTACGGCAAGCTCTCGCAGCGGCGCCTGGACGAGCTGCTCTCCGGGGCGCGGGTCGAGGTCGACGCGCACAAGCGCAACCCGGGGGACTTCGTCCTGTGGAAGGGGGCGAAGCCCGGGGAGCCGGTGTGGCAGAGCCCCTTCGGCCCCGGCCGTCCGGGCTGGCACATCGAGTGCTCGGCGATGAGCGTCAAGTACCTCGGACAGCCTTTCGACCTGCACGGCGGGGGCGAGGACCTGATCTTCCCGCACCACGAGAACGAGATCGCCCAGTCCGAGGCGGCGACCGGCCTGGCGTTCGCCACCCACTGGATGCACGTCGCCTTCCTGCGCCTGGGCGCCGAGAAGATGTCGAAGTCGCTGGGCAACTTCGTCACGATCCGCGAGGCGCTCGGGCGCCACCCCGCCGAGGGGCTGCGCCTGATGCTGCTCCAGACGCACTACCGCAGCCCGCTCGAGTTCTCCGAGGAGGCGATCGTCGAGGCGCAGGCCGGCGTGACGCGCATGTACGAGACGCT
>CAZGUU010000073.1:0-18561 GCA_964529315.1 uncultured Enterobacteriaceae bacterium
GACGACACGAGGCGGCCGCCACCATGCCATTTTGGGGGGAAAGGAAGAGGCGCGATCGTGTTTCAGATCGCTGCCTCTTGACGGCGAGCAGGTTGGTTGAGGTCCAAGCCGCGGGTTGGAGACCCGCAAAAAACCCCCGATGCCGTCGCCGACACCGGAACCTGCCCATGGCCACATCACGAAAAATGAGGCTGCTGGGACTTGAACCCAGGACCTACGGATTAAAAGTCCGTTGCTCTACCAACTGAGCTACAGCCTCGGACGAAGGCGGTTCACTATAGCACGTTGCGGGGCGCCACGAAAGTAGCGCGTCGCGCGACGCGACTTCCACCCGGCGCGCGGACCCCTCGGCCGCCCCCGATCGGTCGGCCTAGCACTCGGGGCCGAGCGCCGCCGGGAAGGTGGTGTTCGTCGTGTTGTCGCTGAAGCAGTTGTTCGCACCGCCGAGCCACAGGATGTCGGCTGCGAGCGGCGCGAACGGACCGCTCGGGTTGGAGGCATTTCCAGTGACTTCGTTATCGATGATCCGGTTGCCGTCGGGCGCCGACTCGACGTCCGGCGGGTTCACCCCGCAATCGAAGGACGATCCCAGCACCGCGATGCAGTAGTCGATCCCGCCGATCCCGAAGAAGTCGTTGTTCTCGACCCGGTTCTTGCTCACGGTGACGCGGTCGACGCCCAGCACCAGGATGCCGCCGCCGGGAGGCAGCTCCGCGGGCATCGAGCCCGGCGGTGCGCTGTTCGGCTCGTTGTTGTCGTGAACGTGGTTGTCGACGATCTTCCAGTCGCCGTCGTCTCCGAGCGGCGGCAGCGAGGCCGCCGAGGGATGGTACAGGCCGATGCCGATCGTGTTGTGGTGGACGTCGTTCCCCCTCACCAAGACGTCCTTGGAAACCGTGATCTCGAGGCCGGTCGGGCTGTGATGGAGATCGTTGCGAATGACGCGAACGTTCTCCGAAGCCTCGACCCACATGGCGCTGTCCTGCGAGCCGTAGGAGAGGTTCTTGCTCACCAACCCGTTTGCCGAGAGTGTCGGGAAGATCCCGTTGTGCAGGTTGTCGATCGACTCGTTGCCGAGGATCTTGAAGTGCTTCACGTGGCTCAGCCAGATGCCGTTCTTGCTGAAGCCCTCGACCGTGAAGCCCTTGATCGAAACGCGCTCGACGTCTGGATCGCCGGGGCTCGCGGGCTCGACGAGGATGCCGTGGATCTGCCCCGGACCAGGCAGGATGCGGACCTTGACGTCAGGCAGCTTGCTCTTGGCGAGCAGCCTCAAGCGCTTGGTGATCCGGACCGCGGCCTGGTTCGAGTGCGGCTCGACGTAGTCGCCCGGCATCACCCGGATCGTGTCGCCGGGCGACGCCGCATCGACCGCCGCCTGGATCGACTGACCGGGATTCACCGTGTGGTAGGCCGCCATCGCCGCCGTGGGCACGGACGCGACGGCAAAGGCCGACACCAGAGCTACCCGGATTCCCGCTGGGACTGATTTCATCGACCCCTCCCGCTCGTCTTCGAGGATCACACCCGTTTCGGTCCGCGACCCTTAGCTGCCCCGCAGGAGCGCAGTCAATGGGGAGAATGCGCCCCTCTGGCCTCCACCGGATCTCGCCGTCTCCGCTCGGCTGGCTCGGCCTTCCCGCCGCACGAGAGCCACCCCTTTGTGGGGGCGGCTCAGTGCCCGCCGCCGCCGCTCGCCGGCGGATCGTAGATGTCCGGGCGATCGGCGCCCGTCACCACCAGGTGGCCGAGCGCGCCCTTGGCGGTGCGGAAGATGGAGTGGTCGACGAGCATGTAGGTCCCGGGGACCTCCACGGCGAAATCGACCACGGTCGCACCGCCGGCGGGGACCAGCGTCGTCTGGATGCTCCGTGCCGGCCGACTCACGAGGTCGGCCTCGCGGTAGACCTTGTCGAAGATCTCTCCGATCACGTGGAAGGAGGAGATGAGATTCGGTCCGGCGTTGCCGAAATAGATCCGCACGCGCTCGCCGGTGGCCGCCGCCAGCGCGTCGCTGCCCGTCAGCGATCCCTTCTTGCCGTTGAACACGACGTAGCGGGGGTGCTCGGCTGCGCCGTCGGACGGCGAGTACACCGCTTGGCCCCCGCTCGGCGGGTCGGTGTAGAACTCGCTCTGCATGACGTAGAACTCGCGATCGACGCGCCTGAGCCCTTGCTTGGGCTCGACGAGGATCATGCCGTACATGCCATTGGCGACGTGGTTTTCCACGGGGGAAACCGCGCAGTGGTAGACGAACAGGCCGGGATGGCGGAGCTCGAAGCGTGCCATCTTGGTCTCGCCCTGCAACGCCACCGTGACGGAGGCTCCTCCGCCGGGGCCCGTGACCGCGTGCAGGTCGATGTTGTGCGGCATGCCGGTGGTGTCGTTGTTCGTCAGGTGTATCTCGAGCGTGTCTCCCACCCGCGCGCGGAGGAACGGGCCGGGCACCCGGCCATCGAACGTCCAGGCGTCGTAGGTCACCCCGGACGCGAGGGTGATCGGGGTCATCGTGGTCTCGAGATGGGCCTCGAGGGTCGCCGGGGTGTTGCGCGAGATCGGTGGCGGAACGTTGGGCGCGTACGCCATCGGCGCGGGGATCCCAGCGCCGTGCGCCGTCACCGCGACGAGCAGCCCGATCGAGGCGAATATCGCAGAAGACCCAAGGCGACCCACCATCATCTCTCCTCCTGAGCGCAGGTCCCGCGAGGGCTCGCGGCGCGCACCGGATGCCGTATCCCGGCCGACGCGAGCTGGGCAAGACCCATTCTCGACAGGCCCATTCTCGACAGGCGATTCTCGCCCATTCTCGCCGGAGCGCGGCTTTGGACGGCAGGAGCTGCGCGCCGCGGGTCCTCGCGAGCCGACCGCATGCCGTCGTCACACGCGGCTACGAGCCGGGCTCCGGCGGCGGCTCGGCTGCGCGCTGCGCACGACCAGGCCGTCCTCCAGCCACCGGGCGAGCAGCGCCGCCGCTTCCTCGGCGTCGCGGCAGAACGCGGCGATCCGCGCGAAGCTCGAGCCCGCTTGCAAGCGGCGCAGGGCGCCTCGCTCCAGCGGGTCGACGGTCGCGTGCAGCACCCGATGGGCCGAGCGCCACACCCGAGCCACGGTCGGCTGGGCCGCCAGGTCGCCGGCGGGCGTGGGGCCGAGGAGGCGATGCACGGGCCAGCCCAGCTCGAGCACGGCCAGGCTCGGGACCGCCTCGAGGCGGAGCTCGGGCCAGGCCTCGGGCGCCACGGCGCGCAGGTCGTCCAGACGCAGAGGCTCGGCGTCCGGCGCGGTGCACGCCTCGACGCGAGCCCACTCCAGGCGGGCGAGATCCGGTGCGAACGCCGGCGCGCCAGCGGGGAGATGGCGCGCGAGAAAGCGTGGCAGGGCCTCTCCGACGCGGGCGATCGAGGGATCGCGCGACGGCCGAGAGCCGAGGTAGCGGCGCGCGAGCTCCTCGAAGGCGGCCTCGCCGAGCGCGTCCGCGGTGCGCGCGAAGTCCTCCCGCAGCACGTCGAGGATGCGCCACCAGTACATGTCGGCATAGATCGCAAGGCGCGCCTCGGGCTCGAGCTGCGCACTCGGCAGGACGAGGTCGACCAGCTCGGGTGCAGCGTGCAGCGCGCCCGGCGTGGCCGCGATGGCCTGCCAGAATCGGGCCTGGAGATCACCCAGCGAAAGCGCATTCATCGAGCACCTGTCCCTCGGCTGGTCCGCCTCGACCGTCGACCACCTGCCCCTCGGGTCGCCCAGCGCGCCCCTCGAGCACTTGCCTCTCGATCCGCCGAGCGCGCTCGGCCTCGGCCAGGACCTCTTCGGCCTCGGGCACGCGGTCGTCCCACTCCACCAGCGTCGACACGCGCCCCAAGCGCGCCACGGCGAGCTCGTAGAGCCGCCAGACCTGCGCGACGACCGGGCCGTCGTGCGAGTCCAGGAGATGGGTGCCGAGATCGCGGTGGCCCGCGAGGTGGATCTGGCCGACCCGTCCCGGTGGGATCGCCTCCAGGTACTGCTCGGGCGAGAAGCCGTGGTTCTTGGCGCTCACGTAGAGGTTGTTCACGTCGAGCAGGATGCCGCAGTCGGCCTGCTCGGCCACCGCCACCAGGAACTGCCACTCGCGCATCGTCGAGTGCGCGAAGGCGACGTAGCTGGAGACGTTCTCGATCAAGATGCGCCGGCCGAGCGCGTCCTGCACGCGGGCGATCCGCCGGCTCACGTGGTGCAGCGCCTCCTCGGTGAACGGCAACGGCAGCAGGTCGTGCGCGTAGTGGCCGCCGATGCTCCCCCAGCAGAGGTGGTCGGAGACCCACGCCGGCTGGAAGCGATCGGCGAGCTCGCCGAGCCTGCGCAGATGGCGCTCGTCGAGCGGATCGACCGAGCCCAGAGAGAGCGAGACCCCGTGCAGCACGATGGGCGCAATCGACCGGGCCGCCTCGAGCACGGCCAGCGGCCGCCCGCCGGGGATCATGAAGTTCTCCGAGATCACCTCGAACCAGTCGGCGCGCAGGCTTGCGTCGAGCACCCGCGGGTAGTGCTTGGTGCGCAGGCCGATTCCGTGGCCGAGACAGGGCATCATGAGCTCATCCTCCGTGCCGGCGCTGCCGTGGCGCGCAGGGCGCCGCCGTTTCCGGCAAGCCCGGGAACGCTCGACGCTGCGACGCCACGGCGGCCCGGCGCCCTACAGCTTCTTCGGCTCGACCACCTTGCCACCCTTCTGGACGCACTCGTCGGCGCTGCTCAGGCTCACCCACCCCTGGCCCTTGCAGGAGTTCTTGGCCTTGCAGGCGTTGCTCGCGCCGGCGCAGCTGCCCTTGCCCTTGCACTCGTTGATGCCGGCGCAGTGGACCTCGGCCCCCGCGGCGTCGCTGGCACGCGCGACCACGGCCGAGCTCAGCAGCAGCGTTGCGGCGGCGGCCGCGACCAACACGGATCGATTCGCTCGCTTCACGATCAGCTCTCCTTTCGCCTGCGCGCCGGGCGTCAGGCTCCTCGGACCGGAGATCTCCGGTCGACGGCCGATCACTCGGCCTTCTCTGCGCCCGCAGCCGCCGCAGCAGTCGCGAACGCGCTCACCTCGATCACGCCGCGAGCGGCGACCACGTCGGCGAGCTGCTGGACACGCGCCAGCCACCCCGCCGTGGCCTTCGGGCTCACGCCGTATCGCTCGCGGTCGAATTCCTCGATGCGCGCCCGGATGCGCAAGGTGCGCTCCGGGCCGTAGGCGCCGGCCGGCAGATGGACGACCGTGCCGCTGATGCGCTCCGTGCCCCCGTCGTCGCGCTCGCGCCCGCAGATGGTGAACTTCCCCTCCGTCGTGAAGGGCGCCGGGGCCTTCGCGTCGACCGGCGGCGCAAGCTTCACGCGCGAGATCTCGAGGCGGAATTCGCACGTCGCGGGCTCCGTCTTCTTGTTGGTCGCCCACTCGGCGAAGTGCTCCGACTTGGTGTCCTCGTTGTCGACGCGGATCGAAGGGAGCGGCACGGAGCAGGTCGCTCGGCCCTCGAGCGCCGCCTCGTCGACGGTCAGGGTGCAGTCGATGGCCGAGCTCACCGCGGTGATGCGCTCGCCGAGCGCAGCGTCGAAGACTGCCGTGAACGAGCTGTTCCCCAGGGTCGGATCGACGACGAACGTCGAGCTCGCCGCAAGAGCCCGCGGCGGGGGCGCTGCGGCCAGCATGCCGAGCACGGCGAGAAACCGGGTTGCCAACGCGAGAGGTCTTCCCATGCCCGCTTCTTCGCGCTCGGCCCGGGATTGTTACGCGCCGGCCGGACGCAGGGCACCAGCCGTGACCGCTGCTCCCCGGCGCTGCGGCCTCCTCACCGGGGAGTTGCCTCGCGGCGCCAACGTGCCTTTCTGGAGGGAAAATGGTGGGCGATGGCACCTCGCGACCCGGGGTCGCCACCATCCGCGTCCATCGGTAACGAGGGCGCCCGTCGTGCGTATTCTCCGATGAGTGGAAGGACCAAGCCCTCGCCGACGACGCAGGCAGGAGAGCAGCGCGCACGCTGGATGGAGCGCGTGCAGGCGGGCGACCAAGAGGCCTATCGGCTTCTCTTGCACGACGTCACGCCCGAGCTGCGCGCGTACGCCCGCCGCCACGTCCGCGACGGCCAGGATGCCGAGGATCTCTTGCAGGACGTCCTGCTGACGCTGCATCGCGCGCGCCACACCTACGACCCGGGGCGCCCGTTCGAGCCGTGGCTGTATGCGATCGCCCGCAACGCGGCCGTCGACTCGTTTCGCCGCGAGCGCCTGCGCCGGCGCGTGGAGCGCCCAGGCGACGACCCGACGGCGGCCGAAACGGCAGCCGGCGACGCCGGGAGCGAGATCTCCGCAGAGGTCGTGCTGGCGGAGCTGCCGCGGGCGCAGCGCGAGGCGCTGGAGATGGTGAAGCTCGCCGGGATGAGCATCGAGGAGGCCGCGGCGCGCGCCGGCGTCTCGCAGGGCGCGTTGCGCGTGCGCATCCACCGTGGCTACCGAACCCTGCGCGCGCTCCTGCTCGGCGCAGACGAGTGAGCCGATGGCCTCGACCCCCGATCGACACCCCGCGACCGACGAGCTGATCGCGCAGCTGGCAGGCGAAGCTCGCCCGGTGCGCCGCCTCTGGCCGCCGCGAGCCCGGCTCGGCCTGTGGCTCGCGCTTCAGGTCCTGGTACTCGCGGCGGCCGCCGTGGTGCTCGACCTGCGCCCGGACGCGGCCTCCAAGCTCCGCGAGGGCGCCTTCGCGGCCGAGATCGCGCTCCTGTTCTCGATCGGGTCGCTCGACGCGGCGCTCGCGCTGCTCGCCGCCGTCCCCGGTCGACAGCCGGCGGCGGTACCCCTGCTCGGATCTCTCGCAGTGGTCGTCGGCGCGCTGGGCATCGCCTACGGGAGCGAGCCTGCCGTGAGAGACAGCCTCGCGCAGCTCGTCGCGCTGGGCTGGCCCTGCGCTGCGCACGCTGCGGCCGTTGCAGCGGCGCCGTGGGCGCTGCTGCTGATCGCCCTCCGCCGGGGTGCGCCGCTCGCGCCCGGCGTGGCCGGAGCCCTGGGGGGACTCGCGGCGTTCTGCATCGCCGCTGCCGCTCTGCGCTTGACCTGCCCGGTGGACACCCGCTGGCACCTCCTGGTCTGGCACCTGGCCCCCGTCGCACTCGCCGCCGGCCTCTCCTTCTGGATCGGGATCCTGTGGCTGTCTCGCTGGAGAGAGCGGCGCGGGTGACCCTGCTCGCCGCGGCGCGAAGCGTCGCGGGCGCGACGAGCGTACGACGGGAAGACGACGTGCGGCGGGTCGGGCGGCCCCGCGCTGCGCTCGGCGTTCCGAGAGATCCTCCCGCGCGACGGGTCGCTTGCGGCTGCGCGCCGGCGCCTGCTAGCCCCACGCCCCACATGACCCGGCGCAAGCAGGCCCTGACCGTCAAGCCGATCGACGTCCTGCTCGAGGAGATGGCCGGCGAGCACCGCTTGAAGCGCGCGCTCGGACCGGTGACGCTCACCGCCCTGGGCATCGGCTGCATCATCGGCGCCGGGATCTTCGTGCTCACCGGCTTGGCCGCCAACCAATACGCCGGGCCGGGCCTGGTGCTGTCGTTCGTCGTCGCCGGGATCGGCTGCGCTCTGGCCGCCCTTTGCTACGCCGAGTTCGCCTCGATGGTGCCGGTCGCGGGGAGCGCCTACACTTATGCCTACGCGACGCTGGGCGAGATGTTCGCCTGGATCATCGGCTGGGACCTGATCCTCGAGTACGCGGTGGCGGCCAGCACGGTGGCGCACGGCTGGTCTCACTACCTGGCCTCGTTCCTGCGCCTCTACCACATAGAGCTTCCGGCGCGCTGGGCGGCCGGGCCGATCGACTTCGACCCGCAGACGCAGGCCTGGTACGCGACCGGCGCGGTGCTCAACCTGCCGGCGGCGCTGGTCGTGCTCGCGCTCACCGTGGTCCTGGTGATCGGCATCAGCGAGAGCGCGCGCTTCAACGCCGCCATGGTGCTGGTCAAGATCGCGGTCGTGCTGTTCGTCATCGCGGTGGGCGCAACCAAGGTCGACGCGGCGAACTGGAGCCCTTTCCTGCCCTACGGTGCGGCCGGCGTGCTCAAGGGGGCGGCCTACATCTTCTTCGCCTACGTCGGCTTCGACTCCGTGTCGACGCACGCCGAGGAGGCCAAGAACCCGCAGCGCGACGTGCCGATCGGCATCGTCGCCTCTTTGGCGATCTGCACGGTGCTCTACATCCTGGTCGCCGGCGTGCTGACCGGGATGGTGCCCTACGACCGGATCCACCTCGACGCGCCGGTGGCCCAGGCGTTTGCCTTCCACGGCATGGGTGCGGCCGTGCTGGTCATCTCGGTGGGCGCGATCGCCGGGCTGACCAGCGTGCTGCTCGTCCTGCTGCTCAGCCAGACGCGCGTCCTGCTCGCCATGGCCCGCGATGGCCTGATCTCGCCGCGCTTCTTCGGCGCCGTGCACCCGCGCTTTCGCACGCCGCACAAGGCGACGGTGCTGGTCGGTGTGATGGTGGCGATCGTCGGCGCGACCTTCCCGCTCAAGGTGCTCGCCGACCTGGTGAACATCGGCACGCTGATGGCCTTCGTCATCGTCTGCGCGGCGGTACTGGTCATGCGGCGCACCAACCCACGGCTCGAGCGGCCCTTTCGCACGCCGTGGGTGCCCTGGGTGCCGCTCGCGGGCATGGCGATCAACCTCGGCATGATGCTCGCCCTGGGGTGGGAGAACTGGCTGCGCCTGCTCGTCTGGCTGCTGATCGGTCTGGCGATCTACTTCGGCTACAGCCAGAAGCGCAGCACGATCGCCCGCTCGCTCGAGCGCGAGCTGCGCTACGGCGGAGTCTCGCCCGCCGGGCGGCCGCTCGACGACTGATCGCCCCGGCGGCCGAGGTTCAGCTACCGAGCAGGAAGGGCAGCGCGACCATCCCCGCGCTGAGCAGGACGCTCATCGTCGAGAGCGTCGCCTCCTGGGCCTTCTCGGAAAAAGTTTTCTGGCGGCCGCGTCCCGTCCGCTTGGTGCCGCCCTCGGGGTCGTCGTCTTCGACGATCTCCTCGCCCCGGTCGCGCGCCGCCTTGTTGCGCTCGGCCTCGACCACCTCGCCCGCTCCGGCGGCGCTACGCTCGCGCCCGAGAAGCTCCTCCTCTGCTGGATCGTCCTCGGGATCGCGGGGCCCGCTGAGCCAGCCCACGCTCGGTGCATTGCCTTCCAGGACCTCGTCGAGCGATCCCGTGCCGTCCGAGATGCCCTCGCGGAAGAAGGGATCGGAGAGCCCCTCGTCGGCGTCCCGCGACGAACTCGCGCTGCACGCCCCGAGGAGCAGGCACCCCAGGGCGAGGCCGACGAGCCGCACGAATCCGCGGGAGCCGGTCACGTCCCGACTCATAGCAGCATCCCGCGCCGGGCGACAAGCGGAGCCGAACGCCCATCGCTCGCAACGCGCCGAGCGGCGATGGCCGCGCCTTTGCGCCGAGCGCCACGGCGGCCCCTGCAGCCGAGCGCGACAGCCCCCGGAGAGCCACCCGTGCCCATCCCCGCCGCGCGCCGCGGCGCCCCGGGGCGCGCGCAGCCTACGACGGCGACGGCTCGCAGACCGGCGGTACGGACGGTGGTGCCGCCGACACCCGCGATGCACGGCTCCCGCCGAAGAAGAGGGTGCCGCCGAAGGTGATGATGTCGCCGCCGCCCTTCAGCTCGACCGTCGAGCCCGGCGGGAGCTCCTGGATGGGCCCCTCGACCGAGTTCTCGAAGCCGTGCTGCCAGGCGATGGCGAGCTCCAGATCCTCGAACAGCTTGAAGCCGCCACCCAGCGAGATGGTGTTCTGGATCACCGGCGCGCCGCCCACCTGGACATTGAACGCCGTCTCCGGCGAGCCGATCGGGTTGGTGTTGAACAGGTAGCCCCCGCGCAGCGCGACCCGATCGCTCAGCTCGTACTGGGCTCCGAGCCCGATGGCGAAGACGTCGCGCCAGCCGAGCCCCTCGGAGCGCAGGCTCGGCTCGGTCACCGGCGTGTCGCCCCACAGATCCGTCCCCTCCCAGTTGAAGTAGCGGAAGTCGAGCTCGATCAGGGTGTGCTCGAGCCCGCGATAGGCAACGCCGGTCGAGACGATGGTCGGCAGGCTCATCGCGAGCGAGATGGTGCGCGGCTTGCCCTGGGCATCCTCCGCATTCCACTCGAAGGTCTCGAGCCACTGCGGGCTCTTGATCGAGAGGCCGGCCGAGATCTCGGGGGTGAAGGCGTAGACCAGACCGGCCTGGACTCCCGCTCCCCAGAAGGGGCGCGAGTGCGTCGCCGAGGGGAAGCTCGACGGGTCGTGGGGGATGTTGGGCGTGGCGAAGTAGGCCGGATCGAGCGACATCTGCACGGCGTCGATGATCGGTCCCAAGCCCAACGACAGCTTGGGGCCGAGGCGGTAGGCGATGCTCGGGTTCAGCTGGATGATCACCAGGTCGGAGTACTGCGAGCCGAGCAGCGCCGGCGACAGCAAGGGGTTGGTCGTGCTGCTCGGAAAGTTGGCGCTACCGCCAAAGCTCAGCAGGGAGAAGCCGAGCGTCCAGTCCGTCTCGGGGACGTGGTAGACCAGGCCGAAGGCCGGGGCGACCACCGCGCCGGCGTCGCTGCGCGTCGAGCCCTGCTCGTGGATCGGGGGCACGCTCGACGCCAGGTGCACGTCCGAGAGCATGAACGCGGTGGACAGCGTGACCGCCGAATCGGGCAGCTCGGCGATCGCCGCCGGGTTCCAGACGTTGGCACCGGCGGCGTCGACCGGTGCGGCGGTCGATGCGCCGGCCATGGCATTGTTCTGCGCGCTGAGACCGGGCATGTAGATGCCCTGCGCGCTCGCCGATCCGACCCAGCCCAGCAGTGCCGCGCAAAGCAGCGCGCTGCGCACGGCCCCGAGACCCCCACCGCTTCCTCTGCCCATGCCCCACCTCCCCGGCCACGCGGCGGTGCAAGAAGCGAGAACCTGGGACTCGCCCGCCCGCGCGGCATCGACCGCACGGCGTCCGCTGCCTGCCATACGCCGCGGAGAGCGGGCTGTCAAGCTACGCCTTCGAGCTACACCTCGAGCGACCTTCCCGTCGGGCGCCCTCTCGAGCTTCGGCGCTGGGCCGGCGAGCCCTGCCTTGCGGCCCGCTGCTCTCGCGCGCCCGGCCGCTACGCCGCCCCACCCCCACCCTGGCGCTGCTCGAGCATCTTCTCCAGCCTGGGCACCATCGCCTCGGCGTCCTCGCGGTTCAGCCGGTTGGTGATCGCCTGGGGCGCGAAGAAGCCGCCGTCGATGTAGCTCTCGTAGACCACCTGGACGTAGCCGGGATACTGCGCGGCTGGGGATACGGCGATCTTTCCCTCGAAGGCCGAGAGGTCGCCGGAGGTCCGCTTCCAGGTCGAGACGTGCGTCGCCGGGTCGTCCTGGATCTCGACGTTCAGCACCTTGACGCCGATCGGCGAGGAGAGCTCGTACTGGTACTCCCAGGTTTCGCGACCCCCAGGGGCCGCGCCCGTATCCACCTTCTCGAGCAGCTTCACCTGCTTCACGTTGTCGAAGAGCTGCGGAATGTTCGGGGTGTGCTCGAGGACGGACCAGACGGCCTGCGCGTCGCCCTTGACCCAGCAGGTGAGGACGACGCCCTCGACGCCGTTGGCGTCCTTGCCCGCGACCACCGTCGGCACCGGGGGCGTCGCCTGACAGGCGGCCGGCACAAGTCCGTCGCTGGTCGCCTGAGCGCCCACGCAAGCCACAGATCCCCCTGCGGGCAGGGGGCTTTGCCGGACTTGGGCGCCACGCGCAACCCGTGTGCCGCACGGAGCCATGGCATCGCACGACGCCGCCGTGCGCGGCCCGCACGCCGTTTGCGCGGCAGCCGCGATCGGGCTTGCCAGCACGGCCAGCAGGACGGCCGTCGTCGCGATCTCGGACGTACGCATCGTCCCTCCCTCCTCGCCGGCGCGCGGCCGCGAAGCCCAGCGGGCGGCTCGGCCGCGGACGCACCGGCCGCTATCCCGGCGGCAGCTTCTCGCCTCGCGCCACCGGGAAGAAGTGGTGGTGGTGTGCGCCAGTGATCTCGTAGGCCGCGGTCCCGCGGCGGCCGTCGTCGGTCTGCACGACCATCTCGTGCTGGCCGCCGCCGAACTCGCCGTAGCGCGAGTGCCAGCGGCCCTCGCCCTGGACCTCGATCGTCCGGCCGCCCTCGAGCGTCACCCAGACGCGGCCGGCCAGGCCGAGCACCGCCTCGCCATCGCGCCCGTAGTCGGCCGTGCGGCCACCCGCGCCGGTCCAGCGCAGGTCGTGGCGGAAGCCGATCACCGGCACGGGCTGGCCACCGCCGGCCGGCGCCCAGCAGCCGTCGAGGTACACCGGGGCCCCGTTGGCGTACTCCCAATTCCACACGCCGAGCATGCCGTCGGGCAGCTGGATCGCGAGCCACATCCACAGCGGGCAGCGCCGGTGGTCGCGGATGCCCCAGGAGTGGTCGCGCTGACCCCACCAGCGACGCACCTCGTGCGTCCGGCCGCCGGCGGCGTAGGTGCCGTCGTAGTAGCCCGATTGGATCATGTGGCTCTGGTCCCAGACGATCTCCGCGCCTGCCTTCATCGTGCCGCGCCGCAAGGCGTAGGGACGGGTGCGCGCGGTGAAGGTGAGGTCGAGGCCCACCTGTGCACCGGCGGGGTCGACGCGCAGGCGCACGCGCTCGAACGGCTCGACGATGTCGATCGCCACCGGCCCGACGCGCATCGTGTGCGGGTCGCCGTCGTAGGGCCGCTCGTGCAGGGCGAACACCGGCTCGCCGGCGATGCGCCCGAGCTGCAACGAGTCCACGGTCTCGCGCTTGGGGAAGTGGGCCAGCGTCAAGACGAGCACGTCACGCGGCCCCTCGGGGTGGTGCGCGACGAAGAACAAGCTCTCCCGCCAGTGCTCGTGGACGACCGCCACGTTGGGCAGGGGCTCGGGGATCTGGTGGTAGAAGTACTCGTCGGCCGCCGTGAGCTTGGGCATCGCGCTCCTCCTCGGCTCGGGCCTGGGCCGCAGCGCGCCCTCCGCGCTCCCGCGCCCCGACTCGGGCAGGCTCCTACCCCCCTGCGCTCGCCTTGACGAAGGCCACAGTGTCGCCGTCCTCCAGAGGAGTGCTCATGCCGCGACGGTGGCTGGTGAGCACGCCGTTGACCGCGATCGCCGCCACGCGGGTCAGCTTCTCGAAGGCGGCGGCCTTCTCCCCGAAGCGCTCGCGCGTCAGGCGGACGACGTCGTCGACCGTACGCGCGCCGTCGACCTCGAAGCTCGGCACGCCCAGCTCCTTGCCCATGTCGTAGGTCAGCTCGACGGTGACGCTCATCGCTCAAACCCTCACCTGGAGCCGCTCCAGGGTGCGCGACGTGGGCACCCCGTCCGGGCTCCAGCCGCGCAGCCGGTAGTAGCGCGGCAGGAGCTCGTCGAGCGGGTGGCCGGATTTCATGTGCTTGAAGGTCGGCTCGTTCCGCATGCGCGGCGGCAGGGTGTCGTCTCGGCCGGTGAATCCCTCGCGCAGGTTGTACATGCGCTCGAGGTTGAAGATGCGGGCGCCGATCTCCTGCAGGTGGCCGCCGGAGAAGCTCGTCCCGGTGACGTAGGTGAGCCACTTCTCGAACCACAGCATGGGCTTGCCCTTCAGGCCCATCACCGTGCGGAAGACCGGTCCGCTGTTCTCGAAGACGGTGGCCAGGGTGCGGTGCAGGAAGGAGTTGGGGTCCATCTCGTGCACCGCCTTGGGCATGATGCCGTAGGTGGTGAAGATGCACAGCACCATCGAGTTGATCGCACAGGCCAGGTTCTGCTGCACCATCGGGATGTCGGCCTTGAGCTTCAGGCTCTGCGGGTCGATGGTCAGCGGCCCGACCGACTCCAGGTACATGCTGGCACCCTGCACGTGGCAGCCGCCGCGGTTGGTCGTCGCGTACTCCACACCCTGGGCGAACGAGCCGCGCGGATCGTAGGCGGACAGCTCGAGCCCCTTCACGTGCATGGCGAAGTCGTGCCCGCCGTACTTCTGGCTCAGGCGCTTGACGCCGTTGGCCAGGTCGTCGCCCAGGCCGCGGCGGTGTGCGATGTCGCGGATCGCATCCGAGATGCCCGCGACGTCGCCGAAGCGCAGGCCGCTCGACAGCAGGCCGCGCTCGTCGAGCTCCATGGCGAAGCCCAGCACGGCGCCCAGGCTGATCGTGTCCATGCCCAGGTCGTCGGCCAGGTAGTTCCACTCCGAGACGCGCTTCAAGTCGCCGATCTCGAGGTTCGAGCCGAGCAGCGCCACGGTCTCGTACTCCGGGCCCTTGACGCGGCCCACGCCCTCGAGCTCGACGTCGCGACCGCAGGTCACCGGGCAATGGATGCAGCTCGACTTCACACCCTTGAGCTCGTGGTCCTCCATCCACTCGCCCGAGATCTGCATGGCGTCGCGGAAGTGACCGTACTTGAAGTTGCGCGTCGGCAGGATGTTGCGCGCATTGGTCGTGGCGACGATCCCGGCCGTGCCGTGGCGCTTGAGCTTCTCGCCGAGCATCGGGTGCTCGCGGAACATCTCGCGCACCCACCTGGTGTACTCCTTGAACTTCTCGGGATCGTCCATCTCGAGCTTGCGCGAGCCGCCGACCGAGATCGCCTTCAAGCGCTTGGCGCCCATCACCGCGCCCACCCCGGTGCGCCCGGCGATGCGCTCGTCGGAGACGATCCCGGCGAACAGCACGCGGTTCTCGCCCGCCGGGCCGATCACCGCGTGCTCCTTCCTCTTGTCCAGCGCCGCCTGGGTGGCGTAGGTGCCCTTGCCCCACAGGTCGGCGGCGTCGAGGAAGCGGACCTCGTCGCGGTCGCCGTCGATCTCCAGGCGCAGCGGCGCCGGCGACTCGCGACGCACGATCAGGACGTCGATTCCGGCGCGCTTCATGCCGTAAGCGAACGAGCCGCCGCAGGCGGCGTTGCCGATGCCCCCGGTGAGCGGGCTCTTGCACACCACGGCGAAGCGGTTCGACTGCGGGGCGACCGAGCCGTTCAACGGCCCGGTGGCGAAGATCAGCGGGTTCTCGGGCCCAAGCGGGTCGATGCCGGGCTCGGTCGAGTCGTAGAGCAGGCGCGTGGCGTAGCCCTTGCCGCCGACGTAGAGCCGCGCGATCGCCTCGTCGAGCGGCTTGAACGCGGACGTGCGAGAGGCGAGGTCGACCTCGAGGACGCGGCCAGCATATCCCTTGATCATCGTGGCTATGTCCCACGCCGCACGGGCCCAGGCAACACGGCCGCACGCGGCGCGGCGCGCGCGCGGCGCCGGCTGGCGCGATCTGCGGCGAACGGGCCCGCCAGAGAGGGCACGCGACGGGGCGCGCCCACTCGACCGCGACACCGGGCGCTGCGCGCCCGCACCGGCGCCGTGCTATCTACCCGCGATGCGCGAGGCCGAGGCCGAGGCCGAGACGAGCCCCCTCGCCCTGGAGCGCCGCTTCGCGGGGCTCGCGGGGCGCCTGCCCCGCTTTCCGTTGACCACGCTGCCGACACCCGTGGCCCGGATGGCCGCTCTCGGGCGCGAGTGCGGCCGCGACGGGCTGTGGATCAAGCGCGACGACCGAAGCGGCCCGGCCTACGGCGGCAACAAGCCGCGCAAGCTCGAGCTGCTGGTGGGCGATGCCCTGCGCCTGGGCCGCCGTCGCCTGCTCACCTTCGGCGGCATCGGCACCAACCACGGCCTGGCCACCGCGATCGCGGCGCGCTCGGCCGGTCTGGGCTGCGTGCTGGTGTTGGTCCCGCAGCCGATCGACCCGCACGTGCTGCGCAACCTGCTGCTCGACCACGCCTACGGCGCCGAGCTGCACCTGGCCGGCGGCCTGGCCCGCGCCGCGGCCAAGGCCGCCGCCATCCTGGCGCGCGGCGCGCTGCGCGGCGACCTGCCCTACTTCATCCCGCCGGGCGGCACCTCCCGGCTCGGCACGCTGGGCTACGTGAGCGCCGGCCTCGAGCTGGCCGAGCAGGTGGCGCGCGGCGAGCTGCCCGCGCCCGATGCGATCTTCGTCCCGCTGGGCAGCGGCGGCACCGCAGCCGGCCTGCTGCTCGGCTGCCGGCTGGGCGGCCTGCACGCGCGCATCGTCGCCGTGCTGGTGACCGACATCCTGCCGCCCTCGGCCTCGCGCCTGCTGCGCCTGGCGTGCGCGTGCAGCGCACACCTGCGCGGGCTCGACCCGAGCGTCCCCGCCGTGCAGCTGGGCGCGCAGGACCTGACCGTGGTGGCCGGGAGCCTCGGGCCCGGCTACGGCGCCCCGACCGAGCAGGCTGCGGCCGCCCGCCGGCGTATGCGCGACGCCGAGGGGATCGAGCTCGAGACGACGTACTCGGCAAAATGCCTTGCGGCCCTGCTCGACGGCGCGGGTCTGCGGCGCACCGACCGCACGGTGCTTTTCTGGAACACCTTCAGCTCCGCCGACGCGGGTCGCGGGGTCGAGCGCCCTGCCCGGCCGGACGAGCTGCCGGGGGCCTTTCGCCGCTTCTTTGCTTGATCAGCCCACCGGATCGCCGTCGCTCGCCGCCTCGGGCGACGCGGGTAGGCGTATGGTCACCTCGGTGCCGCCCTCGGGATGGTTGCTCAGCTCGACCGTTCCGCCGTGAGCGCCAACGATCCGCTGGACGATCCCCAGGCCGAGCCCGACCCCACCCTCGCGACGGCTGAAGAAGGGCTCGAAGGCCCGTGGGATGTCGGCGACGGAAAAACCGCGACCTCGATCACGGATGCGGCACTCGACCCAGGTGGAATCACCCTCCGAAGCCTCTCCGACCGTCACTTCCACCGCCCCATCGGCAGGGGAGTGCTGGATCGCGTTTTCCACCACATTCACCAGAGCTCGATGGAGCCGACTTCGGTCCACCATGATCGGACGCGCACCGGCGTGATGCGTGGCAACCTCCACAGCCTGCCGGCGAGCCATCGCTGCACAGGAGGCGACCGCGTCTGAGACGATCGATGCGAGGGAGGCCAACTCCAGATCGACGACCGGCGGCTTGCCATAGGTGATCAGGTCGGTCACCAGATGGTTCAGCCTGGCGATCTCGCGGCGCACGTGGGCCAGATACTCGGCATGGGCCCCATCGGGTCCGAGGCGCACCTCCAGCGCGTCGATCGTCGCCGAGATGCCGAAAAGCGGGTTGCGCACCTCGTGCGCGACACCACCGACGAGTGCCCCCATCGCGGCGAGCAGCTGAGCCCGGTGCAGGGCCTCGCGCAGTCGGGATGCCTCTGCTTCCATCTCCGCGCGCTCGCTCAGGTCGCGGATCTCCGCGAGCACCATCCCTTCGCCCTGCTCCAGCAATGGGATCAGCATGATGTCGACCGGAAACTCGCGGCCGTCGCCGCGCCGGGCGAAGAGCTCCAGCCCCGTTCCCATCGGGCGTGGCCGCGCCTGGTCGTTGTAGCCGGAACGATGCTCGCGGTGGCGCTCACGAAACCGCTTGGGAAGCAATCCCTCGATGTCGCGCCCGACCACATCCTGGCTGCGAACTCCGAACATGCGCTCGGCCGCCGGATTCAACAGCCGAATTCGGCCAGCCTGGTCGACGATCACCAACCCGTCGAGGTTTGCCTCGAAAAGGCTCCGAAACACGTCGTGAGCCCGCCGCTGCGGGCTCACGTCACGAAGGCTGAGGAGGATGCTCTGATCCTGGCCATCTCGAACGCGGCAAGCGCTCACGTCGACCCGCACCAGCTCACCATCGGCCCGGCGCAGCGCCAAGCCTTCGACCCGGGCAACCCGCTCCGCGCCGAGTCGGGAGACCGCACTCAGGAACTCGCCCATCGCCTGGGGCGCGACCACATCGACAAAGGCCCGCCCGACCATCTTCGCCCGGCTCGTGCCGAGCATCGTCTCGGCCTGCAGGTTGGCCTCGCGCACGGCACCATCGGCGCCGAGCACGAGGATCGCGTCGCAAGCCTGCTCGAACAGGCATGCACTGTGTCGCTCCGCGTCGGCCAGCGCGCGCGCGAGCCGAGATCGCACACGGGCGAGATCGAGAAAGACCGCGACCTTCGCATGCAGGATCTGGGGGACGACCGGCTTCTGGAGGTAATCGACCGCACCTCCGGCGTATCCTCGGAAGACGGTCGCCTCCGTGACGGGTGCAGGCGTGAGAAAGACGATCGGCGTGTTCCGCGCCCGCTCCCGGCTGCGGATCATCGTGGCAGCCTCGTAAGCGCCGGGGTCGGCCAGCTCCATGTCGAGAAGGATGACGGCGAAGTCCTTCAGCTGCACTTGGCGCAACGCCACTCGGGCCGAGGAGGCGAGCACGATGTTCGCCCGGAACTCCTCGAGTCCCTGTTCGATCGACGAAAGACCCTCGACCGGATCGCCCACCAAGAGGACATCGGGCGGATCAACTTCGTCGGGCACGTCCGTCCATCCTGCCTGTCCCTTCGCGAGCGACTTCGCTCGGTCGGGCCAGCATCGAGCCACTACTCTGAAGCCTACTCCATGCGCCTAGCCATGCCAGCCGCCGCGACCGCCACCCCCGGCAGCGTGGCTCGCCCTGCGCGGGGCTCCTCCGGCCCGGCCCGACCGGCAGCTCGGCGGCCTCGGGCCACTCACGGCGG
>CAZGUU010000074.1:0-18549 GCA_964529315.1 uncultured Enterobacteriaceae bacterium
GTGCCGTAGGTCCCCAGGGCTTCGGCGAAGAAGATCAGCCGCGATACGTTGTCCAAGCCCCCAGCCTGGGCTGCGAAGCGCACCGATCCGGCGGAGCCGTAGACGCTTCCGCTGCCGATCGCGGCCAGGTCGGTCACGCTGATGCCGTTGGCCGAGACGTAGATCGTGCGCACGTTGCTTCCGTCGCTGCGCAGCACCGTCGTCAGCCAGTCGGCCTGGCCGTGGGTCGCAGCGTAGGTCGCGCCCAGCACGTCTGCGAAGTTGACGAAGATGAGCTGATTGCCGCCCTTCATCCAGGGGGCGAGCGTGCTGGGATCGAAGTAGCCGGCCAGCTCGTACTCCGGGGGCCGGATCGCCGGGAAGCTCGCTGGCTTGCCGTCGATCTTGGCGCCGAGCGACGGCAGCGACACCCCAGCGGTATCCGCCCGGGCGCACGCGGCTTCGCCCGTTCCGGGCGAAGCCGCCTCACTCGAGGCTGCGTCGGACTCCACGGGCTCCACGGTGCGAATCGCGGCGACGCGTGCCGCGCCCGGGGCACCCCAGGCACTTCCCGTCTCGAGGTTGGCGACGGTGAAGCTGCCCGTGAGGGCGCGCGTGACGATCGGTGTGCCGCTGGCGTCGACTGCGAAGGCGAAGGCCACGCCGGGCTTCGCGGCGAGGCTCGCCGTCTGGCGCAGCGCGCCGACGTCGACGATCTTGAGCGCATTGGGGGCGAGCTGCACGTCGCGCTGAACGGGTGGGGCGAAGTTGCCTCCATCGCTGCCCGCGTAGAAGAGAATGCGCACGTCGAGGGTCGAGCTCGACCCGGCATTGCGCACGGTCAGGTAGGTCGTGAACGTGCTCCGTGCGTCGTAGTAGAAGACGACCTGGTCTCCCTGGCCCTGCGGCCGGTCGACCGAAGGCACCGGCAGCGCCGCCGATGCCAGTCGCGGTGAAGCGCCGAGCAGCCCAAGGGCGATGCCCAGGATCGCGGTGCCCACGATGTCGTTGCGTACCACGCGTACCATCGATGCCCCCCCGCTTCGGCTCGTGGCCCGAGCCGTTCGTCTCGCCCGGCGGGCCGGTGCCGGCTCGGCAGACGACGCTGTCGCCCCGGCAGGCCGCGCTCGCCGCGCCCGTAGCGTCCCCCCGCCGGCCGGCCGCGGCCGCCGAACCCTCCCGCGAAGCTTCTCAGGCGGACGACGCGCCTGCCGGCGCCGGCGTGCGCGAGCCAGCGAGCTCTCCCGGCCGCCCGCGGCGCCTTCGCCGGTGAGGTCGCGGGCCGTGCGCGAACCCTGCATCGGCGACGTGTACACCGAGGGGGTCGCGCACGACAAGAGCCGCTCGGTGACACCATCGTAGATCGGCAATTCTTGACGCGATCCGGAAGGCTGATAGGGTCGCGCCATCCGAGATCGAGGCTCGGTCTGGCGTCCGCCCAACGGGAATGCCTGCGCCGCTTCGGCGTACTGCCCCGATCCAGCGGATCACGAGAGGCTCATCTGGAGCGGATCGCATCGTGCGCAGTACTGGCCCGCTGCGAGCGCTCTTGCCGGAGAGGAACATGAGAAAGATCATCGCGCTCGCCCTGGCCGCGACCACCGCCTGCGGGCCCGCCCTTGCGGCGCGCAGCGCCAGCGCCGCGCCTGCGACCGGAGGCGATGCGCAGCCGGCGTCGAGTACCGCCGAGCTCCAGCAGCTCGTCGCCCCGATCGCCCTCTACCCCGACGCCCTGATCGCGCAGATCCTAATGGCGTCGACGTACCCGCTCGAGGTCGTCGAGGCCGCGCGCTGGGTCAAGGCGAACCCGAAGGTGACCGGGAAGGCGCTCGAGGACGCGATGCAGAATCAGACGTGGGACGAGAGCGTCGAGTCTCTCGCCGCATTCCCGCAGGTTCTCGAGATGATGGACCAGAAGCTCGACTGGACGACCAACTTGGGCAACGCATTCCTAGCCCAGCAGGCGGCCGTGCTGGACGCCGTCCAGGCATTGCGCGCCAAGGCCAAGGCGGCGGGAAGCCTGGAGAGCAACGAGCAGCAGACCGTGACCGTCGAGCCGAAGCCGTCCGGCTCGCAGCCGCAGACCATCGTCATCGAGCCGGCGAGCCCGCAAGTGGTCTACGTCCCGGTCTACGATCCGACCGTCGTCTACGGCCCGTGGCCGTACCCCGCCTCTCCGCCCTACTACTATCAACCTCCCGGCTACGCGCTGGCCGGCTCGCTGATCTCGTTCGGGGTCGGCATGGCGGTCGGCTCCGCTCTCTGGGGTGGATGCAACTGGGGTGGCGGGGATGTGGACATCGACGTCAATCGGTACAACGAGTTCAACCGGACGAAGGTCGACAGTGGACGGTGGAGCCACGACTCCGCGCACCGCAAGGGCGTGGGGTACAAGGACCAGGGCGTTCGCGAGAAGTACGGCAAGGGGGGCGCCGGGGACGCTCAGGCGCGCGGCCAGTTCCGCGGCCACGCCGAGCAGGGGCGACAGGACATCGCCCGGGGCGAAGCGGATCGCTTCAAGGGACAGCAGGGAGAGCGCCCCGGCGGGGCTGGCGGGCAGCGGGGGGCCGACCGCGGTGGCTTCGATCGCCAGGCCGCAGCGGGAAATCGGGCAAACGCCTTCGACGGCGCGGGCAACGGAGCCGAGGCGCGCCGCCAGTCCGATCGCGGCCGGGCAAGCCATGCCAGCGCCAGCTCCTGGGGCGGCAGCAGGTCCGGTGGGAGCGTGCAGCGCGGCGGCGGGAGCAGAGACGGCGGCGGGAGCAGAGACGGCGGCGGGGGCAGAGGCGGCGGAGGAGGAGGCGGCGGCGGTCGCGGCGGGCGGCGTTGAGAGGGGGGCGTGGCCATGACGATGCAAGCTGATACCCTGTTGGCTCGCCGAAGCCTCGGCGCGATCGCGTGTGCTCTTGCACTGGCGACGAGCAGCCCCGCGGCGCAGCTCGAGCAGAAGAGCCATGCGTCGGCCGAGGACGCAGCCGCGGCCCTGGCCGCCGCGGCGAAGGCCGGCGACACGGCAGCGCTGATCGAGATTCTGGGGCCGGAGGCGAAGTCGATCGTCGTCTCCGGGGATCCGGTCGCCGATGCTGCGATGCGCGAGCGATTCGTGCGGTCGTACGAGGAGGCGCACGAGATCGTCCCCGCGCCGGACGATCGCATGGTCCTCCAGACCGGCAAGGACGAGTGGCCGCTGCCGATCCCGCTGGTCGACACCGGCGAGGGATGGCGATTCGACACCGCGGCCGGCCAGAGGGAGATTCTCAATCGACGAATCGGTGCGAACGAGCTGGCGACGATTCAGACCTGCCTCGCCTACGTCGACGCGCAGCGCGAGTATTACGATCGGAACCCAGGGGGCGCGCCGATGCCACAGTACGCACAGAAGATCGCGAGCGGCGAGGGGAAGCGCGACGGGCTGTACTGGAAGACCTCCGCCGGCGAGCCGTCGAGCCCTCTCGGCGAGCTCTTCGCGAGCGCACGAGGCGAGGGATACGGGGTTGGCGGGGGCGAGCCGATCCCGTACCACGGCTACTACTATCGGATCTTGAAGGCGCAGGGGCCACACGCCCCGGGCGGTGCGGCGAGCTACCTCGTGCGGGGTGAGATGATCGGCGGCTTCGCCCTGATGGCGTACCCGGCGGGGTACGACAGCTCCGGAGTCATGAGCTTCATCGTCAACCAGGACGGCGTCGTGTACGAGAAGAATCTCGGGCCCGATACGGCCGAGATCGCTCGGGCCATGACCATCTACGACCCGGACGAGAGTTGGACGAAGGTCGGCGAGCCGGCCGGCGACGCGGGGTCGAACGACCGAGCCGATTCGTAGAGGAAGCTGCCCAGGGAATTCCACGCTCGAGCCTTCGTGGCGTACGAGCCAATCGGGGCGCGTCGCCCGCGTCCTCCAGCCCGAGGTGGTTGCGCAAATGGAACTCTCGACGATCATCCAGCGGTCCCGCCGGTTCTCCAAGCTCTATCGGGTCACCGACGGCCAGCGCTTCCGGCTGAAGGACGTCGATCCGGGGGACACCGCCGGCCTCGGCTCGGAGGACAAGCCGCGCGCCAAGGAGGCCCTGGCCAGCGGCGTCGAGGCGCTCGCCGCGCTGCAGGACATGCTCTACGCCCAGGACCGCTGGGCCATCCTGCTGATCTTCCAGGCCATGGACGCGGCCGGGAAGGACGGCGCCATCAAGCATGTGATGTCGGGCGTCAACCCGCAGGGCTGCCAGGTGGCCTCGTTCAAGGCACCCTCGGCCGAGGAGCTGGATCACGACTACCTCTGGCGCTGCCAGAGGCACCTGCCCGAGCGCGGCCGCATCGGGATCTTCAACCGATCCTATTACGAGGAGCTGCTCGTGGTGCGCGTGCACCCCGAGCTGCTCGCGAAGCAGAGGCTGCCCGACGAGCTCGTGACCAGGCGCATCTGGGACGAGCGCCATCGCGACATCCGCGCCTTCGAGCGCTATTTGACATCCAACGGCGTGATCGTCCGCAAGTTCTTCCTGCACGTCTCGCGCAAGGAGCAGAAGCGACGCTTCCTCTCGCGGATCGAGGAGCCGCAGAAGAACTGGAAGCTCTCGGTGGCGGACGCCAGTGAGCGCCGGTTCTTTCCGGCGTACATGCGCGCCTACGAGGACGCGATCCGCAACACCGCCACGGAGCACGCGCCCTGGTACGTGGTGCCCGCCGACAACAAGTGGTTCACGCGCGTGGTCGTGGCCGCCGCCGTGATCGACACGCTGGCCTCGCTCGACCTGCACTATCCCGAGGTCGGCCCCGAGAAGCGCAGAGAGCTCGCGCGAGTGAAGAAGGCGCTGCTGGCTGAGCGCTAGGGCGGTGGCGGTGATGCCGAGCAGCGCCGACGGCGTTGCGGTAGAGGGGCCCGGCCGCAGCGGGAGAGCAGCGCTTCGTCCGCCCGTGCGCGGCTGGCGTGCGCTCCTCCCACCGTCGCAGTGGCTCGCGGGCTATCGCCCGCGCTGGCTGCTCGACGACGCCGTGGCGGGCATCACGCTGGCGGCCTACGGCATCCCGGTGTCGTTGGCCTACGCCACCCTCGCCGGCCTGCCCCCGCACCATGGCATCTACGGCTACCTGCTGGGGGGCCTGGGCTACGCGCTCTTCGGCAGCTCGCGCCAGCTCGCGATCGGCCCCACGTCGGCGATCTCGATGCTGGTGGGCACCACCGTGGCCGGCATGGCCGGCGGGGACCCGGCGCGATGGGTCGCGATCGCCGCGCTGGTCGCCGCGGTCATGGGCTCGATGAGCGTGCTCGCCTGGCTGCTGCGGCTGAGCTCGCTGATCGCCTTCATCAGCGAAACCATCCTGATGGGATTCAAGGCGGGTGCGGCGCTGGTCATCGCCACGACGCAGCTGCCCAAGCTCTTCGGGGTGGCCGGGGGAGGCGAGCACTTCTTCGAGCGGGTAGGCGTCCTGGCAGGCCAGCTCGGCGAAACCCAGCTGCCCGTGCTGGGCTTCGGGCTCACGGCCCTGGCGCTGCTGCTCGTCGGCGAGAAGCTGCTGCCCGGGAGGCCGGTGGCGTTGGTGGTGGTCGTGCTCGCGACGCTGCTCGTCGCAGCCACGCCCGTGGGCAGCTGGGGTCTGAAGACGGTCGGCGAGCTGCCCGCCGGCCTGCCCGCGATCCGCTGGCCGGACCTGCGCCTGCGCGACGTGGACGGCGTGGTGCCGCTGGCCTTCGCCTGCTTCCTGCTGGCCTACATCGAGGGTGTGTCGGCGGCGCGCGCTCTGGCCGAGCGGCACGGACAGGCGGTCGACGCGCGACAGGAGCTGCTCGCCTTGGGGGCGGCCAACCTGCTGGCCGCGGTCGGCCAGGCGTTTCCCGTGGCCGGAGGCCTCTCGCAATCGTCGGTCAACGACGAGGCCGGAGCGAGGACGCCGCTGTCGCTGGTCTTCGCCTCGGGTGCCATCGCACTGGTGCTGGTGTTCCTCACCGGGCTGCTGCGCGACCTGCCCTCGGTGGTGCTGGCCGCAATCGTGCTGGTTGCGGTCAAGGGTCTGATCGATGTTTCCGGGTTGCGCCGGCTGTGGTGCGTGAGCCGCTTCGAGTTCACGGTCGCCATGGTTGCGCTGCTGGGCGTGCTGGTCGAGGGCATCCTGCGCGGGGTGGTCCTGGCGGCGATCGTGTCGCTGCTCTTGCTCATCCGCCGCGCTTCCCGCCCGCACGTGGCCTTTCTCGGGCGCATTCCCGGCACGCGGCGCTACTCCGATCTGAAGCGACATCCGGAGAACGAGCCGGTGGCCGACGCGCTGCTCTTCCGTGTCGAGGCGAGCCTGCTCTACTTCAACGTCGAGCACGTGCTGCACTTGGTCTGGGAGCGACTGCGCGCGGCGCCGGCCCTGCCACGCCTCGTGGCGGCCGACCTGTCGACCTCGCCCTACGTCGACCTGGCCGGCGCGCGCATGCTGGTGCGGCTGCACGACGACCTGGCGGCCTGCGGAGTACGCTTCCGGGTGAGCGAGGCGCACGCAGAGGTCCGCGACATGCTGCGCATCGAGCAGCTCGACGGACGGGTCGGCGGAATCCACCGGACGACGACGCTCGACGCCGTGATCCAGGAGGAGCTCAGGGTGGATCCTCCCCCGACGTCCGCCAGCCGTATCGACTCGTCTGCAGATTGACCTGCGGCTCCCAGGAGCCGTCTTCTCGGCCGGCCGACACCGTGCCGGCCGCCGCTCGGGAGGATCGCGCGAGACCACGGGGCAGTCGAGCGCGCTCCCCTCCGGGGGGGCTGGCCTGGCCTGCGCTCCTGGGCTACCACGAGCGGCGGCGGGGCCATGGAGTACACCGTCAAGAACAAGCGCCTCTACCTGCGCCTGGGGGATCGCGTGACCCACCTGCGGCACGAGGAGTGGGGCGAGGGAGCGGTGGTCGAGGAGCGCACCTCGGTGGTCCCGGGCGGCACCTGCCTGGTGCGCCTGCTCTTCGAGGACGGCCGAGAGCGCACGTTCAACAACGACCTGGACAACGAGCAGTGCTGCTACTTCTTCGGCCTGCGCCGCGTGCTGTCGCTGTCGCTCGAGGAGATCCTGCCCGATCCGGTGCGCGGCCGGCGCACGCCGGCGCGCCGGCTCCTCCCGGATGGCTCCCGGCGCCGGGTCCGGCGCGCCTGAGCGGCCCGTCGGCACCACCGGCCTCCGGCAGCCCGGCCAGCCCAGACGGGCATGGCTGGCCCGGCGGGGTGTGGTCGCGCGGCCGCGTGAATTGAAAGGCGGGTGCGCGGTTGGTACCCGCCGAGCGATGGACTATCGCGCGACGCTCAATCTGCCGTCGACCGAGTTCCCGATGCGCGCCAACGCCGCCAAGCGGGAGCCCGAGATGCTCGCGCGGTGGAGCTCCATCGACCTCTACGGGCGCATGCTCGAGGTGCGCGCCGAAGCGCCCCCGTTCGTCCTGCACGACGGCCCGCCCTACGCCAACGGCCACATGCACATGGGCCACGTCCTGAACCGCGTGCTCAAGGACATCGTCGTCAAGTTCCGGCACCTCGCGGGCCACCGCACGCCCTACGTGCCGGGCTGGGACTGCCACGGCCTGCCCATCGAGCTGCAGGTGGAGCACGAGATCGGTCGGGAGAAGAAGGCCGCGCTGCCTGCCGTCGAGGTGCGTCGCCTGTGCGAGGCCTACGCGCGGCGCTTCGTCGACCTGCAGCGCGAGGAGGTCCGCCGGCTCGGCGTGGTCGGCGACTGGGAGCACCCCTACCTCACGCTCTCGCCCGACTACGAGGCGCAGGAGATCCGCGAGCTCGGCCGGCTGGCCAGCGCCGGCGCGCTCTACCGGCGCAAGAAGCCGGTCTACTGGTGTGCGTCCTGCGAGACGGCGCTCGCCGAGGCCGAGGTCGAGTACGACGAGAAGCGCTCGATCAGCGTCTACGTGCGCTTTGCGCTCGCCGATGCCGATCGTGCGGCAGCGTCCGGCGAGCCGTCGCCGCGCGAGCGGCTGCGCGAGGCCGCGGAGCCGGACTCGCGCGACGCGCTGGGCGCCGGGAACCGGGGCGGGGCGCCGGGGCGCGATGGCCGGGCCGGCCCTCGCGTCTCGATGGTCGCCTGGACGACCACGCCCTGGACCCTGCCGGCCAACCTCGCGCTGGCCGTCCACCCGGAGCTCGCCTACGTCGGCCTGTGCTGCGGCGAGGAGGTCCTGATCGTCGCCGAAGGGCTGGCCGATGCCTTCCTCGCCGCGACGGGCCTGGTCGAGGAGGCCGGACGGCCGCGCCTGCGCTTTGCGGCATCGCGCCTCGAGGGCGTGCCGTTTCGGCACCCCTGGCTCGATCGCCGCGCGCCGGTGGTGCTCGGCGAGCACGTCACGCTGGAGAGCGGCACCGGCGTCGTGCACACCGCGCCGGGGCACGGGCAGGAGGACTACGAGATCGGCCTGCGCTACGGCCTGGCGGTCTACTCGCCGGTCGACGCCGCTGGCCGCTTCACCGACGAGGTGCCCGAGCTGTGCGGCGTGCGCGTCTTCGACGCGGACGCGCGGGTCGTCGAGCGGCTCGAGCAGGCGGGCGCACTGGTCGCCCGGGGCACGATCACGCACAGCTACCCGCACTGCTGGCGGTGCAAGAAGCCGCTCCTGTTTCGCGGGACCGAGCAGTGGTTCGTGTCGATGAAGGAGGGCCAGCTGCGCGAGCGGGCCCTCGAGGCGATCGACCGCGTTCGCTGGATCCCACCCTGGGGCCGCGAGCGGATCCACGGCATGATCGCCGGACGGCCCGACTGGTGCATCTCGCGCCAGCGCCTGTGGGGCGTGCCGATCGTCGCCGTGTACTGCGAGGCCTGCGGGGCGGTGCACGCGAGCGCCCGCCTGGCCGAGCACGTCGCGGCGATCGTCGAGCGCGAGGGGTCCGATGCGTGGTTCGCGCGGCCGGTCGAGGAGCTCGTGCCGCCCGGCTTTTGCTGCCCGAGCTGCGGCGAGCGGCGCCTGCGCAAGGAGCGCGACATCCTCGACGTGTGGTTCGATTCCGGCGTGAGCCACGCCGCCGTGCTCGAGCGTCGCGCCGGTCTGCATGCTCCGGCCGACCTCTACCTCGAGGGATCGGACCAGCACCGCGGCTGGTTCCACACCTCCCTGCTGACCGCGGTGGCGACGCGCGGTGATTCGCCGTACCGGGCATGCTTGACGCACGGCTTCATCCTCGACGGCCAGGGCCGCAAGATGTCCAAGTCGCTGGGCAACGTGATCGCGCCCGAGTCGATTCTGAAGGACCTCGGCGCCGACGTGCTCCGCCTGTGGGTCGCGGCCGAGGACTACCGCGGCGACGTCCGCATCTCGAAGGAGATCCTGGGCCACCTGGTCGAGGCGTACCGGCGGCTGCGCAACACCGCCCGCTTCCTGCTCGGCAACCTCTCGGACTTCGATCCGCAGCGCCACGGCGTCGCGCGCGGGGCGATGCCCGAGCTCGACCGCTGGGCGCTCGATCGCCTGGCGCGCGTCGAGCAGCGGGCGTACGAGGCGTACGAGGCGTACGAGTTTCACGCCGTCTACCACTTGCTGAACAACTTCTGCGCGGTCGACCTGAGCGCGCTCTACCTCGACGTCGTCAAGGACCGCCTCTACTGCAGCGCGGCCGGCGACCCGGGCCGGCGGTCGGCGCAGACCGTGATGTACGAGATCGTACGCGCCCTGGCCGGGATGGTCGCGCCGATCCTGTCCTTCCTCGCAGACGACGTCTGGGCGGCGCTCCCGGCGCAGGCCGGCCGCGCGGAGAGCGTATTTTTGACGGAGTTCCCGCGGCCCGACCCCGGCTGGCTCGACGACGCGCTCGCGGCGCGCTTCGAGCGGCTGCTCGCCGTGCGCGCGGCGGTCACCAAGGCGCTCGAGGCGGACCGCCAGGCGGGGCGCATCGGGCATTCCCTCGAGGCGCGGGTGACGCTCGCGGCGCGGGCCGAGCTCGGCGCGCTGCTGCGCGAGTGCGAGAGCTGGCTGCCTGCGCTCTTGATCGTCTCGCAGGTTTCGCTCGATGGGGGGGGGCGCCCCCTGCCCGAGAGCCCGCTGCTGGCCGGCCTGGGCATCGAGGTGGCGGTGGCCACGGACGAGAAGTGTGCCCGTTGCTGGATGCTGCTGCCGGACGTCGCTCGATCCGCGCGGCATCCCGGGGTCTGCGGGCGCTGTGCGGACGTGCTCGAGCGCACCGGCCACGTGGTGCAGGCGTGACGGAGGCGGGCGGCGGGACGACCCCTGCGGTCGCCGGCGCCGGGGAGGTCGATCGGTGACCGAGCCCGTGGAGGAGCGACGGGGCAAGTACCGCCTGGTCGGCGGCGTGGCCTTGGGAATCGTGGTGCTCGACCAGCTCACCAAGCTCTGGGTGGCGAGCAGCATGGAGCTCCACCAGACGATCCCGATCTTCGCCGGGTGGTGCGAGCTCACCTACGTGCGCAACACCGGCGCCGCGTTCAGCATGCTCGCCGGCCGCTCGGCGGCCTTTCGCATCCCGTTCTTCACCGTGATCTCGCTGCTCGCCGGGGCGGCGATCCTGGGCTTCGTGCGCCAGACGCCGGCGAGCCACAGGGCGGTGCTGCTCGCCTGCGCGGGAGTCCTCGGCGGCGCGGTGGGCAACCTGATCGATCGGCTGCTCTACGGCAACGTCATCGACTTCGTCCTCCTGCACTGGCGCGACTGGTACTGGCCGGCGTTCAACGTGGCGGACTCGTTCATCACGGTCGGGGTGATCGTCTTGCTGCTGCGGGCGCTGCTCGTGCGTGAGGAGCCAGTCGAGCCGCCGGCACCGGCACCGGCCGACGACGCCCGGGCCTGACCGCCGGGCGGCGCGGCGCCCCGGTCGTAGCGCGACGGGTCGGCTCGCGGCGGTCAGCCGACCGCCGCCTGCCCGATGCGGGCGGATGCCCGAAGCCCGACGACGGAACGTTCCCCTCCGTGGACTCTCGGCGCCGTACTGCGTTCGCGGACATCGTAGCCGCGGGTTGAGATGGAGCCGCGGGCCCCGATCTCGCCCGCCACCCCATTGTGCCTCTTTGGGAACGTGCTGGAGTGGTGGGCAATCGGCTCGGCTGCCCGGCGATCCCGATGCACGCGACCAGCCTCCCGCAGGGAGGGCCGGCCGGGTGCTCGCCGGGCGGGAGCGACTCGCGCGGGCGCAGGCCAGCCGCAGGACGGGAGGCGAGATGCGACCAGGGATGCTCGGGACGAGAGGGCTCGCGATGCTGCTCGCGTGCGTGGTGCTGACCTCGTGCAGCGATGGCGGGGGCTCGAGCGACGATCCTGCGGCGCCTCGGGAATGCACGGCCGAGCAGGCCTTCGACGGCACCTTCGCCGGCATCCAGACGGTGATCTTCGAGAAGCACGGCTGTACCCAGCAGGTTTGCCACGGCAGCGCGGCGCAGGGTGGCCTGGACCTCTCGCCCGAGGTCGCCTACGCCAACCTCGTCGAGGTTCCCTCGCAGGGAAGCCGCTTCGCGCGCGTCACGCCGGGCGACAAGGAGCGCAGCAGCCTGTGGCGCAAGCTCGCCGCCAAGACCAACCCGGGAAGCGTCGAGATCGAGGGTGCGCCGATGCCCAACGGCCTGCCGGCGATCAGCGAGGGCGAGCTCGAGGCATTGCGCCTGTGGATCTACGCTGGCGCGCCGCGCACCGGCACCGTGGGGGGAACCGAGACGCTGCTGGATGCCTGCCTGCCCGAGCCCGAGCCGATCACGATCAAGCCGCTCGATCCGCCCCCGGCGGGGGAGGGCGTGCAGCTCGTCATGCCCCCCTGGCACCTCGCGGCCAACAGCGAGGACGAGGTCTGCTTCGCCACCTACTACGACATCACCGATCAGGTGCCCGAGAGCTTCCGCGATCCCAGCGGTCGGATGTTCCGCTTCCGCGGCTACGAGCTGCGGCAGGATCCGCAGAGCCACCACCTGATCCTCTACTACCCGGCGGGCAACTTCACTGGGTCGATCGACGTGCACGACCCGGCCTTCGGTGCGTGGACGTGCGCCGCGGGCGAGCGCGACGGCCAGAGCTGCGAGCCGACCGACGCCGCCTCGTGCCCCGGGGGCTTCTGTCGCAGCGAGCGCAAGCGCACATTCGCCTGCATCGGCTTCGGGCCCGATTCCTCGCCGCCGTCGCCGGTGGGCGGCGCGCAGCAGTCGCAGGCGCTGGCCGAGTTCCCCGAAGGGGTCTACGCGCAGCTGCCGATGAAGGGCGTGCTGTACTGGAACAGCCACGCCTTCAACCTGACCGGACTCGGCACCGAGATGAACGGGCGGCTGAACTACCCGTTCGCCGAGCAGCAGAGCTACCCGGTCGACAACATCTTCGACGCCTCGGCCATCTTCGCCGCCGACACGGCGCCCTACACCCGCGAGAGGGTGTGCAACGACCACGTCCTGCCACGGGGGGCGCGCCTCTTCGAGCTGAGCTCGCACACCCACAAGCACGGCAAGCACTTCACCATCGAGCTGCTCGACGGCACGCGCCTCTACGAGAGCTTCGTCTACAACGATCCGGTGCGCCAGCGCTTCGATCCGCCGCTCGAGTTCGACTCGGCCGATCCGGCCGACCGAACCCTGCGCTACTGCTCGCTGTTCGACAACGGTGTCGCCGACGACGGCTCGCCCGACCCCGAAGCGGTGACGCGCGCCTCGCGCATCCCCGAGAGCGCAAGCCAGACCATCGGGCGCTGCAAGCCGATCGCCTGCACGGTGGGCCAGATCGGAGCGCCGTGCGACGGCAGGGACGACGACGCCACCTGCGACTCGGCGCCCGGGGCGGGCGACGGCGAGTGCGACGCCTGCCGGATCACCGGCGGCGAGAGCACCGAGAACGAGATGTTCCTGCTCCTCGGCCAGCTCTACCGCGCTCCGGTCGCCAGCGACGATGCGACGGAGTCCGTCGAGTCCCTGGCTCGGGCGCAGGTCGACGACCGAGGACGCTCGCTCTGGACCGGGCTTGCGCTGCCCGGCCACCTGGGCTGCGGCGCCTCGCCGATGGCGCACGCGAGCCACGCCTCCGGCCACGGCGCGCCCAGCACGACCACCCCAGCCCATACGCACTGAGGCCCGCGCGCTCGCAGCCGAGCCGCCCCACCCGTGGGGTTCGGATGCGAAGAGCAGATCCGATCCGCGTCGAGTCCGGTCGAAGCAGAGCGCCGGGCCGGCTACACTACGCGATCGATGTCGCAGCGCATCCTGATGATCCGGCTGAGCGCGATCGGGGACGTGATCAACGTGCTGCCCGCCGTCTCCCTGCTGCGCCGCGCCCGGCCCGAGGCGTACATCGCCTTCGCCGTCGAGGATCGAGCGGCGGCGGTGATCGAGGGCCACCCCCAGATCGACGAGGTGATCGTGTTTCCCCGTCGCCGGTGGCGCAAGATGCTGACCCGCCCGCTGCGCTGGCCGGCCCTGACACGCGAGGTGGCCGCCTATCGAGGCCGCTTGCGCGCCGGGGGGTTTCATATCGTACTCGACTTCCAGGGCAACCTGAAGGGAGCGGTGCACGCCATCGCGACCGGTGCGACGCGGCGCATCGGCTTCGCGCGCGGCTTCGACAGGGAGTGCAACCACTGCGTCTCCACCGAGCAAGTCGTGCCACCGGCCGGTCGGCCCCACCGCGTCGACAAGTTCGCCTCGCTGCTCGGCCCGCTGGGCATCGACTCGCCGGCGCGCGAGTACGTTCTCCCGGCGAGCCCCTCGGCGGGCCGGGTGATCGACGCCTTCCTGGTCGGGGCGGGCCTCGCGTCGAGCGGATCGCCGGTGGCGGGCTTCGTCGTCCTGCATCCCGGGACGAGCGAGAGCGGGGCCGCCAAGCGCTGGCCGGCGGAGCGCTTCGCCGAGCTCGCCCGCAGGGTCGCCGACGGGCCAGGCCGGCGAGTCGTGGTCACCTGGGGGCCGGGCGAGGAGCCGCTCGCCCGGCAGGTGTGCGAGCTCGCGGCCGGGCGGGCGACGCTCGGCCCGAGCACCGCATCGCTGCTCGAGCTTGCCGAGCTCCTGCGCCGGGCGGCGGCCTTCGTGTCCGCCGACACCGGCCCGATGCACCTCGCGGCAGCCTGCGGCACGCCCTGCGTGGCGCTCTTCGGGCCCAAGGACCCGGAGGTGTACCGGCCTTGGGGCGAGGGGCACGCCGTGGTCCGCCCCGGCGTGGCAGGCGAGGCGCGCCCGATGGAGGCGATCGGGGTCGAGGAGGTCTTTGTCGCCCTCGTCGGACGGCTCGCCTGCGGGTCGAAGCCTGCCGCTGGGGCCGGCCTCGGGCTCACGCGGCGGGCCGGGCCGGAGCCCGCCGCTCCGGGCGGGCGAGGCCTGGAGTCGCGTTGAAATTCGGCCGATGAACGGTCAAGATCTTCCCGCCCGCGGCCAGCCTTCATGTCTGTAGAGAGAACCGCCATCGTCATCGGCGCCGGACCGGCCGGCCTGACGGCCGCCTACGAGCTCCTAGAGCAGACCGACCTGCGGCCGATCGTCCTGGAGCAGGGGGACGACGTCGGCGGCCTGAGCCGCACCATCGACTACCGCGGCAACCGGATGGACATCGGCGGCCACCGCTTCTTCTCGCGCTCCGACCGGGTGATGGAGTGGTGGCGCAACATTCTGCCCTTTGCGCCGGACGCCGGCGAGTCCGAGGTGCAGATCAGCTACCATCAGAGCTCGCGTCCGGTGAGCCTCGGCTCCGATGGCGGTGCGCCGCCGGACGACGAGCGAACGATGCTCGTGCGGCCGCGCATCTCGCGGATCTTCTTCCAGCGCAAGTTCTTCTCCTATCCGGTCACGCTGAGCCTCGCGACGCTGGCCAACCTCGGCCCCTGGCAGACGCTCAAGATCGGCCTCTCCTACCTGCGCATCCGCCTCGCGCCGCGACGCGAGGAGCGCTCGCTCGAGGACTTCTTCGTCAACCGCTTCGGCAAGCAGCTCTACCTGACCTTCTTCAAGGACTACACCGAGAAGGTCTGGGGTGTCCCTTGCGACCAGATCCCGTCCGAATGGGGCGCGCAGCGCGTGAAGGGCCTCTCGATCTCGAAGGCGCTCCTGCACGCCGTGCGCAGCCTGGTCTCGCGCGACGAATCGATCGAGCAGAAGCGCTCGGAGACCAGCCTGATCGAGCGCTTCCTCTACCCGAAGTACGGCCCCGGGCAGATGTGGCAGGAGGTGGCGCGGCGGGTGCGCGAGCGGGGCGGCGAGATTCGTATGCGCCGCACCGCGGTCGCCGTGCGGACGCAGGGCGGCCGCGTCGTCGGAGTCGACGTCCGCGACGAGGAGAGCGGCGCGATCGAGTCGCACGACGCCGACTTCGTCATCTCGACGATGCCGGTGCGCGATCTGGTGAGCGCTCTGGGCGATGCCGTCCCGCCCGAGGTCTCGGGCGTCGCACGCGGGCTGATCTACCGCGATTTCATCACCGTCGGCCTGCTGATGCGCGAGCTCAAGGTCAAGGGCGAGGCGCGCGATGGCATGCCCGTGGGCCTGATCCCCGACAACTGGATCTACGTCCAGGAGCGCGACGTGCGCATCGGGCGCCTGCAGGTGTTCAACAACTGGAGTCCCCATCTGGTGCGCGACCCCGGCACCGTCTGGCTCGGCCTGGAGTACTTCTGCAACGAGGGCGACGACCTCTGGTCGCTCGGCGACGCCGAGATGGCCGACTTCGCCGCCGCCGAGCTGGCCAAGATCGACATCATCGAGCGGCGCGACGTGCTCGACGCCGTGGTGATCCGCGTGCCCAAGACGTATCCCGCCTACTTCGGCAGCTACGAGCGCTTCGACGTGATCCGGGAGTTCACCGACCGTTTCCCCAACCTCTTCCTGGTGGGGCGAAACGGCATGCACCGCTACAACAACCAGGACCACTCGATGCTCACCGCGATGACCGCGGTCGAGAACATTCGCGACGGCAGGATCGACAAGGAGAACATCTGGGCGGTCAATACCGAGGAGGAGTACCACGAGGAACGCTGAGGGGTCGACCGGGGGTCCTCGGGCCGAAGCGTGCGGCCGAGGTGCTCACGGTCCGGCGGCCATCGGCGCAGAGCTCGACGGGAGCGTCGCCGAAGCTGCCGCTGACCGCGACCATGCCGATGCACGTGCCGGCCGCTGGCGGTGCTCGACGATCTCGGCTAAGCCATCCGGGGCCGTCGGCCCGGAGCCCGGAGATCGAGCCGGGCGCCGGGGCTGGCTCGCCCATCGCGGGATCTCGTTGAACCCATTCGGATGGATGCAGGCGGAGGGGCTGGCCGGCGCGGGCTCGTGCCGGGGTGCACGCCGCCGCCCGTGGGCCGTGCGGTCTCCGATGGGCGCAGGCGTCGGCGGCGCCGGCGGACGCCTCGGGGAGCGCGGGTGAGCGATCTCGGAGCGCATCGGGCTCCGGTGACGCCGATCGGCCAGGGGATCGCCGTGCGCGATCCCTCCACTGGCGAGGTATTCGCCTGGGTCGAGGACCAGGGCCCCGAGGAGGTCGCAGCCGTCGTGGCGCGCGCGCGCAGCGCCCAGGCCGCGTGGCGGGAGCGCACGGTCGACGAGCGCTGTCGCCTGCTGCGCTGCGCGCGCAAGGCGTTCGTGGGCGCGCGTACCGAGATCCTCGCGCTGCTGGCCCGGGAGACCGGCAAGACGCGATTCGACACGACCGGCGAGGCGCTCGCCGTGTGCCTCGACGTGCGCTCCGCCTGTCGCTGGGCGCCGGCCGCGCTGGCCCCGCGCCGCGTGGGGCGGCGCTGGCTTCCCGGCAAGCGGCGGCTGGTCCTCTACAAGCCGCACGGGGTGGTCGGCGTCATCGGCCCGTGGAACGCACCGCTCACCCTCTCTCTCGGCGACGCGATCTACGCCCTTGCCGCCGGCAATGCGGTGGTCGTCAAGCCATCGGAGGTGACGCCGCTCGCCGTGCGCCGCGCCGTCGAGGCGATGAGTGCGGTGCTGCCCGCGGATGTCCTGAGCGTGATCACCGGCGGCGGCGCCACGGGGGCTGCGCTGGTCGACCACGCCGACATGGTCTGCGTCACCGGCTCGCCGGCGACCGGAAGGCGGGTGATGGAGCGCGCCTCGGCTCGGCTGGTGCCGGTGCTGCTCGAGCTCGGCGGCAAGGACCCGATGATCGTGCTCGAGGACGCCAACCTCGTGCGCGCGGCCAACGCCGCGGCGTGGGGTGGATTCTTCATGGCCGGGCAGGTCTGCATGTCCGTCGAGCGGGTGTACGTCGTCGAAGCGGTCGCCGACCGCTTCGTCGCGCTACTGCTCGAGGCGACGCGGCGCCTGCGCGTCGGACGCAACGACGGCGAGGTGGACGTGGGCCCGCTCACCACGCCGGGGCAGCTCGCGATCGTCGAGCGCCAGGTGAGCGAAGCCCGTGCCGCAGGCGCGGAGGTGCTCGCCGGCGGGACTCGCCTCGCCGAGCTCGGCCCACAGTTCTTCGCGCCCACGGTGCTGGCCGGCGTGCGCCCCGAGATGAGCGTGATGCGCGAGGAGACCTTCGGGCCGGTGGTCGCCGTGACGCGAGTGCGCGATGCCGACCAGGCGATCGAGCTGGCCAACGCCTGCCACCTCGGCTTGAACGCGAGCGTATGGACAGCGGACCTCGAGCGCGGGCTCGCCGTTGCGCGGCGTCTCGAGAGCGGCTCGGTGTGCGTCAACGACTGCATCCTGAACGCCGGCGATCCGGAGCTGCCGTTCGGCGGTGTCAAGCAGAGCGGCATCGGCACGCGTCACGGAGGGATCGACGGCGTTCGCGCGTTCACTCGGCCCTGCGCCGTGCGGCTCGACCGGGGCCGGCGATCGCGCGACTTGCCTTGGTTCCCGTATCGCGCGCGAACGGCACGCCTGGCGGAGCGGGCGATGGGCTGGATCTGGGGCTAGGGTGCTGGCTCGGCGTGGCCGTGGCAAGAGAATTGCTGTGAATCTTCTTACTTGTCGTATCGCGACGGGTCGTGCTAGGGGAGCGCGGTTGCGGTCGTGACGTTGGTGGAGTCGGCTGTGAAAGGCAGCCCAAGAGAAGGGCGAAAGGAAGGTTTGTGTCGAGGACGGCATTTGTCGGTAATCTGAGCTTCTCCACGACGGAAGAAGAGCTGGCGCAGTTCTTCACGACGGCGGGTCCGGTGCTCAAGGCAAGGATCGGGACGGACCGGGAGACCGGCCGGTCGAGAGGCTTCGCGTTCGTCGAGTTCGCCACGCCCGAAGCGTGTGCGGCGGCGATCGAGCAGCTCAATGGCCAGGAAATGGGGGGGCGCCGTCTTCGCGTGAACGACGCGGACGACAAGCCACCACCGCGCGCCGCAGGGCCGGCGCCGGGCGGATTCCGGCCGAGCGGATTCGGGCCACGGCCGGGCGAGGGCGGCGATCGATCCTTCCCGCGGCCGTTTGGCGCCGAGCCCCCGCCACCGCCGTTTTTCGAGGAGCGCGAGAGCTTCGGCGGCGGTGGTGGTGGTGGTGGTGGTGGTGGTGGTCCCGACGCGCGGCGCAAACCAAACGTCAAGGGCAGCCGGCGCGGTTTGCGGGCGCGCAAGCGCAGCCTCTGGGGCTGATCCGCCGCCGCGAGGTGGGGCGCGCTCGGGTGCGCGCAAGCGCCCGAGCGCGGACGCTCGCAGAGCGCGTCGGCGAGTGTGCTCGACGCGCCTTTGGCGCGCGGCTGCCCGCGGCTCCAGG
>CAZGUU010000075.1:0-18513 GCA_964529315.1 uncultured Enterobacteriaceae bacterium
GGGGGCGCGGCCGCGGCGGCAGCTGGTGCGGGCGAGGCAGGCGCTTGCAGACCCTGTCCCGCGAGCGGGGCGAGCGCGGCCTGCGGCTGCGCGCTCGTCGATTCGCTGGTCGTCGCGGAGCCGATGGCCTCGGCGATGCGCACCGCGTCGGGATCGGCGACGAACTCGAAGCAGGCTTCGATGTCGGCGAGCGGCCGAGCGGTCTCGAGCACCAGCCGCCAGGCGAGGTAGCACTGCTCGGGATCGAGGGCGGCGAGCTCGGGCAGCCCGCTAGTGTCCGCCGCGACGTCGACGATCCGGCCGATGCGGCCGAGCTCGCGCATCACGTGCAGCGGGTCGAGGCCGCGGCGCAACACGTCGGCCGGAGGACGGAAGTGGATCTCCCAGCGCCGCTCGCCGGGCGTGGCGGCCGGGGGCGGGTCCGCCTCCTCGGGCGCCGGCGACGCGCTCGCGGGAGGCGCCGGGGGATCCTGCGCGACCAGCGCGCGTAGGACGCGCCCGACGCGCTCGATCTCGGCCTGCTCCTCGCCCGTCGCCGCGGTCGCGTCGACCGCGCGGGAGATCATCGCCCGCAGCACGTCGTTGGCGGCGAGCAGGATGTCGACGATCTCGGAGTCGACCGGCCGCAGCTCCTTGCGCAGCTGGTCGAGCAGATCCTCGAGCGCGTGGGTGAAGTGGGCAACGTCGTCGAAGCCGAGCATCGAGGCGCCCCCCTTGACCGTGTGGGCGGCGCGAAACATCCGGCTCAGGATCTCTGGCCGGTCACCGGTGGCCTGCTCGAGGCCGAGCAGGCTCGCCTCGAAGTCGGCCACCAGCTCGGTGGCCTCCTGAAGGAAGGCCTCGACGATCGGGTCGTTGTCATCGCCTGCCATGGCTGTTTGCGCTCCTGTGGCTTCGGCCTCGGCGCCGTCTCCTCGGGGCGTCCGGCTCACCTGCTACTCGTCGGGGCGCAGCCGGAGCATTAGGGCACTCGACCGGTCGCGATCTGTGCGCCCGGCCATGCCGGCACGCACCCGAGGACGGCGCGGCCCGCTGCGAGGACGCCGGCTCGGCGTCAGCCCTGCGGCAGGGCGAGGGTGAAGCGCCGGCGGTGCAGCAGCCAGCGGCCGTCGCGCTTGACCAGCTCGTCTCGATAGAAGCCGTCGATCCGCTGCAGGCTCCCCGGCATGCCGGTGAAGGCGAGCAGGTAGGCCTCGGCCTCGGCCCGCGCGCCGTCACCGCGCACGACGACGTTCATCGTCATGTGGCGCATATCGAGCCCCAGCGAGCCGACCTGCTCGGCGAACCGTCGCAGCCCCTGCTCGCCCTCGAAGAGGCCGAACACCTCGCTCAGGTCGAGGCGGCAGTCGGCGGTGAAGAGCTCGACGAATGCGTCCCACAGGCCGCGGTCGATGCAATGGCAGTAGCGCGCCAGGACCTCCTGGATCTCGAGCCGGTCGGCGACGGAGAGCGCGCCCGGATCCTCCCCGGAGGTCGCGCCCGACGCCGCATCCCCGCAGCCGGGCGCCAGCGATGCGGCGGACAGGGCGGCCAGGGCGGGCAAGGACGCCGAGGCGCGCGCGAGGACGTCGCGCCGCGTGAAGCGGCTGCCCCCTGGGGGCCGGCTACGCCCTCGGCCGCTCATCGCCGCGCATCATGGCCCCGAGGCTGGCTCCGCGCAAGACCGGCCGCCGGGCGCATCGCCCACGAGATCGCCACCGCCCCGGCCATCGCCACGAGCCATAGAGCGATCGCCCCGCCGTAGGCCTGGGTGCGGTCGAAGATCACCCCGGTGGCGATCGGGCCGATGGCGGCGGCGAGCATCGCCGCGAGCTGCAAGATGCCGAACAGCGTGCCAAAGCGCTCCGCGTCGAGCACCGACACGGCGATCGCCGGAACCACGGCGATCTGCGCGCCCAGCGCGAGCCCGTAGAGCACGACGAATGCCCCCAGCCCGAGCGGGCCCGCCGCGTGGTGCAGGATCGCTAGCGAGGCCAAGTCGAGCAGTAGGGCGAGGCGCAGGGTGGCCAGGGCGCCGATGCGGTCGCCGAGCAGGCCGCCGCCGATCTTGCCCACCGCCGAGATGCCGATGGTGGCGCCGAGCGCCGCTGCGGCGACCGTGCCGGCGTGCCCCAGACCGGCCAGGTAGGGCACGAGGTGCACGGAGATGCTGAAGCCCACGATGCCCGGCAGCACCATCACCGCAGCGAGCGGCGCGACACCCGGCCCGCGCAGGTCCCGCACCAGGCTTGCGCGCACCTGCCCCTCGGTCTTGGCGGCAGGGGCCTCACGCAGCCGGCCGCGCGGCAGGGCGAAGAGCAGAAAGGGGATCGGCGTCAGGACCACGGCGGCACCCAGCACGGCGTAGGCGCCGCGCCAGCCGACCGCCTCGATCGCCGCCTGCATGGCCGGGGCGAGCACCAGCGCGCCCAGGCTCGTGCCGGCGCCGACGATGCCCAGCGCCAGGGTGGTCCGATCGGGGATGCGCACGGCGATCGCCACGGTGATCGGCAGCAGCGCGCAGGCCGCGAAGCCCGGCCCGAGCAGCAGGTTGGCGGCGACGAAGTGCCAGGGCTGCTGCATGGCGACGAGCACCAGAAAGCCCAGCGCGAGCAGCACGACGCCTGCGGCCATCGGCAGGCGCACGCCGTGGCGGTCGACCACCGCCCCGACCAGCGGCGTGCTGAGCGCCGCCATCACCGCGCCCACGCTCACGCCCAGGGAGAGCCCCGAGCGCGACCAGCCGGTGATGCCAGCGAGCGCGTTGAGAAACACGCTCACCGTGTCGATGCCGCCGCCCACCGCGACGAACGAGATGGCAAAGCCGGCGACCACGAGTGGCAGCGCGCCTCGCAGCCCTTGGCTGCGCCGGTGTCCCTGGCTGGTCGGATGGTGGTGGCTCATCGGGATCGCGGGGCGGGGCAAGCGCGCCGCCGACGGTTAGCACGTGCGGCGCTGCGAGCACACCCCGAAAGCGACGCACCCCGGGGAACGACGGATGCGACGGCGGCCCTGGGGCGCCGCCTGCGCGGCACCCTGCCGGCTCGTGCGCCTACGCCGACTTGCGGGTCGCGATCTCCAGGCCCAGGTCGAGCGCACGCAGGGCACGCTCGAGCGTGGCGAGCTTCAGCTCGACGTCCGGGCTCTCGAGCTTCGCGATCGCTGGCTGGCTCACCCCGGCCCGAACGGCGAGCTGGGCCTGCGTGAGCCCGGCATCGATCCGGGCCCGGCGCAGGATGACCTTCGCTGCGAGGTTCGCTCCGACCGGCACCCACAAGAGCCGCTCGCCGGGCCGCAGGCGACGCGCCCGGCCCGGCGCGTGCGGCGCCTCGCTGCGCGCAAGGTGAGCCTCGAGCCAGCCCTGGAGGGCTTCCCGGGCGACCGCAGCGACGTCCTCGCCGCGCTCGGCGAACGTCTGGCACCCCGGACAGTCGGGGAAGGCCACCAGGCTGCGGCGCCCCTCCCGCGTAACGATCGCCGGATACCTCATGTCAGCTTCACCCCCGACTGCCGCTCGATGCTCCTGATCGTGCCGAGCGGCAGGTCTCGCCGCGGATGCGGCACGGTCACGATCCCCGGACGCTCTGGGTGCCCGAGGTGAACATGCGACCCCTTCGTGCGAGCCACCGACCACCCCGCACGCCGCAGTCGGGCGAGGACGTGCCTGCTCGACATACCCTGCGGGTTATACGCCCGCTCGGCCCAGCGCAACCTGACGGCATCGCAGCGAGCGCTCATGGCGGCGGCGAAAGGGTACGGGCAAGCACGGAGACGACCGGATATCGAAGGAGATCGAGTCCGAAGATTCAGACTTGATCGACACCCACACCGTCGCCGCCGCCTGGGGCGTCAGCGAGAACCTCGCCACCTGGGCTCGCCAGATCCTCGAGCACGGCGAGCGCGAGGCGGGCGGGGGCTCAGCGGCGCCGCGAGGCCGCGGCGTGTGGATCTTCGGCGAGTCCCTGCCCGGGCCGGGCTGGTCGTTCGAGGGCGTTTGCGAGCACCTGGCGCTCGCCGTGGAGCAGGTGCGGCGGCAGGCCCTGCGCACGGCTGCCGCTGGCCAGCGGCGGTGGCGACGGACGGCTCGAGGGCCGTCCCGGGGCCTACGGATACGGCACGGAGGCAGCTTGGGTCTTGCTATTGTGCCTCGCGCCTCAGGAGAAAAATCCAGTGTTTCCCTCGGGGCTTTCGACTGGGCCGCCCCGGGATCGAACCGAGGACCCGCTGATTAAGAGTCAGCTGCTCTACCAACTGAGCTAGCGGCCCACGGCGCTTCTAGCCGCCGCGACCGGAGGGCGCAACCGACGAAGGCGCACCGACGAACCCAACACCGACGAGCACTCACCGACGAGCGCACGCGGTGGCCGGGAGGACGGGCGACGGTGCGAGCGACAGCCGCTGCCGCCACGCTCGGCCGTCATCCATCGCAGGCCGGCCGACTCTCGCCCACCGGCACGCAAGCGAGAGCTGCCACGACCGCGCCGGTCGCGACAGCTCCGCCATGAGCGCGTCGCCGCGCAAGACCCGCGGCCCGCCGTCTCCACGACGGGAGACGACGGGCCGCTCGCGGTGAGGGTGACTGAAGGGGATTGAACCCTCGACCCCCGGAGCCACAATCCGGTGCTCTGCCAGCTGAGCTACAGTCACCACACGGGCAGCAGCGCGATTACTGGTCCCCGAGACGATCGTCAACGGAGCGCGCCAGAAGGGACTCGAACCCCTGACCCACGGCTTAGAAGGCCGTTGCTCTATCCACCTGAGCTACTGGCGCCCACCCGGCCTCGGCGCGGCGGTCGGCTCGAGTCGGGGCGAGAGGATTTGAACCTCCGACCCCCTGCGCCCAAGGCAGGTGCGCTACCAGGCTGCGCCACGCCCCGCGATCCGGCTGCCGTCCCTCACCCGCGTGCGCTCAAGCCTTACGGGTCGCCCCCGGGGCTGTCAACGAGCCCCGACGTGCACCCCCCGGCGCACGAGCTCCGCCAGCAACGCGCGCGCCGCCGCCGCCCGGTGCGAGATGCGGTCCTTCTCCCGCGGGCCGATCTCGGCGAGCGTCCGGCCGCCCTGCGCCGCCGCGACGAACACCGGATCGTAGCCGAAGCCCGCCCGGCCGCGCGGCGTTCGCGCGATCTCGCCGTCGAGCACGCCCTCGGCCGAGAGCCACTGATCGGCGGCGGCGAGCACCAGGACGCAGCGAAAGCGCGCTCGACGGTCGGCGCTGCCGCCCAGCGCGGCGAGCAAGTGGGCGCAGCGTCCTGCGTCGTCGAGCCCGGCACCGCCGTAGCGCGCCGAGAGCACACCGGGTGCGCCCCCCAGCGCGTCCACCTCGAGGCCCGAGTCGTCGGCCAGCGCCGCGCCGCCGGTCCAGCGCGCAACGGCCAGGGCCTTGGCGAGCGCATTGCCCAGGTAGGTGGGCTGGTCCTCGGCGACCTCGGGCGGCGATGCTCGAGCGGGCAGCATGCGCAGGATGAGCGCGCCACCGCACAACGCCTGCAGCTCGCGCAGCTTGCCCGGATTGCGCGATGCGAGCGTGACCGGGCCCTCGATGCGCACGCCGCGGCCTCTCGGGGCGGTGCCTAGCGGCGTGCCGGCGGCTTGCGCGCCGCACCACCCCGGCGCCGCGCTCGGCCCTTGGCCCGCAAGCCCTCGATCGCCTTGGCCTGGGTCGCGTGAATGCGCTGGATCGCCTTCCAGGCGGCATCGAGCATCCCTGCGAGGTCGTCGCGGCTGAAGGGTCGCCCCTCGGCCGTGCCCTGCACCTCGACCAGACCGCCGCTGCCGGTCATGACGAAGTTGGCGTCCACCTCGGCTCGGCTGTCCTCGCCGTAGGCCAGGTCGACGAGCAGCTCGCCGCCGACCAGGCCGACGCTGATCGCCCCCACCGGCTCGCGCAGCGGGCTCTTGGCGAGCACCCCCGCGGCCACCAGGCGGTCGAGCGCCTGAGCCACGGCGACGTAGGCGCCGTTGATCGCCGCCGTGCGCGTACCGCCGTCCGCCTGCAGGACGTCGCAGTCGACGTGCAGGGTGCGCTCGCCCAGCGACTCGAGGTCGACCACGGCACGCAGGCTGCGCCCGATCAGCCGCTGGATCTCGTGGGTGCGCCCGGAGATCCGCCCACGGCTCGACTCGCGCTGGCTGCGCGTGTGGGTGGCGCGCGGCAGCATGCCGTACTCGGCGGTCAGCCAGCCTCGGCCACGGCCGCGCAGGAACTCGGGAACCTGCTCCTCGAGGCTGACGGCGCACAGCACCCGAGTGGCCCCGGCGGAGATCAGGGCCGAGCCCTCGGCGTGCTCGAGGTACCCGGGGAGGATCCGCAGCCGCCTCGCCTCGGGGGCGCGGCGGCCATCGGAGCGCAGCCGGGGATCCGGGCGATTCACGGCCGGGCGGCTCGTCGGCGCTTCCCTCGACTTTGGCGGCATGACATGCCCGATACCAGGGAGGCCCGGGTGCGGCAATTTCTCGGCGCGGCAATTTTTCGGCGCCGGGCGCTCAAGATTCGTCACCGGAGAGGCGACTAGCCCTTCGAGGGGGTCTTGCCCCCTTCGGCAAGCGGGGTGTGCACCTATGGCGCTCTTCCGGGACTTCGTGTCATATTCTTCGGGCTCGGGGACGAGACTCGACGGCGCCCAGTCGGCGGGGCGAGGCGGGGTCTTGATGCAAGGTGGTGGACCAGGAGTTCAGCTGATCGGTCAACACCCGTTGATCGTGCGGATCCACGACCTGATCCGCAGGGTGGGCCCGACCGAGGCGACCATCCTGATCCTCGGCGAGAGTGGCACCGGCAAGGAGGTAGCGGCGCGCTCGATCCACGCGGCGAGCCAGCGCGCTGATCGGCCCTTCATCCCGGTGAACTGCGGCGCCATCCCGGCCGACCTGCTCGAGTCGGAGATGTTCGGCCACGAGCGGGGAGCCTTCACCGGCGCGGTGGGCGCTCGGGCGGGCATGTTCCAGCTGGCCAACGGCGGAACGATCTTCCTCGACGAGATCTCCGAGATGAGCCCGGTCCTCCAGGTGAAGCTGCTGCGCGTGCTGCAAGACCGCGAGGTCCGGCCGGTGGGCGCGGACCGCAGCTCGCGCGTCGACGTGCGGGTGATCACCGCGACGAACAAGGATCTCGCCGTCCAGGTCGAGAAGGGCCTGTTCCGTGAGGATCTCTTCTATCGTCTCGAGGTGATCCCGATCGCGCTGCCGCCGCTGCGCGAGCGCCGCTCCGACGTCCCGTTGCTGGTGCGTCACTTCTTGGAGCGGCACAACCAGAAGCGCCCTGGCATGAGCGTGACCATCACCGAAGAGGCGATGGTCCACCTCTGGGAGTACGACTGGCCGGGCAACGTCCGCGAGCTGGAGAACCTCATCGAGCGCCTGGTCATCCTCTCCGAGGACGGCGTGGTGCGCACCGAGCACCTGCCGCCGACCATCCGCTCGTTCATCTCCGAGAAGAAGATCCCCCGCCCGGTGATGACCGAGGAGGGGCTCGACCTGACCAACGCGGTCGAGGAGTTCGAGAACCGGCTGATCGAAGAAGCCTTGCGCCGCACCAAGGGCAACAAGCAGGCGGCCGCCCGCCTGCTCGGCCTCAAGCGGACCACGCTGGTGGCGAAGCTGCGCCGGCGACGGGGGGGCGGCCTGGCCGCGGCCAGCGGCGCAACGGCGTAGGTAGGTGCAGATCATGGGGACCGAAGAAGCCAAGGGCCGGGAGGACGGCGAGGGGCGCGTCCTGGTGGTCGACGACGACGAGGACTCGCGCCGCCTGCTCAGCCACCTGCTCGAGCGAAAGGGCTACCGCGTCGTCCTGGCCGATGGCGGGCAGGCGGCGCTGGACAGCCTGCGCACCAAGGAGGTGGACGTCATCCTCCTCGACGTGATGATGCCCAACATGGACGGCTTCGCCGTCTGCCGCGAGCTGAAGAAGTCCCCGGCCACGGCCTCCCTGCCGGTGATCCTGCTCACCGCTCGCGACGACATGGAGACGCGCGCCACGGGCATGAACCTGGGCGTGAGCGACTTCCTGGCCAAGCCGGTGAACCGCGAGGAGCTCTTCCTGCGGCTGCGCACCCAGGTGGACGCGCGCCGCCGGGCCCGAATTCTCGAGCAGGTGCAGAGGCGCGCCGAGGCGATGGGCGGCTGACCCGCACCGGCCGGGAAGGCCAGCCGGCTCCGGCGCCGAGCGACCCTGGCCGTCAAATTCGCTTTGACAGCCACCGTGGAGCCGTGGTTTGTCGATGCGATGACCAACCCGCGAGTCCGCGCCGCATCGCCACCCGCACCGCTCCCGATCGCCGTCGCTCTGCTCGCCGCCAGTCTCGCCGCGTGCAGCAACGACAGCTCGGCCACCCAGAGCACGGTGACCGTCTTCAGCGGCGAGCTGAACCGGCTCAACGCCTACGCGCCCTACGATGGCGACGTCAAGCAAACGGTGATCGAGAGCAGCCGCTTCGACCCCAACGGCCTCGACATCAACGCCCAGATCTGCTTCCACCCGGACGGCTCGCGGCGCTTCATCGCCGGCGAGGACACCGGCCAGCCCGACCCGCCGCAAGGCTGGGGCTTCTTCCAGCTCGCCGGTGACGCGGTCGGCCACCTCTCGGCCGAGCGCATCGGCAAGCTCACCCCGACCTACCAGGGGTCGCTCGACAACGCCGAGAACTACGGCTGCGGCTTCCTCTCCGACGGCCGCCTGGTGACCACCGACGTCGGCGACCAGGCCAGCGGTCCGGGCGATGGCCAGCTCATCGTCTGGTTCCCACCCTTCGATTCCTTCGAGGTCTCCTACTGCAAGGTCGACGTCGCCATAGGCACGGCGGGCGGCATCTGGGTGGACGCCGAGGATCGCGTCCACCTGGCCAGCGCGCGCGTCGATCCCGGGGTCTACCGCTACGATCCGCCCTTCCCCACCTCGAACGACGCCGCAGGCGGCTGCGGGCGGCGCGACGCAACTGGCGCTCCGCTGGCCGACGTCGTGAGCAAGAAGAAGATCATCGCCGCCGACGCGCACGTCTTCACGCCGAACGCCGTGGTCGGCACGCCCGACGGCGGCTTCTACGTCTCGAGCGTGATCAACGGCGTGATCGCCGAGTACGACGCCGAGGGGCGCTTCGTGCGCCGCATCCTCGAGCCGCCCGCGGGCGAGCGTCTGGGAACGAAGCCGTTCTCCACGGGCACACCGCTCGGCCTGGGCATCGACTCGCGGGGCACCGTCTACTACGCCGACATCGGCCTGGTGATCGACGGCAGCGACATCGGCCCGGGCCCTGCGACCGGCACGGTGCGCAAGATCCGCTTCGAGGGCGGCGAGCCGCTGGCTCCCGAGACGATGGACACGGGCCTGGGCTTCCCGGACGGCATCGGGGTTCTCGAGGAGTGATCGGCGCGACCCGAGCGATTCTCCGCAGACAAAAACTCGAGGAGCCGCGACGGGTGACCGTCGCGGCTCCTCGATGCCCTCGGGTGAAGTTTCCGTGAGACGCTGGACGCTGGGTCACGCCCAGCGAGCGGCCTTCGCGAGAAAGCGCGCTGCCCGTCTGCCACAGCAATCGCGGGACCAAACGCTCGGGCTTGCCCCGCGGCCAACCCCGTGCGAATTCACGCAGATGGGCTCGTTCCACCGACGGAAGCGGCCGCGGCGCACCTCGCGGGTTTGCACGAGTCCTGCGCCATCTCGCATTTTCGCAATGATGGCCTGCGCAGCGGGGCTCGCCGTGCCTCTGGCCGGCCACCCGGCGAGCCCCGCCGTTCGCCCTGAGGCGGGGCAGGAGATCGCCGTCACCGGCGAGGTGGTCGAAACCGGCTGCTTTGTGATGGCCGGGCGGCGCGGCGCCCAGCACCGCCAGTGCGCGATCAGCTGCGCGCGTGCCGGGCAGCCGCTCGGCGTGCTCGACGACCAGACGGGTACGCTCTACCTGGCGGTCCTCGATCGCACCGCACACGTGCCACAGGACCCGCTGGCACCGCTGATCGCTCAGCGCGTCGAGCTGCGCGGCACGCTGGCCGAGCGGGGTGGCGTCTCGGCGATCCTGGTCAAGCGCGTGCGGCCGCTCGACGTCGCCCGCGAGGCGAAGTAGGCGCAGGCGGCGCGCCGGCGGCCGACGAGCTCGGCCCGCCCGGCGCGGCACTGGCTGCGGCCCTCGATGCCGCCCAGAGGATCTGGCGCGCCACACCGCGCCAGATGCGCACGTCGCGCGTCGTCAGGCCGGCGCGGGCGAACAGCGAGCGTACGTCGCGCAGGATGTGCGTCGGGTTCTCGCGCGAGAGGAAGCCGATCCGCCCCAGCGCCACCGCCAGGTGATCGAGCAGGGCTTCGCGCTCGGCGCTGGTCGCCGCGCGCTCCAGGTACCGCGCCTCCCGCCGGAGGCTCTCCTTCGACGCCCCTTGCTCCGTCGCGAGGAGCAGCTCGTATCCGCAGATCGCCACTGCCTGCGCCAGGTTGAGCGAGGGGTATTCGGGCGCGCTGGGAATGCGCAGCCAGCGCTGGCAGAGGTCGAGCTCGCGGTTGGCCAGGCCGTGGTCCTCGGGTCCGAACACCAGCGCCACGCGACCGTGCCGTGCCGCGGCGAGGATCTCGGGAGCGAGCGCGCGCGCCGTCCGGGGCTGCTCGGGGCCGGTCGTGTCACGCCCCACCGTGCCGACCACGAGGTGGCAATCGGCCACCGCGCCGGGCAGGTCGGCGACCAGCCGGCGCCGCGCGAGCAGGTCGCGCGCGTGCGCGGCCATGCGCTCGCCCACCGCGCCGATGCGGGTGCGGGGCGCGACCAGGACGAGCTCGCCGAGCCCGGTGTTCTTCATCGCACGCGCCACCGAGCCGACGTTCCCGCCGCGGCGCGGTCGGACCAGAACGACGCGAATGCGGGCCAGCATCCGGCCGGTATACACCACCGGCGACGCGAGCGAGAAAGCGTGCCTGGCCCGCGCGCCGCTTGGCTTGACGCCAGCCCCCGCGCGGCCGTCGCTGCGCGACGTCACCTCGACAGCCCGGCAGCCCTCCGATATACCGCGCGGGATGATGCGACAGGGAAGGCTTGCGCCGCGGCTCGTCCTGCTCTCCTGCCTGCTGCTGCTCGCGGGCTGCGTGAGCTCGGGCGACAGCAAGATCCTCCCGCCCGCGCCCACCGCGTCGCCGGGCAGTGCCGGGGCGTTCGTCTACGTCGCCGAGGCGACCGATCCGGTGCTCGGCACCTCGGGCGGACGGGTGAGCGTCTACCAGCTCGGCGCCGACGGCTCGCTGCCCGGTGCGCCCTTCACCAGCGCGCCGGTGGTCAACCCCCGGCGCCTGGTGCGGCACCCCACGCTGCCGATCCTCTACGTCGCCGGGATGAACCAGATCTTCGCCTTCGACATCGCTGGCGGGCGGCTCGTCTCCCTGTGCGGCGAGGGCGCCGGGCTGGCCCCACCCTGCGCCACCGACCCCCGCCCGGGGGCCGACCCGCTCGACATGAGCGTGGTGGTCAACGACGCGGGCGACTACCTGCTCTACGTCGTCGAGGAGGGCAACGGGCAGGGCATCACCATCCAGACACGGGTCGCCGCCTACCAGCTCGGCCCCGAGGGCGAGCTTCCGGCCAATGCGTCCTCCCAGGCCGACACCTTCGACTCGGCGAGCTACCAGGGCGCAGCCCTGGTTTCGGACCTTGGCTACCTCTACGCGGGCGACACCGGCGCGGGGCTCATCCGCCGCTTCACCGTCCAGCCCGACGGCGAGCTGCCCAACCCACCCACCTCGCCGACGCCGGTGGGTGCCCCCACGCCCACGCCCACGCCGCCGCCGCCGAGCCCGACTCCGTCGCCCAGCCCGAGCTTCGTCAAGGCGGACGGGCCAGGTCGCATGATCGCCCTGGCGGTGCCACCGTCGCCCTCGCCGGGCACGGGGCAGACCGTCCTGTACGCCGTGCTGCAATACAAGAACCGCATCGCGGCCTACACGCTGTCGACGCCCATCCCCGACCAGCCGGGAACTGGCGGCGACTTCACCAAGGACCCGTCGAGCGAGTCGAACACCCGCGGCATCTACAATGCGATCCTGATCGACCCGGCGATCACGCACATCTACGGAGCGGCCTTCAACGACGGCCAGATCGACTTCTACCAGCTCGACGCGGCGGGGCAGATCCTCGACGACACGCAGGGCTCGACCTTCGCCGACACCACGTCGTATCCCACCGGCCTGGCCTGGCTCGAGCACACGCCGCCGGGGGGCGCCACGCAGCGCACGGTGCTGGTCTCGCTCGGCGGCTCGAACCGGATCGACGCCTACGCGGTGCAGCCCGACGGCTCGCTGCCCGAGCGGCCGTTCTCCAGCACGACCCCGATCGACGGCACCTTCCCGGCCGACGTCCTGGTGTTCGTCCCATAGACGGCAGCCGAAGAGCGCCAGCCGCCTGGCGGACCCGCGCCGTGCCGAGCGCACGCCGGCGGCCGCGGGCTACTTCTCCAGCTCCTCGCGGATCGAGTAGAGCTTCTGGCGCGCCTCGTTGACGTAGACGTCGAGGTTGCGGCGGTGGTTGGCGAGCAGGCTCGCGTCGCTACCGTCGACCACGGCGAGCGGCTTCATCACGGCGCAGCGGTCGAGCGGCGCCTGCGCCTCGGTGAAGAGCTTGCGCAGGACCGGGCGACCGTCGATCTCGCGGCGGTACTCGATCTCCACCGCGGGCAGCATTGCGGCGATCACGTGGCAGAAGCCCTGGGCATGGTAGAAGGCATCGTCGATCTGGAGCCAGTCGACATCGGCCCGGTAGAGCTCGGCGTGGGCGTCGCCCAGCAGGTCGGTCCAGGTCTGCATCAGCCGGATCAGCTCCACGTTGCGCGCGTTGATCGGTCGCGAGGTGGGTGGGTCGGTGCCCAGGCCGTCGACGTAGGCCTGCAGCCGCGCCGCGGCCTCGCGGTAGCGGCTCTCGGCCGAGGGAAACGCCCACTTGGTCGGGTCGTTGCGCAGGTTGTTCTCGGCGGAGACCAGATTCTGGTCGTAGACGTCGCTCGACACCTTGGTGAGGTGGTCCTTGAACACGCGCAGCGTCTCGCGCAGCGCCTGGAGGATGCCGAGCTGGCGGTTCGAGTTGTTGTCCGCCCACAGGCCGGGGCCCCAGAGGAAGACGTCGTTGGGGCGCCAGCCGGTCGTGCCGGAGAGCTCACGGTCGACGATCGCCGCCGAGGCCAGGGCGAAGCTCTGCCCCGGCGCGGGATCCGGCTGGCCGGCCGCCGGCCGCAAGTAGACGATCTCGAGGCGATCGTGCGCCTTCTGGCCGAAGTGCAGCACGACGGGCACCGCGAGGAGCGCCACGACGGCGGCCGCGCCCAGGGCGCCGAGCAGCCGGCTCAACCGACCCTCCTCACGGTACGGCGGCCTCGAGCCGCTGCACGATCTGCGTGGTGGCCGAGTTCATCGCCGCGCGGTTGGCCTGGCCGAGCGCGCTGGCGGCGAACGCGTTGGTCGCCTTGCCAAAGCCGAACAGCGAGAAGCCGTTCGCCGCGGACTCGCTCGCGAAGCTGCCGTTGGCCATGACGCTTGCGAGGATCCGTCCGTCGCCCGGCTGGACGATCTTCAAGTCCATCGCCACTGATCCGGTGCGCCGCGCCTGGGTGTTCTCGTAGGTCGGGTTGGCCGCCGCGAGCCCCACGCCGGTGTAGGTCGCCGGGCTGTTGCCGGCGATGGCGCCGCCGATGGCCAGCGCTGCCCCCAGCGCTCCCAGCGAGCCGCCGGTCGACGAGCCGGTCGCCTCGGCGACCTCGTTGAACTCGGTCACCGTGCCCTTGATCACGAAGGGGCCAACCTCGCCCGCCTTCTTGTTGATCAGCTTGGCCGGGTTGCCCCTGTTCTGCTGGTAGAAGTCCCAGTCGATCACGCGCAGGTTGCCCGCGTTGGTCAGCGCCGTGGTGAGCTGGGCCGCGATCGACTGGCCCATGTTCGCCGAGAAGCTCTGCGCCGGCGCGCCGTACGCTTCCGCCTTGGGTCCCGTGGGCAGCAGACCGCCCCAGCCCCAGGGTCCCCAGCCGTAGCGGACCACGCCGGGCGTCTGCGGCGCCGGCCCTGCGGACGAGTCGACTCCGACGGTGAGCGGCTCGACGGTGACCACGTAGTAGGGGTGGCTCGCGTCGTAGGGGATGCGCACCACCTCCACCTGAGTGGACTCGGGTGCCTGGTCCGTCGCGCGCACGCCCGCCTTGTTCACCGTGGCCGGCGCACAGGCGCCGAGCGCCAGAGCCGCGACGAGCCCGCCTCCGAGCGCGCACAGAATGCCTGGGTTGCCTCGCATCGTTCCTCCTTCCGGGCGCCGGAGCCGTCCGGCCCGCACCCTGCCGTCTCGACAGTATCGACCGGCGACCAAACAGTCCAAGGCCACGGCGGCGGCGCAGGCACCCGCTCTCCGGCCTCCGACCTCGAGCCGACGTGCACCGCGCTGAGCAGCGGGTTGACGGCCGGGGAATCCAGTCCGTAAGGAGAGGGGCACGCCGCGCAGCAGGCGCGGCCCGCGGCGCGGCGCGGGCGCGAAGCCGGCTCGACGAACCAGCGAGGAGAGCGCGAGGGTGGAAAAGATGCTGCAAGGACGCGTCGCCGTCGTCACCGGGGCGGGGCGCGGAATCGGGCGCTCGGTCGCGCTGCTGATGGCCGAGCACGGGGCGAAGGTCGTGGTCAACGACTACGGCGTGAAGGGCGACGGCTCGGAGCCGTCGAGCGAGCCAGCCAACCAGGTCGTAGCGGAGATCCGGACCGCGGGCGGCGAGGCGGTCGCCGTCGCCGACTCGGTCACCACGATGGAGGGCGGGGCGCGCATCGTCGGCACGGCGATCGAGAAGTTCGGCCGGATCGACATCCTGGTCACCTGCGCCGGAATCCTGCGCGACCGGATGATCTTCAACATGGCCGAGGAGGACTTCGACGCGGTGATCGCGACGCACCTGAAGGGCACCTTCACCTGCGTGCGCGCCGCCGTCGGCCCGATGCGCGAGCAGGGCTACGGACGCATCCTGCCGTTCACCTCCGGGGCGGGCCTGTTCGGCAACCCCGGGCAGTCGAACTACGGCTCGGCCAAGAGCGCGATCGCCGGCTTCGCCAAGACGGTGGCTCGAGACCTCGGCAAGTACGGCATCACCTGCAACGCGATCTCCCCCGTGGCGGGCACGCGCATGACGCTGACCGACGCCTATTTCAAGGCGCGCGAGGTACGAAAGGCGCAGGGCATCGTGCGCGAGGAGCGCGGCGTGGCCTCGATCGAGAACCTGAGCCCCGACGACGTTGCACCCATGGCCGTGTTCCTGGCCAGCGAGCAGGCGGCGGGCGTGAACGGGCAGGTCTTCCTGTGCACCGGCCCCTCCTACGCCCTGGTCTCGTACCCGCGCCCGGTCACGACGATCTTCAAGGACGGGCGCTGGACCCTCGACGAGCTTCTCGAGACCGTCCCCGAGACCCTGATGCTCGGCGTCGCCAACCCGGCACCGCCGCGCACGGAAGAGAAGCCGCGCGCCTGAGCGGCGGCCGGCACCAGGGAGCAAGCAGGCAATGGGTCAGCATCTCAAGGGCAAGACCGCGATCGTCACCGGCGCGGGCCGCGGCATCGGCCGCGGCATCGCCATCCTGCTCGCCGCCGAGGGCGCATCCGTGGTGGTCAACGACCTGGGCTGCGCGGTCGACGGCAGCGGCAACGAGGCGCAGGCCGCCGACACGGTGGTCGACGAGATCCGTCGCGCCGGCGGCCGGGCCGTGGCCAGCTACGACTCGGTCTCCGAGTTCGCCTCGGCCAAGCGCCTGATCGACACCGCGGTCTCCGAGTTCGGCCGCCTCGACATCCTGGTGAGCGTCGCCGGCATCCTGCGCGACCGAATGATCTTCAACATGGCCGAGGCGGACTGGGACGCGGTGATCGCCGTGCACTTGAAGGGCACCTGGAATTGCACCCGGCACGCCGCCGCCGTCATGCGCGAGCAGAAGTCCGGGCGCATCATCTCCTTCACCTCCACCTCGGGCCTCTACGGCAACGCCGGGCAGGCGAACTACTCCGCCGCCAAGGACGGCATCGCCGGCTTGACCCGGGTGGTGGCGCGCGAGCTCGGCAAGTACGGCGTCACGGCGAACGCGATCTCGCCGATCGCCCAGACGCGCATGATCGCCACCATCGGCCCACGGCCGGGAGCGGCTGCAGCGCCGGCCCCTGCGGCGCCCGCCCCGCCCACCTCGCCGGTGCCCAACATCGGCGAGCCCGACGACGTGGCGCCGATGGTCGCCTACCTGGCCACGGACGCCGCCGCCGGCGTGAACGGCCAGGTCTTCCTGGTCAACGGCGGCGTCATCGCCCGCATCAGCGACCCGACACCGGTGCGCACCATGCAGAAGCGGGAGACCTGGACGCCGCAGGAGATCGCGCGGGTCTTCCCCCGCTCGCTCGGCCTCGACCTGGCGAACCCCGCCCCGCCTCGCCCCAAGACCTGACCGATCGGCCGGGGGTACAGGGCAGGCCGCGACGAATCGCTGCCGAGCCCACCCCGAGCGGATGGATCAGGCGCCGAGTTCCTCGCGCGGGATCGCGATGCGAAATCGTGGATTGCCTGCCTGCGCAAGAGCCTGCTATGTGGAAGCCAATGGCCAGCGGCGTGCGTCGAGCAGTGGCGCCCGCCCGTGATCCGGGAGGAGGAACCCTGTGAAGACGATGCGAATGCTATTGTCCGCAGCCGCTCTCTGGGCGATCGCTGCCGCTCCGGCGTTCGCGGGCGGTGCCGATCCGGCATGCATCCTCGATGCGCGCAACGAGCACAAGGAGTGCAGGAACGAGTGCAAGGACGACTTCCTGGAAGACAAGGATCTCTGCCGCAGCGTCGACCCGGCGTGCGCCACCGACTGCCGGGAGCAGCGCGCGGAATGCAGCGGCCCCTTCCTCGACCTCCTCGAGGCGTGCCTCGACGTGTGCAGCGCGCAGCTCGCAATCGACAAGGATAATTGCCCACCCCAGGGCGACCCGGCACGCGATGCGTGCGTCGACCAGGCGCAGCTCGAGGCCTATTCTTGCCGCGACGTCTGCCGCGAGAACCCGACAGTGCGCGAGGGCCTGAAGGACTGCCACAAGGCCAATCGCACCTGCATGCGCGCGTGCCCGCCGCCGCAGAGCTGAAGCCCACGGTTCACCCCTGGCGTCCCGGCACGGTCCGGGACGCCAGGGCCGCTTTCCTCCCGACGGCCCCCCGCGCGAGCCGTCGGGGCACGCGCCGCGCGAGGGATCAGCGCCGCTCCACGCGCGCACCCGCCGCAGCCGACTTGGCCGAGAGGAACGGCTCCCCGCCGGCATCCCCGCCCAGATAGACCTGAAGGAAGGGCAGCACCCAGCGGAGCACGAGGTCGTGCGCCTCGTCTTGCGTGCGAGTCCTGGGCGGATCGCAGTCCGCCGTGCCGCGGCACGCATCGGAGAACGCATAGTGCCCGGCGTCGCCGATCTCGACAAAGAAGCCCGGCCGAGCCGAGCGCTCCCAGGCCGCGCGCGTCTCCTGGTTGTCGACCACCGAATCGATCTCGCCGACCATGCTGAGCGACGGCACCGTGAGCACGGGGTCGAACAGGGCAGCCGGCGCCATGGGGATGGCCACGCGGATGCGCGGATCGCGGGCCTGCACGAGGTAGGTGGTCAGGCCGCCGAAGGAGTGGCCGGACATGCCGATCCGCGCGGCGTCGAGTGCGCCGCGAAAGGGCGAGCCCGCGCGCTCGCTCTCGGCGAGCATCTGGTCGAGGACGAAGATCACGTCACTGGGCCGCTCCACGTAGGAGGCCGCCTGGCTCGCCGCCGAGCCGCACCCCGGGTACTCGTAGATCGTGTTGCCCGGGTGCGGCGGCGCGACGACGACGAAGCCCCACGAGGCGATCCGCGGCAGCAGGAACGTGGACTGTAGCGGATAGCCGCACGAGCCGTGCGAGAAGAGCAGCACCGGGTAGGGCCCGTCGGAGAGGTCCACGGGGGCATCGAGCACCGCGCGGTGGGGTGCCGAAACCGGCGCAGCGTCGGGCGCGGTGGGGTACCACACGACGGTCTCCAGGGCGCGCGACTCGGCGGGCAACAGCTCCGACGGCTTGGCGAACGACATCATTCGCACGCCGGCCCCGTACGGACCCTGCGCGCGGACGTCGTTGCACGTGCTCGCCGTCCAGTCGACGACGTCCGAGCAGTGGGTCTGCTCCGAGCACGCACGCTCCACGAAGCTTCGGCCGCTCTCGCAGGAGAGCGCGGCGGCGATCCGGCAGCCGAGCGGCTCGCGGCTCGATCGGCGCGCGTGGTGCGCACAGGCGACCTGGTGCGTGCCGCAGGTCGACTTCGTGTAGTCCTGGGTGGCGGCTGCGCGACACGCCGCGCGCAGCGCCCCGGCTCCAAGCGCAGCGTCGCGCACGCGCCGCGCGCAATCGCGGTAAGCCGCCCTCCCCCGGCCGGCGCGGCCGTCGAAGCTGGCGCACGAGCAGGCGTGCTCGACCGCCTCGCGCAACCCGGCGAGGTCGCGCCGGTCGGCTGCGGTCGCGTCCCACGCACCCCGGAGGTCGGCGCGCTAGACGCCGAGCCCGAGCAGGCCGACCACGTC
>CAZGUU010000076.1:0-18264 GCA_964529315.1 uncultured Enterobacteriaceae bacterium
CCTGCGCCCGCCCGGCGCGACGCGGGTCAGGAGGCCGCGCTCCTCTTCCCGGACTTCTGAGCCACCGCCCGCGCAGCCCACGGCGGCACTCGATCGCCCACGCCCTGGCCGGCCGCCGAGACGGCCATGCCCCCGGCTCCGCCCCACGGAGCCAGCGACCCCGGTGCGGCCCGCTGCGGCCGGGCGGCGACCCCTGAGCGCCGGTGCCCGAACCCGGTGCCCGAAACCCGAAACACGCTTGACCGGCGCTTTGTGCGCGCCGTATCCGGTGATCGCCGGGTCGCCGCATGCGCTCCCGAGCTGGGGTGATCCGGCGTTCGGAACGACCGCTAGGGGGCATTACGGAAAATCACCCGTTTATTGCAGCTACACCCGGCCGATCGCCTTCGAGGTCGACGTCGATCCGACGATCGTCGTGCACAGCGACCGCGATCGGCTCCACCAGGTTCTGGTCAACCTGCTCGGCAACGCGGCCAAGTTCACCCGCAAGGGCGTCGTGCGGCTCGCCGCCAGGCGCTCGAAGACGGTGGTCGAGATCACCATCAGCGACACCGGGCCGGGGATCGAGCCGGCGTTCGCCGAGCGCGTCGTCGAGCCGTTCGTACGCGGCGACTGCGCCTTCCCCGGAACTCCCGCCGCGCCCGGCCCCCAGCAGGGGGGCCTCGGCGCTCCCGCACGTCGCATCGCACCCCGCGATGCGGGGCGCATCACCGGCCGAGGATCTCGAAGTCGCTGCAGTACGATAGGGCGTCGAGCTCGCCCGACGAGTCGAAGGACGGCAGGCCACATCTGCGTCGACGATCGCAGGGTCCTCGTCCTCCATGTGGAAGGCGAACCGGAAAACGTCGGCGCCGCTGCAGACCGTGGTCACGACGCCGAACGGCGGCGCGGTCTCACGAAGGACGAGCAGATCTGCGTGAACGCGATCGGCAAGGCCGTGGCGACGGTCGCGGCCCTGCAGGGGAAGGAGAGTTCGGCGTGCCTGAAGGCGGCCGCGGCGGGCACGCCGCCGGACCTGGAGGCGTGCCAGCTCGCCGACGCGAAGGGCAAGGTCGCGGGCGCGATGCCGCGGCCGGCCTGCTCGGCGATCTTCTCGGTGCGAGCGCGAACGCCGCGGTCGCGACCGACGACGACGGCGCGCGCTGTCAGGGCGACGTGCTCAAGCAGCTGCACAAGGTCTCCGACGCGGCGGCGAAGGAGTACCTCGGGTGCGCCAAGGCAGCCCTCAAGGTCGAGGTCGACGAGGTCGTCGTTTCGGGCGAGGAGCTCGGCGCCTGCCTCGAGTCGCTCGACACCGACACGAAGGGCAAGATCGGCAAGCCCGCCGCCAAGCCCGCCGGCACGATCGCGGCACGCTGCGCCGGCGAGGCGCCCGACCTTCTGCCCGGCGGCTGCGGCGGTCACGCGAGCCCGTCGGCGTGCCTGCGGCGCTGCGCTTCCCAGAGGCCGACCGCCGCCAGCCGCAGTGCGGCGTGCGACGCCAGGCGGTCCAGGGCCACGCGCTCCTCCCGCGGAGGCCGATCGGATCCGAGGATCCACCAGAGCCACACGTGCGTGTCGAGCAGACCCTTCACCGGGAGGCCTCGAACGCCCGCGCGTCGAGTACGGACTCCTCAGGCTCAGCCAGCAGCGCGCCCGACCCGCGCAGGACTTCCCACGGCTTGCGCGGCGCTGCCTCTGCCGCCGGGGGCGGCGCGAGCCGCGCCACCACCTTGCCACGCCGCTTGATGTCGATGGGCGCGCCGCCGCGCTCCACCCGCCGGATCAGGTCGAGGCAGCGCGCCCGGAGCTGCGTCACTGAAGTGCCCATATGAGCATCCAAATCTGGGCATTTGTCGCCACGCAGCCCGGCCGAGACCCGCTGCGGCGATCGTCGCCGAGGTGACGCCGGCAGGCCTCACGGCATTGGCGAAGCGCGCCACACGCCGGCGAATCCCCGCCCCCAGCGCCGAAGCAAAGCCTTCGCGCGCCGCGGCGCCCCGATCGCTCCGTGCGTCGGGCGTCCCGGCGCGAGCACGTCACGCGCATGCCCGGCCGTGGCTCAGGCACCTGTTCACGCCGACGTATTCGACCCCGGAGCGCTCGCTCCCGATCGGCCGCAGTACGCCTGCGGCACCTTCACCCGCGGCTTCGCCCGCTTCCGCTGCGAGGGATGCCGGGCCGATCTGCTGGTCCCTTTCTCGCGCAAGGGGAGAGGCTTCTGCTGCGCAAGACACTCGCGCAAGAACCTTGACCGACCGTTTGTGGGCGACATATATGGGCCGCGAGGGCGGGGCTCGGAAGATGTCCGATAGGATATTTTATGATGACGGCGACATTGCCCGGTCGAAGGCGCTATCCGCTCGCGCCGCGAACAGCCGCTGCAACACGCTGAGAAGGCCGTCGACGGCGCGCTTCATGGCGTCGAGCAGCGTCGAGACCCGCGCCGCGGTGCGGTCCGCGAGGCGATCGACCACCCGCGGCGTGAAGGCCCGGCTCACCAGGCGCCGCACTCGGGTGTGGCGGGCGGGTCGAGCATGAGCAGGCTGCGCAGCACCGGGCTGAAGTAGACCGGCGCCTCGCGCTGCAGGCGGCGGTAGACCGAGTGAGGATCGCGGCGAAAGGTCGAGCGAAAGGGCTCGTGGGGGCCGATGAACGGCGACAGCAGGCGCAGCCGCCGCTCGGCACGCACCATCCAGCGCAGGATGCGCAGTGTGTCCATCGGGTGGCGGACCTCAGTCCGCCCGTCGAGGTGTGTCCGGGGTGGTAGCCGGATCCAGCACAGGCGCCGCGAGCGCGATTGCATCTCCCGACCTGCTATGACATCGCAGCTTCCTTGCACCTCGTCGGCGGTGTCGTGATCTGCGCTGGCTCAGCGGCCGGAAGGACGCCCGGGCACCATCGTGCCGGCGGCTAGCGGGAGGAACTCGAGGTGGTCCACTTCGCGCGCGGACTCGATCCGGGCCGCGACCCGTATCGGCTCCGATCCGTCTGAGCGATGGCCTGCGATGCCCCTCGCTTCGGTGATCGTTCCGGCATTCAACGCGGAGCCGACTCTCTGCGCCGCGCTCGAGTCGCTGCGCCGCCAGACGCTGGACGACCTCGAGATCCTGGTGGTCGACGACGGCTCGACCGATCGCACCAGAGCCGTGGCCGACGCGTTCCCGGATCCGCGGATTCGGGTCCTCCGGTTCCCCAACGGCGGTCTCGCGACTGCCCGCAATCGTGGCCTGGCGGCCGCGACGGGCCGCTACGTCTCCTTCCTCGACGCCGACGATCTGTGGACGCCAGCGAAGCTCGAGGCGCAGATCCATGCGCTCGAGCGCCGGCCCGCGGCAGCGGTGGCCTATAGCTGGACGGCGATCTTCGGCGGAGACGGGCGCTTCCTCTTCGCCAAGACCCCGAGCCGCTACGAGGGCATCGTGCTGCGCGCGCTGCTGGTCGATCTCTTCGTCGGCAGCGGCTCCAACGTGACCATCGACCGCGAGCGCTTGACCACCGCGCTTCGCTTCGACGAGTCGCTCGAGGTCGGCGAGGACTGGGACCTGCTGCTGCGCCTCGCGCCGGAGCACCCGTTTGCGGTGGTGCCGCGCTACCAGGTCCTTTACCGTCTGGTCGGCGGCTCGCTCTCGTCGCGCGTCCACGCCATGGAAGCCGTGCTGCTGCGCACCGCCGAGCGCGAGTTCGCCGGCCTCGCTCCCGCGCTCGACGACCTCCGCCCGCACAGCGAGGCGACCATCCGCGAGTTCGTCGCCATGCAGTGTCTGCTGCGCGGCACGCCGCCGCTCGACCTCCCGCTCGCGGCGCGCAAGCTCGCTGCAGCGCTGCGGGCGTGGCCACGCGCCGCGATCCGACCGCGCACCTGGCTGCTCGCCGGCGCGCTCGGCGCGTTGTCGCTGGTTCCAACTGGCCGCCAGCAGGAGGTGACGCTCGCTTTGCTTCACAGCTACGGACGACTGCAGCGCGCCCTGCTGCCGGGCCTCGCCGCCGCGGTCGCGGCCGCCGGGCTGCGCTGATGGAGCACGGCGGCACAGCGCGTTGCGGCGGGCAGGCGCCCGCGCCCCGGGTGAGCGTCGTCATCCCGACCCGCAACCGCGCCGCCTACCTGCGCGAGACGCTCGACTCCGTGTTCGCGCAGAGCTTCGCCGACTTCGAGGTGATCGTGGTCGATGACGGCTCCGACGACGGCACGCGCGACCTGCTCCGCTCGCTCGGCGACGGCGGGCGGACGCGCTGCGTGCTCGCCGAGCACGGCGGAGCTGCCACGGCACGAAACCTCGGCGTCGCCGCCGCGCGGGGCGACCTCCTCGCGCTGCTCGACGACGACGACCTCTGGCCCCCCGACAAGCTCGACTGGCAGGTCCGCGCGCTCGACGCCCGCCCTTGCGCGGTGCTCGTCTATGGCTTCATGGAGACCTTCGGCGACCAGGTCGGCGAGGTGTTTCCGCGCCAGGACGCGCCCGAAGGAGCGGTCCATCACCGCCTCCTGGAGCGCAACTGGATCCGTTCGCCGGGTCAAGCTCTGATTCGCACCGCCGCGCTACGCGCCGCCGGCGGATTCGATGCCACGCTGTGGGGCGCCGACGACTGGGACCTCTACCTGCGCCTGAGCCGGCTCGGCGAGTTCACTTACGAGCGGCGTCGGGCGCTGTGGTATCGAACCCACCCCGACGGCGCGTCGCGCGCGGCAGCGCGGCTCTACCGCAGCTCGTGCCGCGTACAGGCCCGCCATCTGCGCGCGCTGCCGCTGCACCAGCGCCCGGCCCTCTGGTGCATCGGGCAAGCGGCAATTCTGCGCTACTGCCTGCGACAGTGGGCTGCAGGCTTCGGCGTCCATCTCGTCCCGAGCCGGAGGGCGAGGGCGAGGGGCGCCCGCGCGTGAGCGGCGGTCGGATCCTGGTCGTGTCGCAGTGGTGGCCGCGCGCGCAGGAGTCGGCCGGGAGCCAGCGCTTCGTCGAGTTGCTGCGACTCCTCGCGCGCGAGCGGATCGTCGACCTGTGGGTCGAGCGCGACGAGGGCCAGGCGCCGGTGCGCGCGTCGGCGGCGGACATGCCCGCGCCGCGAGCCGCGCTCGAGCAGCTGGGGCTGAACACCCTCGCCAGCGGCTGGCAAAGCCTCGCCGACGCGCTGTGGCGCCGCCGCTACGACGCCGCGCTGTTCGAGTTCCACGCCACGGCTCGCCGGTATGCCGGCCACGTGCGCCGCGCCCAGCCCGCCGCCCGGGTGATCGTCGACTCGGTCGACATCCACTTCGCCCGGCTGGCCGGTACCCCCGGGCTCGGGCGGGCCAGGCGCGGCATGGCTTCCTGGACGCGCCGGCGCGAGCTGACGGCCTATCGCGCCGCGGATGCAATCCTGGTCTGCTCGGCGGAGGACGAGCAGCTTCTCGCGGCGGCGGATCTGCCACCTCGCTTCGTCATCCCGATCATCGTCCCGCCGCGCCCACGCGCCGCCGGGCTGCGCGGGCCCGAGGTGATCTTCATCGGTCACTTCGCGCACGCTCCCAACCGCGATGGGCTGGCGTGGTTTGCCCGCGAGATCTGGCCGGCCGTTCGCTCCGCCATGCCGGCGGCGCGGCTTCGCGTCGCCGGCAGCGGATCGAGCGCGGCCGCGGCCGCGCTCGGCCGCATCGACGGCCTGGAGCGGGTCGGCTGGGTCGACGACACGGGACCACTCCTCGATCGCGCGGCGGTCGCCATCGCGCCGATCCGCTACGGTTCCGGCATGAGCGGCAAGGTCTGCGGGGCCATGGCTTCCGGGGTGGCGGTGGTCGCGACCTCCGTGGCGGCGCGCGGCCTTGACGCGGTCGACGGCCGGGAGCTCAGGATCGCCGATCGCCCCGCCGACTTCGCGCGCGCGGTCATCGACTTGCTCACCGATCGCGCGGAGAACGAGCGGCTCGGCTGCGCCGGCCGCGGTCACATCGCCCGCCGCTTGGCGCCCGAGATCGTCGCCGCGCGAGTCGCAGCCATGCTCGCCGCGGTCGAGTCCCGGCGGTCCGCCCGCTCGCGGCCGGACGGATCACGAGGCCTCGCCGCAGCCGCCGGTCTGGCGGTCTTCGCGGCATGGCATTCGGCGCTCCGCGCGCTCCGCATGGTCCGCGAGCGCGCCGAGCGAGCGGCTCGGCGAGCAGCGCGATGAACGCGGTATTCCTCCCGAGCTGGCCAGACAACCCCTACCAGGAGCTGCTGGCGAAGCACCTCGAGGCGAGCGGGGTCCACGTCCGGCACCTGTCGCGTCGGTTGTGGTTCCTCGCCACGGTGCTGCGCGCGCGCGCGCAGGTGCTTCACCTGCATTCGCCGGACCAGCTCGTGGTCTACGCCGAGAGCACGCCGCGGGTGCTGGTGCGCCTGGTGGTGCTCGTCGTGCAGCTTGCGCTGCTGTGGCTCGCGCGAGTGAGGATCTTCTGGACCGTCCACGACGTCGGCAACCATGAGAACCGCCACCCGCGCCTCGAGCGCGCCTGCCTGTCGATCGTCGCGCGGCTCGCCCACGGGCTGTTCGTGCACTGCGACTGCGCCCGGCGGGAAGTGCTGCAATCGCTGCCGGCCGCCGCTCGCACGCCGTTCCACGTCGTGCGGCACGGTCACTACGCAGATCACTATCCGGGTCCCGCCGACCGCGAGGGCGGACGTCGGATGCTCGGCATCGCGCCGCGGCGCCGGGTGTTTCTGTTCATCGGCAACCTGCGGCGCTACAAGGGAGTGCCTGAGCTGATCGAGGCCTTCGCCGCGCTCGGCGCCGAGGCGGGCGATCTCGCCATCGCCGGCACACCGTGGGACGCGAGCCTGGCCGCCGAGATCGAGCGACTCGCCGCGGCGCACCCCGCAGTCCACTTCCTGCCGGGCTACGTCGCCGACGACCAGATCGCCCGGCTCATGTGCGCGGCCGACGTCGTCGTGCTGCCGTTTCGCCGCGTCCTCACTTCGGGCTCGGTCATCCTCGCGATGTCGTTCGCCAGGGCCTGCATCGCGCCGCGCGTGGGGTGCATCGGCGAAGTGCTCGACGACCAGGGGGCATTCCTCTACCACCCGGCGAGCCCGGGTGGACTCGCCGCTGCGCTGCGCCGTGCCGCAGCGTGCAGCGGTGAGCAGCTCGCCACGATGGGGCGGTACAACGCCGAGCGGGTGCGGCAGTGGCGGTGGGAGACGGCCGCCGAGGTCACCGCGGCCGCCTACCGCGACTCGCGCGCCGCCCCGGCCCGGGCGCCGGCCGGGTTGCGATCCGGGTCGCCGGAAGAGACGCGGGCAAAGACCCCGGAATAGACGGTGAGCGTCGCCGCGGCCATCGCCGCGGCGCTGAACCGCTCGGCGACGGCGCGAGCCTCGGCCGCCAGCTCCGAGCTCCGCCGCGCCATGCTCGCCGCCGCCTCGGCCCAGCGGCTGGCATCACCCACCGGCAGCAGAGCCACCGCTCGGGTCGCCGCCGCGCCGCGGTGCGCCGGGATGTCGCTCGCCAGCACCGGCACGCCAGCGCCCAGGGCATCGAGTGAGGCCAGCGACAGCCCGCTCTCGTAGGCCGACGGCACGAGCAAGAGATGTGCGCGAGCGAGCAGTGGCTGCGGGTCGTCGGCGAAGCCGGTCCACTCGACGTCCGATCCAAGCGCGCGGGCTTGCGCGTGCAGGCGTGCAGCGAGGCTGCCGTCGCCGACCATGATCAGCCTCGCGCAGGTTCCCGCTCGTCGCAGGGCAGCCAGCACGTCGAGGGCGAAGCCCGGATTCTTCTGCTCCTCCAGCCGGCCGATGAAGAGCAGCACCGGCGGCTCGGCGGGCAGCGCTGCGAGTCGTGCCGCGCGCTCCGCCACCCGCGCCCCCGGGCAGAGCGGAACGCCGTTGGCGATGGTGGTGATGCGCGGCGCGAGCCCGGGCCACTTCGCCACCGCCGCCGCGCGCGCCGCCTCGCTGACGACGATCATCGCCGCCACGCCGCGATTTGCGAACGCGCGCAGGAGCTCCCAACGCCGTCGCTCGCCGAGGTTCGGCAGATGCTCGGTCACCACCAACGGGCATCGCCATGGCACCAGCAACGCTGCTCCCGCGGCGAAGGCGAACGGGTGGGGAAAGCTCCAGTGCAGCAACGCTGGCCCGAAGCGCGCGATCTCGGCGCGCAGGGCGCCGCGAGCGAAGCGCCGCTCGAGCAGCCGCGCCTCGACGCCGCGCTCCGCCAGCCGCCGCGCGTGGCGCTCGCCCGAAGTCCGGTCGACCGCGAACGCCACCACCCGCGGCTCGACGCCGAGGTCGCGCAGCGCACCCGTCAGGTGCTCGACGTAGCGCTCGGCGCCACCGTATCCGCGCAGCTCCTCGACGAACAGGACCCGCATGCTCAATCGCCTGCGGCGAGATGGCAGAGCCGGCGGCCGAGCGCGATGATGTCGGTCGCCTGCGCAGCCTCGGCGATGTCGTTGGTGAACAGGATGCCGTCCGACCACGAGTCGTCCGGCGTGTAGCCGTGCATGCCGCTGGGGACGTCGCGACCCATCCAGTTCGGCGAGATGACGACGCCCGGATCGGCGAGCCAGACGAGCTGGCCGTACTTGTCGGGCGCCACCGGGACGTCGAAGGCGCGCAGATGCTCGGCATCGAGCAGCCGCCCGCCGTCGTGGCGTGCGAGCACGCGCGCGATCGAGTCGAGCACCGCCGGCCGCTCGCTCCAGTAGCGCGCCAGGGTCGCATCGAGGAACGTCATGTAATCGCGGCCGAGGACCAGGCCCTCGGTCGCGTCGGAGAGAGCGACCGTCCGGTCCACCGGCGTCATGCCGTGATCGCTGAATACCAGGATGCGGACGTCGCCGTGGCGCCGCGCCATGGCGCCTGCGAGCGAGCGGATCCGATCGCCATAGGCCTGCAGCGCCGTTTCGACCCGTGCCGACGGCTGGTGCGAGGCGCTCGCGTGCAGCAGCGCGTCGAGCTCGGCGAGATAGCAAAAGACATGGCTCGTACCGCCCTCGATCGCGGCGTGCGCCGCAGCGACGATCGCCTCGTCCGAGTGCGGCTGCGCGCCGACGAAGGCCGGCCCGCGCGCCATCCAGCGCGAGAAGAAGGTCGGCCCGGCACCCTGGTCGTAGAACAGGTTACGCCGCCAGTTGACGTCGAACTGGTCGCGGAACCGGGACGGGACGTCGTAGAGCTCGAAGTATCCGGTGATCCCGTGGCGGCGGACGGTCTCGCGCTTGACCCACTCGCGGACCCTCCAGCCGAGCCGCGGCAGGCGCTCGAGCGGCAGCCGGGCGAAGGGCCGCGTCCAGCGAAACGGCGAGGTCGCGGGACTGCGAAAGTAGAGCGTCCAGGCGCCGTGCTCGCTGGGTGAGAGCCCGGTGAGCAGAGTGGGCACGGCCGTGGCGCTGTAGCCGAGCACGGTGCGCAACGGGACGCGGGCGGGCAGCCAATCGAGCAGGCGGTGGCGCTCGGCGAAGCGAAAGCCGACGCCATCGAGAAGCACCCAGAGCTCGGCGGTCATGCGGCCGAGACTATCCTCAGTGCTGGAGGAGTTGCCAGGCGCGCAGCGCGCGGCGTGACGGTGCTTCGCCGGAGCGGAGCGTGCCCTCGAGGTGGCAGAACACCGCCTCCTCCACCGGCCAGCCCGGCAGCCACACGCCGTGCGCCACCAGCCGGAGCTGGCTCGCGATCTCCGGGCGCGGGAAGCGAACCGACCGCACACCCGAGCCCCGCGGCGGCAGCTCGCCGAGCACCCGGCGCAGCGCTTCCACGGCCAGCCGGCCCACCGCATCGGCACGGCTCGTGTCGCCCGGCTCGACGATGGGATGCGCCACGAAGCGGCGGTAGAGCTCGGCTGCTTCCGCCCACGCCGGCCCGAGCTGGAGCGCGGCGGCGGCGCGTTCGGCGACGTCCACCGGGAGCCGTGCGCGCACGATCAGCGCCGCATCCAGCGCTGCGCGCACGGCCTTGTGCGCGGCGATGTGGCGCTCGCGCTGCCCCGCGAGAGCCAGGGCGGCGTAGCGGTTCAGCACCAGCCGCCACGCGTCGTCGGACCCCGGCGTGTAATCGCGGAACGGAGCGAAGGCGACGAGCAGCGCGGCATCACCCCAGATCACCCGGCTCCGCCAAGCTGCCTCCCACCAGAGCTGCGCCGGCTCGCGCCGCGCGAGCTCGCCGCTGGTCATCGCGCTGATCCACGCCGGCAGGCCAGTATCGCGCGTCAGGCGCCGTGACAGGCGCGGCAGCGCGGCGCGACGCACTGGGCGGCCGACCAGCGCGACCAGGTCGAGATCGCTCAGCGATCGGAGCCGTCCATCGGGCTGCCGCGCATAGGTCGCGAGCCCCTGCCCGTAGGAGCCGATCGCGACCAGCAGCCGGACATCGAACGCAGCGGCGCAGGCCGCCACCGCGTGCCCGGTGCGCGCGAGGTCGGCATCGACGGCGGCCACCAGCTCCGCGGTCATGCCGAGCCACGCCGCGCGGCGCGGATACCGCCCGCGGGCCGTCGGGCGGACCACCTCACCGCGGCAGCCCTCGTGCCGCCGCGAAGCGCCGCAGCGGGAGCTCGACCAGGACCAGCGCGACACAGAGCGACGCGACGACGAGAAGGAGTCGCCGAAGCCGACCGGGGCGCCGCATCATCCCACCGCCGTGCGCTCCGCGCGGATTCCGCCCGGCACGACTCCCCGGCGCGGCGTTCCGCGCCGAAGCGATCGCGCCTCAGGGCCACTCCCTTCATCTGCAGCGCGACCAGAACCTGGCGCGCGTCGGGCAAGAGCGCGCTTGCGACGATCGTGACCGGCTTCGACATGGCCCGCGCAACCCTCCGCATTCGCCGGCGCCGTCGCGGCATCGTACGGCGAGACGGATCATCTACACGGAAGCCGCCCCCAGCCAAGCCGACAGCGGGCAGGCGAGTGGCCACGCGGTGATCGATCGGCGGCGTGGATCGGGCCAACTCGCGCGCATGGCTCGATTGCCCGGCAGCGCGGCCGGCTCGCCGACGCGCGGCCTGGGACCGGGCGGCATCCTGGTGCTCGCCGCGAAGCTCCTGGTCGTAATCCTGGTCGTCTACGCGCCGGTCGTCCGCTACGGCTTCGTCAACTTCGACGACCCGGCCTACGTGGCGCGAAACTCTTCCCTGCTGCGCGGCCTCGACCGACAGAGCGTCGCCTGGGCGTTTGCCACCAGCCGCACCGCGGCCACGGGCACCACACGCTCGGGCAGCCGAGCGAGCTCCGAGCGGCCGCGTTCCACGTCTGCCCGTGGTAGTGTGCCAGCATCGTCCAGAACCGTCGCATGGCGGGGGCGGGGATGGTGATCCCCAGTTGCGGAATGTCGCGCTCGAGGAAGGTGCGAATGAAGCCCTCCCGCCAGGCGAAGCTGTCGTCGTCGCTGTCGGCCGGGAAGGAACGGCGAAACCCGCCCCGCAGCCAGAGCGCATCGAGGGCGTCGGGCCCCGTCTCGCGGAGGCGCAGCCTTGCAGGCCTCAAGGGCCCGAGTCGTACCTGCATGGTACGACGCAGGGCCCGCAGGGCCGAAAGGCAAGTGCGGCACGGGATCGTAGAGGACTGGGCCGCGCATGCTCGGGCTCGATACGTCGGTCGCCGTGCGCCTGCTCGTCGGCCTTCCGCAAGGTATTGCGAAGAAAGCTCGGCGCCGGCTCGAAAGCGCCGTGGAAACCGGCGCGCGCAATCCGTGGGGCCATGGCCGAGGGGGGCGCGTTCACGGCCAGAAGGGCGCCCCGTGTGTCGGGCTCTAGCCCGCCGGGGCGGTCAGCACGTGCCGCAGGAGCCAGGGAAGGTCGCACGAGACCTCGCGGTCGCTGGCCACGGGATGTGAGGTCCGAGAAACGAGGATGCGCTTGTCCGCCCCGATGAGGTCGGCGGCCCTGCCGAGGCGGCGCATGTCATCGGGTCCGGGCGAGGCCGCGAGCTTGATCTCGATCGCCCAGAGCCGATCGCCGAAGTCGAGCAGGAGGTCGATCTCCTGCTGGTCGCTCGTCCGGAGGAAGAAGGCTTCGGCAAGCTGATCCACCTGAGCAAGGTGCGCGAGGATCTGCTCGATCACGAAGCCCTCCCAGCTCGCACCCACCCAAGGCTGGTCGAGAAGCGCTGATTGCGACGGGCCCCCGAGGAGCGCGTGCAGAAGCCCGCTGTCGCGCCAGTACACCTTGGGTCTTTTCACCAGGCGCTTGCCGACGTTGGCGTGCCACGGCGGAAGGCGGCGGATCAGGAAGGCTCCCTCGAGGTAATCGAGGTAGCTGTCGACGGTGTGGTACGAGAGCCCCAGGCTCTGCCCGATCTGGGTGGCGTTCCACGTCTGGCCGTTGACCGCCGCGAGCATCCGGAGCAGCCGCAGCGTCACCTGTGGCCGGGCCGGCAGACCCCACGCCGGCAGATCCCGCTGGGCGAGCAGGGTGAGGTAGTCTCGCTGCCAGCGCGGGAACCCCCCTCCCCCGAGGACACCGCCGTCGGGATACCCGCCCCGGCCCCACAGCCGCGCGAGCGGCACGCTGGGAATCTCGGCGATCGAGAAGGGGGCGAGCTCGACGAGAGCCAGCCTGCCCGCGAGCGACTCCGAAACCTGGGCCATGATCGCGGGCGACACCGAGCCCAGCACGAGAAACCGACCGTTGCGCCGGCGGTCGCGGTCGATCGCCGACCGCAGCCGGGGAAAGACCTCGGGCCAGGCCTGCGCCTCGTCGAGGACGACCAGAGCCCTGCCGCGCTCGACATCCTCCCACTCGAGCTCCAGGCGAAGCCGGTCGGCCTCCTGCTCCAGGTCGTAGTAGCGCCCCTTGAGGCCGCGGGCGAGCGTGGTCTTGCCACACTGGCGAGGCCCCAGCAGGGCCACCGCCGGGGCAGACCGAAGGCGGCGACGGATGACTCCGAGCAGGGCCCGGCCGATCATGCTCTGCAGATTAGAAGTTCATTTCTGTTTTGCAAGACCCGAGCCATCTACCCAACCCGCCCTTGCGGCGGGCGTCGGTCCTCGCCGTGGCGGAGATCCCATTCCGTCGACTTCTCCCTGAGCTCTCTGGGAGAGATCGCTCGCCCCGCCTTCACGCACGGGAGCGGGCTGCGAGCGAGGTGCCACCTGGTCCGGAAAGCGTACGCGTGCCAGAACCGATCGTCCGCGGCGCCTCCGATCACCCGGAACGCACCGCTGCCCGCAAGGCGTGCATCGCAGCGAAATGCGGTGAGGCCCGACTTTGACCCGGCGATCCCCTTCTTGGGCGCACATTCCATAGGAAATCCCGGCACTTGGGCGCAAATCGGCCGCGGAGGTCGTGTACCTGGGCAGCCTGGGAAATCCGGGCGTTTCTCCCGCTCGCGTGGATCGGCGCCGGCGGCTCGACCTTGAGCGTCCCAAGCAGCGCCCGGGCGCTCGGCCGCAGCTCCGTCGTCTGCTGGATGCGTGCTCCGTCGCGCTCGTTCTCGACCACCTGGATCGTCTCGAGCGCCTCGCGGACGTTGCGCCACGTGTCCCCCGCCCGGGTCTCCGCGATCCGCTCGAGCAGGAGGAATCGCCCCGGCACCCGCCGCCGATCGACGGCACACTTCACAGCGCGCAGAAGGTCGGGCTCCCGCTGCACCCCGTCGAGCGTCACCGGGTCCCCGCCCTCCAGCAGCACGTCCGGCTCACGCCGGGCCGCATCGAGCACCGCGCAGTAGACCCGATCTCGGCACGCCTCGGCTTCGTCCTCGCCCGGAACCGCCTCGAGCTCTCTGGCATCTGCCGCGAGTGCAGGCAGGGCGTCGGGTTCCCGTATACGGCAATCGTCGGGTCGCCGCATGCGCTCGCGAGCCCGCGGAGAGCCGGCGTTCGGAACGGCCGATAGGGGCATTGCGCAAAGTCGCCCGTTCATGGTAGCCAAGCCCACACCCATTTTTTTTGTGGTAGCTACACCCATCGTGGAGGTCCGACGATGACAAGCGCGCGCCGATCCGTGGCCCTCGTCATGCTGCTCTGGGCATCCCTGGCCGCGGCACCACCCCCTCGGGCGAATGCCGACGCCACCGTGCGCATGGTGATCCAGAGCGTGGTGGTCGCCTACCAGCAATCGGGTTCCCCGGACACGATGACCATCGGCGGGGTCCGATTCGGACATCGCACCGGGTCCGTGAAGCTGAACGGGTTTGACCAGGCAATCCAGGAGTGGACGCCGACGCAGATCGTCGTGCTGGTTTCGGATGTGCCGGGGCCGGGGACGTACCTGCTGGAGGTGAGCCGGGCGGGCGGCGAGGGCGCCGTGTTCCGGGACGTGGCCGACGTCACTCTCGGCGCCGCCGGTCCGGAAGGTCCGCAGGGTCCGGAAGGGCCACAAGGGCCGGCGGGGCCGCAGGGGCCTCAAGGCTCAACTGGCCCCATGGGACCGGCAGGGCCGCAAGGGCCGGAAGGGCCGCAGGGGCCTCAAGGCTCAACTGGGCCCGTGGGACCGGCAGGGCCGCAGGGGCCACAAGGGCCGGCGGGAACACCGGGGATCCCCGGCTATGAAGTGGTCGAAACCGCGGGGGGAATCCAGTACAGCGAAGCTCTGAGCGGAGCCTCCAGGGTCGCTTCCTGCAGCGCGGGAAAGAAGGTTCTTGGCGGCGGCTGCATCGCCACGTGGCAGTTTCAGCTTTACTCCAGCCGGCCCTACAACAGCAACGATTCCTGGCAGTGCTCGTGGCATTATGACAACCCCAACATCAACGGCACGGCATCCTTCCACGTCTACGCGATCTGCGCGACGGTGGAGCCGTAGGCGGGAAATCCTCGCCGCACGCGGAGGCGTGCTTTCAGGACGGCCCCGACCCGGGCCGGGATCCTGGGGCTGAGGGCGAAGCCGGCGCCGCCCCGCCCCACCAGGTGCCTTTCACGAAACGATTACTGAAGAGGTGGTCAGATACCGCGCTCTCGCTCGCAATCGGCTCAGAGCTCAGCACGCGAGGACGCGGACGTGGCCGCTTGCGCCATAGGTGAGCAGGCGGCGGTCGCGCGTGACGAGCGAGGCGGCCAGGTGGCGGGCCGACGCGACGAGCAGGCGGTCGGCCGGGTCGGCGTGCAGGCGGCCCGGCAGGAACGCTGAATCGATGGCCGCTTCCGGTGTCAGCGGCGCGAGCTTGACGCCGGGGAGCGCAAGGAGCGCCGCGAACCATGCCTGCGGGCTCGGCCGGAAGACGACCGCCGAGCGGCGGCTTGCGGCGAGGATGCCGATCTCCCACGCGGTGACCGGCGATACCAAGACCGCGCCCCGGGAAGCGGCGGCGCCGATCGCCTCGCGGCTCCGGCGCGACATCGGGTCGCCGTTCGCGAGCCAGATCGCCGCGCAGGTGTCGAGGAGAATCGACAAGGCAGTCCGCGGTGCAGGACACCGCGGCGAGCGGCAACACCGAGGCATCGAGGACGGCGATCTCGTCGAACTCTACAACGGGCGCGGCGCGCTGATTGCGGGCGCCCGCGTCACCGACAAGATCATGAAGGGTGTCGTCAGCCTCGAAGAAGGAAGCTGGATGCAACTCGATTCGCGCGGTCGTTGCAACAACGGCGCCATCAACGTCATCACGACGAGCATCGCGTCGAGTAGCCTGAGCCAAGCCACCGCCGCCAACACCTGCGTGGCCAGCCTGAAGAGGTGCGTCGATCCCGAAACCCCCAATCGCGCCTTCGAGCCACCCGCGATCGAGCGCGGCAAGAAGCTCGCGGTCAACGCCGCCTCGGCCAGGTTCGCCGAGCGCGCCGCAAAGCTCAGGGGCATGGCGCTCAGCGGCATGCCCCTGGGGGAGAGGCTGTTCTACGAGCGCTGTACGCTTTGCCATGCGCCGCAGGAGCCGGGCGATTTCACCCGGAAGCAGTGGCAAGGCATCACCGACGTAATGTTCCGGCGGACCAATTTGAGTCCAGCGGAGAAGGAGGCCGTGCTCGAGTTTCTTGAAGCCCATGCCAAGGATGCCGGCACGACGTAGAGACAGCGCACGCGGCTGCAGGGCAGCCCATCCGACCGTTGCGCCTGTCTCGCAAGACCCTAGCCCCGGGCCCTTGCGCCCTGGGGCGGCTCACTCGCCGGGCGGCTTCGCCTGCTCGATCTTCGCCCAGGTGTCGCGCAGGCCGACCGTGCGGTTGAGCACCAGCCGGCCCGCGCTCTGCGTGTCCGGATCGACGCAGAAGTAGCCGATGCGCTCGATCTGCCAGTGCGACTCGACGGCCGCGCCAGCCAGCGAGGGCTCGAGGCGCGCAGAGTCGACGACCTCGCACGAGGCCGGGTTCAGGTCCTCGAGGAACGGGCGGCCGTCCTTGCCCTCGTCGGGGCGCTCGCTGCGGAACAGCCGGTCGTAGAGGCGGACCTCGGCCGGGATCGCGTGCGCGGCCGAGACCCAGTGGATCGTGCCCTTGACCTTGCGAAGCTCCTTGCCCGAAGCCGCGCCGGAGCCGCTGCGCGTCTCGGGGTCGTAGGTGCAGCGCAGCTCGACCACCTCGCCGCTCGCCGGATCCCGCACCACCCCCGTGCACTTGACGATGTAGGCGTAGCGCAGGCGCACCTCGGCGCCGGGCGAGAGGCGGAAGAACTTCTTCGGCGGATCCTCGCGGAAGTCGTCCCGCTCGATCAGCAGCTCTCGGGAGAAGGGCACCGAACGCGTGCCGGCCGAGGGATCCTCGGGGTTGTTCACCGCCTGGAGCTGCTCGACCTGGCCCTCGGGCCAGTTCTCGATCACCACCTTGAGCGGGCGCAGCACGCCCAGGACGCGCGGTGCCCGGCGGTTCAAGTCCTCGCGCACCGCGTGCTCGAGCTGCGCCACGTCGATCAGCGCGCCCTTCTTGGCCACGCCGATGCGCTGGCAGAAGGCACGGATCGCCTCGGGCGTGTAGCCACGCCGGCGAAAGCCGCAGATCGTCGGCATGCGCGGGTCGTCCCAGCCGCGCACGTGGCCGTCGCGCACCAGCTGGAGCAGCTTGCGCTTGCTCATCACGGTGTAGGTCAGGTTCAGGCGCGCGAACTCGATCTGCTCCGGTCGCGCCGGAGGTCCGACCTGCTCGATCACCCAATCGTAGAGCGGGCGGTGGTCCTCGAACTCGAGCGTGCAGATCGAGTGCGTGACCCCCTCGTAGGCGTCGGAGAGCGGGTGCGCGTAGTCGTACATCGGGTAGATGCACCAGGCATCGCCCGTGCGATGGTGGGTCGCGCGCAGGATGCGGTACAGCGTCGGGTCGCGCAGGTTGATGTTCGGCGAGGCCATGTCGATCTTGGCGCGCAGCACGTGCGTCCCGTCGGCGAACTCCCCGGCGCGCATGCACGCGAAGAGCTCGAGGCTCTCGGCGACCGGGCGATCGCGGTAGGGGCTGTTGCGGCCCGGCTCGGTGAGCGTGCCGCGGTATTGGCGGATCTCCTCGGCGCTCAGGCTGTCGACGTAGGCCGCCCCCTTCTCGATGAGCCGCACGGCGTCCTGGTAGATCTGCTCGAAGTAGTCCGAGGCGTAGTAGGCGCGCTCGCCCCAGGAGAAGCCGAGCCAGCGCACGTCGCGCTCGATCGACTCGACGTACTCGACGTCCTCCTTGGTCGGGTTGGTGTCGTCGAAGCGCAGGTTGCAGGCGCCGCCGAACTCCCGGGCGATGCCGAAGTTCAGGCAGATCGACTTGGCGTGCCCGATGTGGAGATAGCCGTTGGGCTCCGGGGGAAAGCGGGTGACCACCCGGCCACCGTGCTTCCCCGCGGTGACGTCGCTGGCCACGCGGCTGCGGATGAAGTCGAGCGGCGGCGTCTCGGGCCCACCGCGAGCCTCCGGCGTCTCTGGAGTACGGCTGGCCACGAGCGCCAGCGTTACCATGGGGTCGAGCCACCGCCAAGGTGATGCCGCGAGCGGCGGGCGCGCGGCTTGAGAGTGCCGGGGCCGAACCGTAGACGCAGCAGGCGAGCCGATGCGCTCGGAAGCCGCCGATGAACGCGAGCCTGACCGAAGAGCAGAAGATCCTGCGCGAAACCGTCGCCGCGATCGCCGCCGACCTGGGGCCGAGAGCACCCGGCCAGCTCCCCGCAGTGGATGCCGGCGAGGCGCACTGGGCGCAGCTCGCGCAGGCCGGCATCCTGGGCATGCGCGTTCCCGAGTCCGCGGGGGGAATGCCGATGTCCGGGGTCGACGCGGTGCTGGTCGCCGAGGAGCTCGGCCGCCGTCTGGTGCCCCTGCCCTTCGTCGGCTCGGCGCTCTGCGCGCCCTCGCTGCTCGCCGCCGCCGGCGCCTCGACGGAAGTGCTCGGACGCCTGGCCCAGGGCCGCCTGCGCCTGGCCCCGGTGCTCGACCCGACGCTCGAGCGCCTGGCCCTGCACGGCGAGCCGGGCGTGGCCTGGGAGGCGCGCGGCGCCGACGCGGGT
>CAZGUU010000077.1:0-17772 GCA_964529315.1 uncultured Enterobacteriaceae bacterium
CGTGGTCCGGCGGTCGTGCCGCACGCTGAGCCTGTACCGTAGGGGTGAGTGGCTGCGGACCTACGAGCACGTCTCCTTCGGTCGCGAGCCGGGGACCAAGCTCTACGAGGGCGACCGCCGCACGCCGAGCGGCCTGTACCAAGTCGTCGGACGGCGCCGCCACCCTCGCTGGTCGCGCTTCCTGCTGCTCGACTACCCGAACCTGAAGGACGTCGCGGCGCACCGCGAGGCGTTCGGCACCGGCCGCGTGCCGGTGGGCCCGGGCGGTCAGGTGGGGATTCACGGCACGGACGAGCCGCGCCTGAACGAGCTCGGCGTCGACTGGACGCTGGGCTGCATCTCGCTCCTCAACCGGGACGTGCAGGAGTTCTACGAGCTGGTTCCCGACGGAACCCTGGTCCTGATCGAGGACTGATCCCGCGCGGGCGCACCCGAGCCGACCCGGCCGTGGCGCGACCGAATCCCGCGGCCGGCGCCGAGCGCCGCTCGGCCCTGCGCTTGGGCCGCGCGCAACCCGCCACGCCTCCGCGATCTCCTCGGCATCGGGGCGACCGCCTGGTGAGCTTGTCTCAGACGAAGGGGCCTTCTACTGTCGCCTCTTCCCGATGAGCGACTACGTCCAGGACGAAACCGGGCCAGACGCCCAGCCGATCGATCGCCTCGACCAGCTGGTCGAGCACTTCGAGCGGGGTGCCAAGCCGCCGCCGGAGTGGCGCGTCGGAACGGAGTACGAGAAGGTCGCCGTCGATCGCGCGAGCGGCTGCGCCATCCCGTTCTCCGGAGCGCGGGGCGTGGAGGCGATCCTGCGGGCGCTCGCCGACCGCTTCGGCTGGGAGCCCCACGAGGAGGAGGGGCGCGTGGTCGCGCTCTCGCGGCCGGGCGGTGACGTCACCCTGGAGCCGGGTGGCCAGATCGAGCTCTCCGGCCGCCCCTGCGTCACGCTCCACGAGGCGGCCGACGAGCTCGACGAGCACGTCGGCGAGCTCACTGCCGTGGCCTCGGAGCTCGGCGTGGCGATCCTCGGCCTGGGGATCCAGCCGATCTCGACGCTCGAGGAGATCGAGTGGGTTCCCAAGCCGCGCTACGGGATCATGGGCCCTTACATGCGCGAGGTCGGCCGGCTCGGCCAGCGCATGATGAAGCAGACGGCCACCGTGCAGGTGAACCTCGACTACTCGAGCGAGGCCGACGCGATGCAGAAGATGCGCGTCGCCATGGGCCTGGGGCCGGTGATCAACGCGATCTTCGCCAACTCGTCGATCAGCGACGGACGGGCCAACGGGTACCTCTCGTACCGCGGCCACGTCTGGACCGACACCGACCCGGCGCGGTGCGGGCCGCTGCCGTTCGTCTTCCAGCCGGGTGTCGGGTTCGCAGACTACATCGAGTGGGCGCTCGACGTGCCGATGTACTTCGTCAAGCGGGCGGGTCGCTACCTCGGCATGGCCGGCGTCACCTTCCGGCGCTTCTGGAAGGAGGGTGCGGGCAGCCTGCGCGCCACGGTGGGGGACTTCGCCCTGCACCTCTCGACGCTGTTTCCCGACGTCCGCCTGAAGACCTACATCGAGCTGCGCACCGCGGACAGCCAGCCGCCCGACAACCTGCTCGGGCTCTCGGCGATCGCCAAGGGCGTGCTCTACGAGCCGGACTGCATGCTGGCGGCCTGGGATCTGGTCAAGGGCTGGTCGTGGGAGGAGCGGCGCCGGCTCGAGCACGACGTGCACCGCGCTGCGCTCGGCGCACCGTTGCGCCGCCACCGGGTGCTCGACGTGGCACGGGACCTGGTGGCGATCGCCGAGGAAGGGCTGCGCCGCCAGCGACGCTGCGATGCGCGCGGCCGCGACGAGACGATCTTCCTCGAGCGGACCCACGACATCGTCAGCCGGGGCAGGACGCTGGCCGAGACCGTCCTGGAGCACTGGGATGGCGACTGGCTGCGCGATCCGGCATCGCTGGTCGATTACACCGCTTACAGCATGCCGCACCGAGAGTGACGGAAAACCCGTCCACGCAAGGGACGGGCGCGCGGGCCACGGAGCACGTGCCACGTCACGGCGACACCGTCTGCGACGGGCCCACGGGCCCTGGCGCCGCTGGCCGGGCGGGGCCCGGACAGTGGCTTCTCAGCCCGGGGGCTTGGCTCCCGCTCGCTGCATGAACTCGGTCGCCTCGGGGCCGGACGGCTCGATCGACTGCTTTTCGAGATCGACGTCCCACGCGGCGCGCCGGTGCTCGCTGCCCTCCATCCAGGTGAGCTTGACCACGTAGCTGGGACCCTGGACCTGGCTCGCGCTCCACGAGAACTGCCCGACGAAGGAGCCGCTGGCACGGGCGGCGTTGCCGATCTCGATGGTCGAGTCCTTGAGGGTGTGGGCCATCCCGGGGGCTTTCTGGGCCTGCACCATCTCCAGAGCCTCCTTCTCCCGGTCCTCCCACCCAGCCGAGAGCTGCGTGCGGATGAACCAGATGAAGGCGATGGTTCCCACGGCGAGCAGCCCCCAGCCGATCAAGGCTCCCAGGTTGCTGCCTTTCTTCTCCGGATCCGGCGTCGCCTGCTCGACCATGATGCTCCACCCTTCGTTGTCTGCTGCGGCCGCGCCATCCGGCCGTCGGCCGCGCCCTATACCCCACCGTGCCCGGCCACGGGAAGAGATGCAGGTCACGGGCGCACTCGGATCCGCGTCGCGCCCGGTTACATAAGCAACTCTACATGGGACTAGAAGCGCATTTCGTTTTGTGGCATCGTCGGGCCTGCGTTAGCGTCCGCGCTCCGCCGTTCCGCGGCGTGTGGGTGGGGGGATCTCTCTCGAAGGGAGTGGGAGAGTGATGTACGGGAAGATGCGGGCGAGGGCTTCTTCGATGCAGGATCGTTCGGGGGGACTTTTCGAGCCAGACGTTCTTTTGCCAGGCCAGTTCTTCTCCTTCTTTCGCAAGGAAGCCGGATTCGATCGCGAGCGGCGCCTGATGCTGGCGGTGCTGGAGGACGCGATCGACTGCTACCAGAAGTACGCACACACCGGTGACCTGCGCGGCCGGCAGCTGTTCGCCGAGTCCCAGGAGTGGATCATGTCCTCGGACAAGCGCTGGCTGTTCTCGTTCGAGAACATCTGCCAGATCGTGGACATGAACCCCGACTACATCCGCCAGGGCCTGCAGCGCTGGCGGACACAGAACGCGAAGTCGGCAGAGGCTTCGCTGGCGAGCAGCGGCGACCTGGGGAACGTCACGGCGATTGCCTGAAATGCCGGCGCGGCGGCTGCGTGAGCGCTGCTGCGTCAGTCGCTGGTCGGCTCTTCGGTCGGATCGACGCGCTGCGCGGGGCGCGAGATGTGCCCCTGCGCCGTTGGGGGGGTGCTTGCGCCGTGGCCCGATCCCTGCGCGCTCGACTCGATCGCGGGTGGCAGCGCGCGCAGGGGACGCGGCGGCTGGGTCGGGGCAAGAGGCTCGCCGCGCTCACGGCGCAGCGGAGCGCCGCCGCGGGTCACGTCGGTCGGAACGCCGCTCTGCGCCTCCACGGCGCGCAGGAGCTTGTGCTGGTCCACCAGATCGCTCAGACCCTGGCGTTGCATCAGGGCGACGGCGTGGCGCCACGGCCCGGGCTGCTTGCCGTAGAGATCCTTGTGCACCTCGACGTAGACGCGCCCCGAGCGCAATCCGAACTTGACGGTCTGGTAGACGAACTCCCCCCGTGTCCCGACCCCGACCATGGGGAAGAAGCGATCGATGTCCTCGGGATAGAGACGGACGCAGCCGTGGCTGACCAGCATCCCCACGCCCCAGGGGATGTTCGTACCGTGGATGCCGTAGAGGTTCAGCGTGAGCCGCATACGGTACTTGCCGAGCGGGTTGTCCGGGCTGCCGCCGGGAATCATGGCCTCGCTGAAGCCCTTGTCGGCCACCCGCTCCTTGCGGATCGACTCGGGAATCACCCAGGTCGGGTTCACGTTCTTCTCGCGGATGCTGAACTTCCCGATCGGTGTCTTCCAGTCCTCGCGTCCGAGGCCGACTGGGAAGGTGACCACCGTGGGCGGGGCATCCTTCTTGGGTGGCGGGTAGTAGTAGAGGCGCATCTCGGGGATGTTGATGACGATGCCGCTGTGCCCTCCGTCCGGCAGGATGAACTCCTGCGGCACGACGAGCGGCTTTCCGACCTGGGCGGGGATCCACTCGTCGGAGCCCGGGTTGGCGTCGGCGATTTCGTTGAACCCGATGTCGTAGTAGCGGGCGACGTCGAGAAAGGTGTCGCCCTTCTCGGGCTGGAGGATGCGGGTCTGCCCGATGACGGTCGAGACCTGCTCGCGCGGGATCTTGCCCGGTGGGGTGAAGGTGTGGAAGCGGGGGGGATTGTGCCAGAAGTCCTGCTCGTCCCACACCCGTGCCGCCGCCGGTGCCGCGACGCAGAGCGCCACCAGCGCGCACACGATCCAGCCCACCCGACTCGATTTCACCAAGCGACGCCCCTTCCCCCGCGACACACCCGACGGCCTCCTCTCGATGTCTATCGACGGATCCGGGGCCAGACAACAAAGACGGGGCCCGGGGGCGTTTCCTTTCGCCCGGCGTGCCGGTCGGCTATGGGTGGGGGGCACCAGAGGCGGTCGTGGGGTCGAGGGTAGCAGGGATGGACCGGGCATCGAGGACAGGGGCGGCGGTGTGTGCCCTGCTGGTCGTACTCGCCGCACTCGAGGTCGCGCCGGCGCCGTGCGCGGCGCAGCCGCCGGCGCCCCGGATCACCGCTCGCGCCGGGCTGGTGATGGACGCAGCCAGCGGCGAGATCCTCTGGGCGGACGACGCGGACACCTCGCTGCCGCCCGCCAGCACGACCAAGGTGCTGACCACGGTGCTCGCCCTGGAGAGCGGCCGCCTCGACGAGGTCGTCACCGTGAGCCGGGTCGCCCAGGCGCAGGCGCCCTCCAAGCTCGACCTGCGCGCCGGACAGCGGGTGCGCCTGATCGATCTGACCTACGCGCTGATGCTCAAGTCGGCCAACGACGCGGCGGTGGTCGTCGCCGAGGGCCTTTCGGGAAGCGTCGAGGCGTTCGCCGCGCGGATGAACTCCCGAGCCAGGGCGCTCGGCGCCACCGGAAGCCAGTTTCGCAATCCGAACGGCTTGCCCGACGATGCCCACGTCTCCACCGCGCGAGACCTGGCGCTGATCTTCCGCCACGCCCTGTCGGTGCCCGGCTTCCGAGGCATCGCGGCGACCCCGGCGACCCAGATCCCGGTGACGGGCAGCGCCACACGCATGGTGTCGTTCCGCTCGCACAACAGGCTCCTCCAGGGATACGGGGTGCCGGTGATCGGCAAGACCGGCTACACGCGGGCCGCGGGGCGCTGCTTCGTGGGATCCGCGGAGCTGGCCGGGCGCGAGGTGGTGGTGGTCGTGCTGGGCTCGACCAACCTGTGGGGAGACACGCGACGCTTGATCGAGTACGGCCTGACCACGCTTGCACCGGAGGCAGCTGCGGGCGTGCAGCTCGCCGCGCCGAGCCCGGCGCCGGCGCGACGCGCGAGCACGCGATCGGTGCGGCGCTCCGTCGCCCAGGCCCCGGCCAAGCGGCCCTCCGGCGCTGCGAAGGCCACGACCAAGCCGGGGCGCAAGGGCTCCTCCGGTAGCGCGAGCACGGCAGCGGCGAGCCGCTCGGCGAAGCCCGCATGCTCGGGCGCCAGCTGCGCCTCCGACGCACAGCGCCTGGCCAAGCGCGATCCCTCGCCCAGCGCCACGGCCAAGCCGAAGCGCAACTCGGGCGCCGCGGGCGTGGAGGCCGGCGCGAGCTCGCGCTCCTCGGGGCGGTAGGGCGCACCGCCGCCACGGCTCGCTGGACGGTCGTGTTCGACGAGCGCTGCGCGGCGTGAGCTCACGACCGCGCCCGGCGTAGGGTGCGTCGCGAGCCACCGTCAGACGACGCCGGCGCCCGGTGCGGGCGGGCCTCGCGGCTCGGGCGTCAGCCGGCCAGCGCGCAGCAGCAGGACATCAGCCGGCGCAGGCCCGCGCCGGGTCCGCCCGGTGCGGCGAAGACCGAGGTGCCGGCGACCAGCGCGTCGGCGCCGGCCTCAGCGGCGCGCGGCGCGGTGCGCTCGTCGACCCCTCCGTCGACCTCGATCTCGCAGTCCGGATGGCGCTCGTCGAGTGTGGCGCGCAGGCGGCGGATCTTGTCGAGCATCGACACGATGAAGCGCTGGCCCCCGAATCCGGGATTGACGGTCATGACCAGGACCGAGTCGAGCTCGACCAGCACCTCGTCGAGCGTGCCGAGCGGCGTCGCAGGGTTGAGCGCGACGCTCACCTTGCGCTCGAGCTCCTTCACCTGGTGGACGGTGCGGTGCAGGTGCCGCGTCGCTTCCTGGTGGACGATGATGCGATCCGACCCGGCGCGCGAGAAGTCCGGCACGTAGCGCTCGGGCCGGTCGATCATCAGGTGGACCTCGACGGGCAGCCTCGTACCACGGCGCACCGCCTCGACCAGGGGCAGGCCCATGCTCAGGTTGGGCACGAACAGGCCGTCCATGACGTCGACGTGTACCCGGTCGGCGCCGGCGCGCTCGCACTCGGCGAGCTGCTCTCCGAGCCGCAGGAAGTCGGCGGCGAGGATCGACGGTGCGAACCTGAGGGGGCGCTTGGGGCTCACGGCGCTCCTTGAGCACATGCCCGCGCCGATGGCCAGCCCAGAGTCGTCGGGAGCGTCGATGGTCGGGCGCGCCACGGCGACGGCGGCCTCGGCTCGCCCGCGAGCCCTGCCCGCGACCCGAAAGTCCGTAGACGACGGCCGACCGAGGTGGCAATAGGTGGAGCTTGCGCGCGCTGGCGCGACGGGAGAGCGCCGCTTCCATGACCACGAGATCCGTAGGCCCACCGGCGAAGCCCGCCGCGTGGCTCGAGGAGGGCCACGCGCTGCTCGCCGAGCAGCGCACGCCACCCGAGGAGCGCCACCCGCCGTCCAGCGAGGGGGGAGCGTGGCCCGAGGAGCCGGGGGTGGCGCTCGGCCTCACGGATGCTCCACGGATCGGCCGGCGCGGCTTCCTGCGCCTGGCGCTCGGCGGTGGGGCCGTCCTGCTGCTGCCCCAGGGGTGCGGCGATGCGGGGACCGCCGTCGGCCCGCCGGGCTCCGGCAGCCCCGGACGCTTCCTCGACACGCACCAGTACACGACGTTGGTCGCCCTGGTCGACGTGCTGATCCCCGAGGACGAAGCCCCCGGCGCGGCCGCCGCCGGCGTGGCCGATTACGTGGACTTCCTGCTCGGCGCCTTCACCGTCCGCCCGCCGCGCATCTACGCCGCCGGCCCCTACAGCGGGCGCCAGGGCGGCCAGGCGCGCTTCGAGGTCTACCTGCCGCTGTCGCGGGTGAAGGAGATCGGCTGGCGAAACCACATCGAAGGCTCGCAAGGCATCGCGGAGCGTGAGTTCAACGGACCGGTGGTCGGCCTGCAGGAGATCTATCGCACCGGCCTCGCCACGCTCGACGAGCTGGCGCGCGATCGCACGGGGAGCGACTTCCGCGACCTGGGCTTCGAGCAGCGCCGCGAGATCGTGGGCGACGCGGACGCGGACTTCGTCGAGGCGGCCTTCGGGCACTGCGTCGAGGGGATGTACGCGGCACCCGAGTACGGCGGCAACGCCGACCTCGCCGGCTGGCGGTACATCTCCTACGAGGGGGACCGCCAGCCGCTGGGCTACGACCGCCGGTCGATCGAGGAGGTCGATGCGGGCAGCCCGAGCAAGCGGACCCCGGCCCGGATAGCGCGAGCGCGACGCGCGGCGCGCGGGCGGACCGAGACGTGAGGCGCTTTCGCCGTCCCGACGCGGTGGTCATCGGCTCGGGCGCGGGCGGCGGCATCGCCGCGCAGGCGCTGGCCGCAGGTGGGCTCGACGTGCTCCTGCTCGAGAAGGGCGACAACGTCCACCTCGGCCTGGAGCGCACCGATGCCGCCCCGACCAACCACTTCAGCAACGACGAGCTCAAGCTCGTGCAGCGCGACTTCATCGACCAGGACCCGCGCATCGAGCCGCGCACCTACCGGCGCAGCGAGGGCGAGGCCCCGTTCGTCGGCAAGGTGAACGCGCTGGCCACGACGGTCGGCGGCGGCTCGAACCACTACGACGGCAACTCGCCGCGCTGCCAGAGCAAGGACTTCCGCGTGCGCACGCTCTGGGGACCGGTCGAGGGCACCAACGTCGAGGACTGGCCGATCTCCTACGACGACCTCGAGCCCTACTACGACGAGGTGGAGAAGCGGATCGGCGTCCAGGGGGACGCAGGCATCAACCCGTGGGAGGACTGGCGCTCTTCGCCCTACCCCATGCCGCCCGGCTATCCGAAGTACGTGAGCGTGCTGCTCGCCGACGCGGCCCGCGCGCTCGGCCACCACCCCTGGCCCACGCCCATGGCGATCAACTCGATGGCCTACGGCGGGCGGCCGGCGTGCACTGGGTGCGGCTTCTGCGGCGGCTTCGGCTGCCCGGTGAACGCCAAGGGCAGCACGGCGGTGACGGCGATCCGCGAGGCCCTGCTCGGTGGCCGCTGCGAGCTGCGCGCGAATTGCTTCGTCTACCGGCTGAACACCAACCGCACCGGCACGGCGGTCGAGAGTGTCGAGTACGTGGCAGCGGACGGGTCGGTGGTCGTGCAGAGCGGCGGCCTGTTCGTCCTGGCGGGCAACGCGATCGAGAGCGCGCGTCTGTGCCTGCTGTCGAGCAGCCCGACCCACCCCGACGGCCTGGGCAACCGCAGCGGGATGGTCGGCCGCAACCTGATGTTCCACTCGATCTACACGAGCTTCGGGCTCTTCCCGCAGCGCACCCACATCCACCGCGGCCACGTCGGCAGCCACGGCATGGACGACTTCAACCGCGCCCCGGAGCCCGGGAATCTCGACGTGATGCTCGGCGGCGGGACGGTCGAGATGGGCGCCCAGCTCCACCCGATCGCCGAGGCCAAGAGCCTCCCGATCTGGGGTGCCGCGCACAAGAAGATCATGCGCGACAGCGAGTTCCGCGATCATCTGGCCGTGCTGACGCTGATCGGCGAGGACTTGCCGCTCTCGGAGAACCGGGTCGATCTCGACCCGACGGTGCGCGACGTCTACCGCTTCCCGGTCGCGCGCATCACCTGGCGCGAGCACGACAACGACCGGCTGGTCGCCCAGCGCCTCGCCCCCCGACTCGAGGCGATCCTCTGGGAGGCCGGCGCCTACCAGGTGCTGAGCGTCCCGCTCACCATCCAGGAGGGCGGCATCCCGAACAGCCGCCACATCCTCGGTACCCTGCGCATGGGCACCGACCCCGACCGCTCGGTGACCGACCCCTGGGGCCGCTTCCACGACCTCGAAAACCTCTACTGCGCCGACGGTGGCGTCTTCGTCACCTCGACCGGCTACAACCCGACGCTCACCATCCAGGCCCTGGCCGCACGTCAAGCACACCATATCGCCGGGAGCCGCCGATGACCGCGTGCCGGGTCCCGCTCGCCGGGTCGCTGCTCGCCGTCACCCTTCTCGCCCTGCTCGCGGCGTGTGGCGGAGGCGGTGGCGGCGGATCTTCGACTGCCGACGTGGCTGCCGGCTGCACCGGCTGCCACGCGAGCCAGGGAGTCGCCTGGGAGCACGAGTCCTCACATCGCGCGCTCTTCGACTGCACGTTCTGTCACGCCGAGCAGCTCGCCGAGGCCGGCCCCGGGCACCGCGCCAGGCCGTCGTGTGCCGACTGCCACAGCGAGGCGGAGCACCCAGTGGCGCGCGAGGCCGCGGCGGCACACCCGCCCAGCCGGCTCGAGAGGGCGCTGCTCGGGGTCTCCGAGAGCGTCCCCGCCGCGACCGATGCGGACGAGACCCAGCTCTGCGTGCGCTGTCACGAGCCGCACGGCTCGAGCACCCTCTTCCTGATCCGGGGCTCGCTGCGCCTGCCCAGCGGCGCCGACGTGCCGATCGAGCTCTCGAGCGTGCAGGGCCGGGCCGACGGCGGCTTCGCCGAGCTCTCGCGGGTCGATGGCGGCGCGGACGACCGCGAGGCAGGAAGCGGGCTGTGCGAGGTCTGCCACACGGAGACGCGCTACTACGACTCCTCCGGCGGGGGCGCGCCGCATCACACCGAGCGCTGCACGCGCTGCCACGACCACGCGCAGGGCTTTCTCGCCCGCTGATCGCGGCCCCGGGCACCCGACCTCCGTCGGGCGCACCAGCGGCGCGCGGCGCGCGGGCTACCGCAGCGAAGGCCGGCGGCGCTCGGCCCTCGCCATGCTCGCCCGGGGCTGGAGCCGGAGCGCGACCGCCCGGCGCGGCGGGTGTGGCGCGAGACGCCCGAGCCCTGTCGTTCGGGCTCAGCCCTCGCCGTGCTCGATCGCCCAGGCGCGCGGCACGTAGGCGCACAGCGGGTCGGAGGCCAGCGGGTCGCCGGTCAGAGCGTAGGCGCGAGCCCGAGAGCCGCCGCAGACGCGGCGGAACGGACAGACGCCGCACTTGCCGGTGAGCAGGTCGGCATCGCGCAGGCGGACGAACAGCGGGCTCTCGCGGTAGATCGTCGCCACGTCGTCGCTGCGCACGTTGCCCGCGCGCAGCGGCAGGAAGCCGCTCGGGAAGACGTCGCCGCGGTGCGAGACGAAGAGGAAGCCGGTCGCGTCGTTGATCCCGCGGCTGCCACGCACCGTGCCGTCTTCGTCGACGTCGTGCAGCACGCCGATCGCCGAGCGGCGCGCGTGGCGCTCGAGCATCACGCGGCGGAAGTGTGGTGCGGCGGTGGTCTTGACGTCGAAGGGGTGGGTCTCGACGATCTCGGCGAGCTGCTCCAGAACCTGCTCGAGCCGATCGGCGCCGACCAGCAGGCCGGCCTCGGCGCGGCCGGTCGGCACGACGACGAACACGCTCCACAGCGTCGCCCCGACCTCGCCGACCAGCTCGGCCATCGCCGCCACGCAGCCCAGGTTGCCCGGGTGGAGCGAGGTGTTGATCTGCGTCTCGAGGCCCGCGGCCCGCGCTGCAGCGAGGATGCGCATCGATTCGGCGAAGCTCCCGGTCACGCCGCGGAAGGCATCGTGCGCCGCCGCGTCGGGCGCGTCGACCGAGACCGCCAGGCGCGACAGGCCGACGTCCTTCAGCCGGCGCACCAGGTCGTCGGTCATGAGCGGCGTGCCCGAGGGCGTGCAGGCCATGGTCAGGCCCTGGCGGACGCCGTGCTCGACCAGCTCGACCAGATCCCGGCGCTTGGCCGGGTCGCCGCCGGTGAGCACGAGCAGCGGCGTCCCCATGGCGGCGATGCGCTCGAGCAGCAGCTTGCCCTCGGCGGTGCTGAGCTCGAGCGGATCGCGCTCCGGGACGGCGCAGGCCCGGCAGTGACCGCACGCCAGATCGCAGGCCTGGGTGACCTCCCAGATCGCCAGCAAGGGGAAGCGATCGAACGACAGCGCCGCGGCTCGCGCGCGCAGCGGGTCGCGAGCTGCGGTGAGAGCCATGTGCCTGGCATACCCGCGTGAGACGGCTTGCGCCACTGGGGTGCGAGCCACGGGGGTGTGCGCGGCCGGGCCGCGAGCGGCTGAAGTGCGCACGACCGGCGTGCCAGAGGTGGGCAAGCCGCGTAGCCGTACGCACGGAGCCCCGGTAGCGTTGGCCGGGCAGAATCGGTACGCCTCTGTCTCCCCACCCCGAACGACGGAGGAAGGCTGCATGTACCGCGAGCTCGATCGTCATATGAGCCCCGAGCACGAGGCGTTGAAGGAGGGTGTGCACGACTTCGCCGCACGCGTCCTACGCCCCGCAGCGACGCGCCTGGACCGGCTCACCGACCCGGCCGACGTGATCGCGCGCGACTCGGAGCTGTGGCGCGTGCTCCGCCAGGCCTACGAGCTCGGCTACCACAAGGTCACCCTCGCCGAGGAGATCGGCGGCCTGGGCCTCGATGGCCTGGGCAATCACATCTTCCTCGAGGAGCTCGGCTGGGGCAGCGCCGACTTCGCCATCAGCATCGGCGTCTGCGGCTTCCCGTTCGCGACCGTGGCCAAGACCGGCCATCCCGAGCTGATGAAGCGCCTGGTCGAGCCGTTCGTCGCCGACCGCGAAGCGCGCATGATCGGCTGCTGGGCGATCACCGAGCCCGACCACGGCTCGGACCGCCTCATGGTGAGCACGGACGAGTTCAACGACCCCAGGATCCCCGGCCAGCTGGTCGCGCGCCGCGAGGGCGACTTCTTCCTGCTGAACGGCCAGAAGGCCGCGTGGGTGTCCAACGGGACGATCGCGACGCACGCCCTGGCGTTCCTCACCCTCGACCCGAGCCGGGGCATGGCCGGCGGCGGCATCGCCGTCGTCCCGCTCGACCTGCCCGGCGTGTCGCGTGGCAAGCCGCTCGACAAGCTCGGCCAGCGCGCGCTGAACCAGGGCGAGATCTTCTTCGAGGACGTGCGCCTGCCGGCCGAGTACATGCTGACCGACACGTCGATGTACGAGCTGGCGCTCGACCTGACGCTCACCCTGGCCAACGCCGCGATGGGCGCGATCTTCACCGGGGTGGCGCGGGCCGCCTACGAGGAGGCGCTCGCCTACTGCCAGCAGCGAGTCCAGGGCGGCAAGCCGATCTGCGAGCACCAGCTGGTGCGCAAGCGCCTGTTCGACATGTTCAGCCGGGTCGAGGCCTGCCGCGCGCTCTCGCGGGCGGCGATGATCTACAACCACTCGGCGATGCCGCCCTCGCTCGAGTACTCGATCGCCTCCAAGACCTTCTGCACGGAGGCCGCCTTCGACGTGGCGAGCTCGGCGCTGCAGATCTTCGGCGGCAACGGCCTATCGCGCGAGTACGCGATCGAGAAGATCCTGCGCGACGCGCGCGCCTCGCTGATCGAGGACGGGAGCAACGACGTGCTCGCCCTGACCGGCATGCACCGCATCCTGGCGCAGGCGCGCGCCCAGGCGGGCTGAGCGCGAAGCGCGGGCGCGCCGGGCTGCCCGCGGCGCAACTGCGAGCGACGGACCAGAGACGACGGCGGACAAGGAGGCGACGATGCGCGACGCTTACGTTCTCGGCGTGGGGATGACCCGCTTCGGCAAGCACCTCGAGGAGAACATGAAGTCGCTCGCCGGTGCGGCGCTGCGCGACGCGCTGGCCGACGCGGCGGTCGAGCCCAAAGCGCTGGGCGCAGCCTTCGTCGGCAACGCGGTGCAGGGCCTGATCACCGGCCAGGAGTGCGTGCGCGGCCAGGTCGTGCTGCGCGAGCAGGGCATCGGCGGCATCCCGATCGTCAACGTGGAGAACGCCTGCGCCTCGGCCTCGACCGCCCTGCACCTCGCCTGGCAGTCGGTGGCCGGCGGCTTCCAGGACTGCGTGCTCGCGCTCGGCATGGAGAAGCTCTACCACCAGGACAAGTCGAAGAGCTTTGCCGCATTCACCGGCGCGATCGACGTCGAGCTGCTCGAGGCCTTCAAGCAGCTGCTCGCCCAGCCGCGTGAGAAGAAGGCCGAGGGCGGTGCGGGCAACGGCGGGGGCGGGGGCGAGAAGCGCTCCATGTTCATGGACATCTACGCCGCCGCGGCGCGCGCCCACATGGCGGCCTATGGCACGCGCAAGGAGCACTTCGCCGCGATCGCGGCGAAGAATTCCTTCCACGGCAGCCTGAACCCCAAGGCGCAGTATCAGGAGGCCAAGACGATCGAGGACGTGATGGCCGCGCCGGTGATCGCCGAGCCGCTCACTCGTCTGATGTGCTCGCCGATCGGTGACGGTGCCGCCGCGGCGATCGTCGTCTCGGGCGATTTTCTGCGCTCGCGCGCCGGACGCAGCGGCGAGGGGGCGCGCCCGGTGAAGATCGCCGCCTCGCTGGTCGGCTCGGGTCACGATCGCGATCCTGGGGCCCCCGACATCGTCACCGAGGTGTCGCGCAAGGCCTACGAGCGCGCCGGCATCGGCCCGCAGGACGTCGGCGTCGCCGAGGTGCACGACGCGACCGCCCCGGCCGAGCTGATGATCTACGAGGAGCTGGGCTTTTGCCCGGTCGGCGAGGGCGGGCGGCTGGTCGACTCGGGCGAGACTCGCCTGGGCGGCCGGCGCCCGGTGAACACCTCGGGCGGGCTGATCGCCAAGGGCCACCCGGTGGGCGCGACCGGCATCGCGCAGATCGTCGAGCTGGTCGACCAGCTACGCGGCCGGTGCGGCAAGCGCCAGGTCGAGGGCGCCAAGGTGGCGCTCGCCGAGAACGCGGGCGGCGTGGTGCGCGCCGAGCCCGCCGCGATCGCCATCCACGTTCTGACCATCTGATCGAGGCGAGACCATGGAGCTGAGCCCCGCGATCCTGGCGCACGTCGTCGAGCTGCAGACCAGCGCCAAGCCCGACTTCCGCGTCCTCACCTTCGACTACCCGGACCACGAGGAGGCGGTTACCTACGCCGACCTGTGGCGTGGCGCGCAGGGCGTCGCCCTGGCGCTCGCCGAGGCGGGCGTGGCCAAGGGCGAGCGCTTCGCCGTGATGATGCGCAACCACCCGGAGTTCGCCTACGCGATGGTCGCCGCCTCGCTCACCGGCACGGCCTTCGTGCCGGTCGATCCGCGCATGCGCGGCGCCAAGCTGCGCTACCTGATCGAGCACTCGCGCTCGCGCGCCGTGGTGTGCACCGCGGAGCTGCTGCCGGTGCTCGCCGAGGCGCTCTCGGGCGGGACGCCGCCGCCGCTGCTCGTGGCGCGCGTTCCCGCCGGCCAAGCGCTGCCGGTCGCGGCGCTCGACCTGGGCGCGCGCCTGGCGCAAGCGCCGTCGCGCACCGTCGAGCAGCAGGTGAGCGACCCGCGCACGCCCTGGCAGATCCTCTACACCTCGGGCACCACCGGCGACCCCAAGGGCGTGGTGTGCGACAACGCGCGCTTTGCCGTCTACGCGATGACCGGCAAGCTGATCTTCGGCTACGGCGACGACGAGGTGCTCTACACGGGGCTGTCGCTCACCCACGGCAACGCCCAGGCGGTGACCTTCTCCAACGCCGTCGCGCACGGCCTGCGCGGGGTGATCTCCGAGCGCTTCTCGAAGTCGCGCCTGTGGGACACCTGCCGCAAGTACGGCTGCACCACCTTCAGCCTGCTCGGCGGCATGGCGACGGCGATCTACGCCGAGCCGCGCCGCGCCGACGACGCCGACAACCCGGTGCGCTTCGTCGTCTCGGCGGGTATGCCGCGCGCGATCTGGAAGGACTTCGAGGAGCGCTTCGCCGTCCAGATCCTCGAGTGGTACGGCGCGGTGGACGGCGGCGTGGCCTTCAAGCCGATCGGCGTGGGGCCGGTGGGCTCGTTCGGCAAGCCGGTCCCGACGATGGAGATGAAGGTCGTCGACGAGAGCGACCAGGAGTGCCCGCCCGACGTGGTCGGCGAGCTGGTCTGCCGCAACATCTCGGGCCCGACCGAGATCAAGTACCTCGACGACCCCTCCGCCTCGCAGGCCAAGACCCGCGGCGGCTGGATCCGCAGCGGCGACATGTGCCACTGCGACGCCGAGGGCTGGCTCTACTTCGACTACCGCAAGGGCGGCGGCCTGCGGCACAACGGCGACTTCGTCCTGCCCGACTACGTCGAGCGCGCGGCGATCGAGATGGGCGGGCTGGCCGACGTGTTCTGCTACGGCGTGCCGGCCGCCTCGGGCTCGCCCGGCGAGAGCGACGTGGTCCTGGCCGTCGTGCCCGCCAACCCGGCGCGCTTCGATCCCGCGGCGACCTACCGTCATCTCGAGAAGCAGCTCGAGCCCAACTTCGTACCCACCTTCATGCAGGTGGTCGACGAGATCCCCAAGACGATCTCCGAGAAGCCGCAGGCGCGCCTGCTCGCCCAGGCGCTCGCCGCGGGCGAGGGCGTCGTTTATCGCCACGAGGACTTCCGCGCGCCGAAAGGGGGAGGCGGGACTCGCCCGGGAGTCTGAGGCGAGCGGCCGGGCCTGGCGCGCCAGCCACACGCAGGAGGCAGCACGAATGGCACGCATCGACGGTGGTGAGATGCTGGTCCGGGTGCTCGAGCAGCACGGCGTGCACGAGGTCTTCACGCTGCACGGCGGACACCTCGACGCGATCTACCAGGCTGCGGCCGGCCGCCAGCTGCGCTGGATCGACACGCGCCACGAGCAGGCGGCGGGGCACGCGGCCGACGGCTGGGCACGCACCACCGGGCGGGTCGGCGTGGCGATCGTCACCGCCGGGCCCGGCGTGACCGACGTCGTCACGGCCGTGGCCAACGCCTTCCTCGACTGCGTGCCGACGCTGTTCATCGGCGGCGCGGCACCGCTGCGCGACGCCGAGACGCTGCCGCTGCAGGGCGGCTTCGACCAGGTGGCGATGATGACCCCGATCACCAAGTGGGCGCATCGCATCACGCACACCCATCGCATTCCCGCGCTGGTCGCCCAGGCGCTGCGCATCGCCAGCACCGGACGGCCGGGCCCGGTGTTCCTCGAGATCCCGATCGACGTGCTGTTCGGCCGCGCCGAGGAGGACGACGTCGTCTTCCCGCGCAAGGTGATGCCGGAGACGGCGCCGGCACCGGCGCCGCGGGTCGTCGAGCAGACGCTCGAGTGGCTGGTCGAGGCCGAGCGCCCGGCGATCCTGGCTGGTGGCGGGGCGTGGTTCTCGGGCGCGGCCAAGGAGTTGCTCGCCTTCGCCGAGCGCACCGGCATCCCGGTGTTCTCCAACGCCAAGGCGCACGGCATCGTGCCGGCCGGCCACCCGCAGTGGGGCGGCAGCTTCATGACGCTGGGCGCGCTGCACGCCACCGGCACCCCGCCCGACGTGGCCCTGCTGCTCGGCGCCCGCCTGGGCCTGTTCACCGGCGGCCAGAAGGGCTTCCTCTCGCGCACCGAGCGGCTGATCCAGGTGGACGTGCTCGGCGAGGAGATCGGCCGCAACCGCGACGTCGACCTCGCGGTGGTCGCCGATTGCCGCGAGGCCGTGCTGGCATTGAGTGCCGCCGCGGGCACGCGCCGCTGGCCGGATCGTGCCACGTGGCGCGAGGTGGTCGGCGCCGCGCGCGGCATGCCGGCGCAGATGTTCGGCAAGTCCAGCGGCGGTGAGGCGGCGCGCATCCACCCCTTCGCGCTCGCCGCGGAGGTGGTGCGGGCTGCGGGGCGCGAGGCCGTCGTGGTCGCCGACGGCGGCGAGACCTCGAGCTGGGTGGAGATGGCCGCCGAGGTGCACGGCGGCGGCCGCTACTTGACGCACGGCTACCTGGGCTGCCTGGGCACCGGCCTGCCCTTCGCCATCGCCGCCAAGGTGGCGCACCCCGACCGCCCCGTGGTCTGCGTGATCGGCGACGGCTCGGTCGGGCTCAACTTCGCCGAGTTCGACACCATGGTGCGCCACCGCCTGCCGATCGTCGTGGTGGTGAACAACGACAAGCAGTGGGGCATGTCGGCGCACGGCCAGGACCTGATCTACGGCGCGGGGCGCCGCGTGGTCACCGACCTGGGCGCGACGCGCTACGAGATGGCGGCGGCGGGCTTCGGCTGCCACGCCGAGTACGTCGAGCGCGCCGCGGACCTGGGCCCCGCCCTGCGTCGCGCGCTCGAGGCCGGCCGCCCCGCCTGCGTGAACGTGATGACCGACCCGGCGGCGATCTCGCCGGTCACCTTGGCGATGGTCGGGGCGCTCGGCGGCTCCAGCGAGGCCAAGGCCGCATCCGGCGACGATCGCGTGCGGATGCCGTACTACGACGACCTGGTCGACAAGGGGTAGCCACGCGGCAGGCGGCTGATCCGCGAGGAGAAGCGCGACACCCGCGCCTCAGCCCGAACGCCACGGCTGGGTCCTACTGCGGCGGCCGATCTGCCGGCT
>CAZGUU010000078.1:0-17757 GCA_964529315.1 uncultured Enterobacteriaceae bacterium
TGTTGCTATTTTCACAAAGGGTTGACGTGGGGGTGGCACCTGTGGCAATCCGCCTCGATCCATGGCCGCGCCTCGACCTGGGGGGCGCCGCGCGCCCGGCGCCGCCGCGCGCGGGCGGCCGCGCCGTGGCCGCCCGCCGACGATCGACCTGGAGCAGGTGGTCGCCGCGGCGGCGCAGCTCGGGCCCGAGGAGCTCTCGGTGGCGGCCGTGGCCGAACGGATCGGCGTCAGCGTGACCGGGCTCTACCGCTACGTGCGGGGCCGGGAGGATCTGCTGCATCTGCTCGGCCGCCGGGCAGCGGCATCGCTCGAGGCACCGCAGGACGACGGTCGCCCGTGGACCGACTGGATGCTGGCCTACGCCGGCGCGCTGCGTCGTGCGCTCGAGCAGAGCGGCGGCGCGATCTCGCACGTGCACGTCGCCGCATCGAGCGTGCCCACGTCGATCGACGGGATCGAGCGCTGCTTGGCCGTCCTGCGCCGGGCGGGCTTCTCGGGCGAGCAGGCCACGGGTGCGCTCGTCCTGGTCGTCGACTGCACCTTCGGCTTCGTCCATCGCGAGCTGCAGACGATGGCCGAGGCGCAAGCCGGGCGGGACTACCGGGCTACGTTCCATCGACTGCTGGCCTTGCGCGGTGTCGGCGAGCTGCCCGTGCTGCGCAGCCTCGCCTGCTACGTGCCCGAGGTGGATCGAGAGTTCGAGGCGAGCATCCGAACGGTGCTCGCAGGCGTCGGCACCTGGCTCGCGGACGCGAAGCACGCGGCGAAACGAAGGAGTGACGGGAGGAACCTCATGACGACGAGACGGAGATTGCGGAGCGGTACGCTGCGGAGCGTCCTGGCCCTGGGCCTGACGCTGGCCGCCGCGGCGCCGGCCGCTGCCGAGCTGGGCAAGGGATCGGTCCTCGACCAGTCGAGCTGGCAGGAGGCCAAGGATCTCCTGCCGCCCGAGATGCTGCGCCACTATGAAGAGGGGCGCTTCCACATGAAGATCGAGGAGATCGTCCCGGGCAGCTATGCCCTGGACGAGAGCTTCTGGAAGGCGGCCAAGCAGAACGACGGCAAGTACAAGGTCGACGAGCACGGCTCGCTGGTCGAGGTCGCCACGGGGAAGGTCCCGGACTACCTCTACGGCGCCCCGTTCGCCTCGATCGACCCTGCGGACCCCCAGGCGGCGCTCAAGGTGCTGTGGAACTTCGAGTACGCCTACTGGTCCAACGGATCCAACCGCCTGCCCGCCCGGCTGCTCTGGCTCGACGAGGGCTCGAGCTCGCCGGTGCGCTCGATCAGCCTGCTCACCGTGGCGAAGGTCATCGAGGGCAACCGCGTCCGCGAGGACAACCCGCAGCAATACAGTCGGGTCGACCGCAACTACCTCTCCGAGCCCGCCGACCTGCACGGCAGCGCGACGCTGGGCTGGCGCTACAAGGACCCGACCAAGCGCGACTCGCAGTGGGCCTACGTGCCGGCGCTGCGCCGGGTGCGCGCGGTGAGCCCGGCCAACCGATCGGACGGCGTCTTCGGCTCCGAGATGACGCAGGACGACGGCTTCAACGGCTTCGATGCCAAGCCCGAGGACTTCACCTATCGCCTGGTGGCGACCAAGGACGAGTACATGATGTTCTCGCCCGAGGCGGTCGCCGGCAAGATCCCCTTCCGGCCCTCCGCGACCGGCCGGGGCTGGTCCTTCGATACGCCGGTCACCCGCTGGGGCTTCGAGCAGCCCGACAACAAGGAGATGCCCTGGGTGCCGCTGGACCTGGTCCTGGCCAAGCGTCCGGTGTGGGTGATCGAGGCGGTGCCCAAGGACCAGTACTACCTCTACGGCAAGCTGCTGATCTCGATCGACCGCGAGACCTACAAGGTGAGCAACGTCGTCAAGTACGACTGGAAGGGCGAGCCGGTGGTCGTGTTCAGCCGGGTGATCACCTTCGGCCGCGCACCCGACGGCTACCGCTACGTGAACATCCTGGGCGGCGGCCGGGGAGGGGCGTTCGTCGAGAACCTGCGCCAGAAGAGGGCGACGGTGAACGCCGCACCCGAAGGGGCGGTTTCGGACGTCGATGCCAGCGTGGGGATGGAGGGCTTCCAGCCCGACACCATCGCGCACGGCAAGTGACGCTCGGGGGCGCGGGTCGGTCGCGGCGCGCCCCGTCCGGTCCGTGGCCCGGCGATCGCGGCGGCGCGGATCCCCGGGGCGACCGCTCAGCGGAGCGGTGCGACCGCCCGCAGGAGTTGCTCGGTCACCTCGAAGGGTACGCCCGTGGGTAGGTTGAGCAGGGCCGCGCCCATACCGTGCTCGCGCCAGGCGGCCAGGCGCTCGCGGCAGAATGCGGGCGGGCCGCAGATGGCGATCGCGTCGATCAGCTCGTCGCTCACCGCGGCGGCGGCCTTCTTGCGATCGGGTGAGTTGTACAGGCGGCGTACCAGGTCCGCGTTCTCTCTGAAGCCGTAGCGGCAGAACAGGGCGTGGTAGTAGACGCCCATGCCGCCGATGTAGAAGGCGATGGTCGGCTTGATCATCGAGTGGGCCACCTCGACGTCGTCGAGCGGGATCACCGCGACGAACGGCGCGGTCTCAATCTTCTCGGGATGGCGCCCCGCGGCGCGCGCGCCCTCGCGCAGCAGGGCGATGCCGTCGCCCAGGTGGCGGTAGGGCCAGAAGGTCGGCACCCAGCCGTCGGCCAGGCCGACCACCTCGCGCAGCGCGCGGTCCTGCAGCGAGGCGACGTAGATCGGGATCTCGGCTCGAAGCGGCTGCATCTCGAGCTTGAAGTGGCGCGGCTCGAAGAGCGTGCTCATCTCCGGCTCGAGGCGCTCGCCGCGCCACAGGGCGCGCGCGATGCCGATCGTCTCGCGCAGGCGGGTGAGCGGCTTTGCGTAGGTGACGCCGTGAAGATTCTCCACCACCGCCTTGCCGCTCGTGCCCAGGCCGAGGATCGCGCGGCCGCCCGAGATCTCGTCCAGCGTGGCGGCGCACATCGCCAGCAGCCCGGCGGATCGGCTGAAGACGTTGGCGATGCCGGTGGCGAGCTTGATCGTTCGGGTGGCCAGGGCGATCTCGGTCAAGAGCTGGAACTGCTCGTAGCCCCACGCCTCGGGCACCCAGACCGAGTCGTAGCCCAGATCCTCGGCGAGCCGCGCCGTGCGCAGCACCGCCTTGCGGTCGTAGCCTCTCCAGAACGGGACGATGCCGAGCTTCTCCTGCATGGTGCGGCCTCCGTGCGCCGGGCGAGCCGGCGGGGCGTGACGAGCGTTCGCGCGTGAGATGGGTGTCAGCGGATCATGAGACCGACACGAGCCCGAGTGCAAGCGCCGCCGCGGCGAGCCGACGGACCCCAGGCGCCCCGCAGATTTGACCACAGATATTGACCACTCTCGGGAAGCGTGCCAGGTCATGGGCATGGAGTCCATGGGCGTGTCCAAGTTCAAGGCCACGTGCCTCTCGGTGCTCGAGCGCGTACGGAGGACGGGTCGGCCCGTCCTCGTCACCAAGTTCGGCAAGCCCCTGGCCGAGCTCTCTGCGCCGCGCAAGGAGAGCCCGGGGGCCGACTGGCTGGGCTGCATGGCGACCTCGGGCCGCATCGTGGGCGACATCGTGTCCGCGGCGAGCGACGAGGGCGACTGGGATGCTCTGCGGTCGTGAGGTGTCTGCTCGACACGCACGTCTGGCTGTGGAGCCTGCTCGAGCCGGCGCGCCTCACCCCCGGGGTGGAACGGGAGCTCCGATCGCCCGAGGCCGAGCTCTGGCTGTCGCCGATCAGCGTGTGGGAGACGCTGGTTCTCGCCGAGAGACGGCGGGTTCTGCTCGAGCCCGATCCCCTGCGATGGATCGACGAGGCGCTCGCGCGCTCGCCGGCCCGGGAGGCGCCACTGACGCACGCGGTGGCTCGGCAGAGCCGCGGCCTCGGCCTGCCGACGAACGACCCGGCCGACCGCTTCATCGTGGCGACGGCGCTGGTCTACGATTTGACTCTGGTGACCGCCGACCGAGCGATCCTCCGGAGCGGGACCGTGCGGACGCGCTGGGACAGGGTGCGCGAGCCGCGCAAGCACCCCCGCCGCGGCCGAGGCTGAGGCAGCCACCGGCGTTGGCCCCGCCGGCCCGGCTCGTGGGGGAAGTCCCCGGGGTGCCGCCACGGCGGCCACCGCGGCTAAACGACTTGCCACCGGCGGCCGATTTGACCGGGTGAGGCCGGGGTCGCAGACCCGATGGCAGGGTCGGCGACCGCGTGCCGCCCCGGAAGGAGAAGGCTCATGACACCACAGCTCGGTGGGCTACGCTCGGGCAATCCGACGCTCTCGACCGATACGTTCCGCCAGGCTCGCGCCGCAGCTGGCGAGGAGGCGATGACCGTCGGAGGAGCGGTCAACAAGACGGCGATCGCGCTCGTGCTGGTCGTCTTGGCCGCGGCCTGGACGTGGAACACCGGTACGGCGAATCCGGCCGCCATGGGCGGCCTTGTGATGGTCGGCGCGATCGGCGGCCTGGTGCTGGCCATCGCCACCGTGATGAAGCAGACCTGGGCGCCGGTGACCACGCCGCTCTACGCCATCGCCGAGGGGCTGGTCCTGGGCGGCGTCTCGGTGCTCACCGAGATGCAGTATCCGGGGATCGTCGCGCAGGCTGTATTCCTCACCTTCGGCACGCTGGCGGCGCTGCTGGTCGTCTACCGGGCCGGGCTGGTGCGCGTGACCGACCGCTTCCGCGCCGGGGTGTTCGCGGCGACTGGGGGCATCGCGCTGTTCTACGTGATCGCCATGGTGGTGGGCTTCTTCGGCGTGTCGCTGCCGCTGATCAACTCGTCGAGCCCGCTGGGCATCGCCTTCAGCGTGGTGGTCGTCTGCGTCGCGGCGCTGAACCTGGTCCTCGACTTCGACTTCATCGACGTCGGCGCGCGCTCCGGTGCGCCCAAGTACATGGAGTGGTACGCCGCCTTCGGCCTGCTCGTCACGCTGGTCTGGCTCTACCTCGAGATGCTGCGCCTGCTCACCAAGCTGCAGCGGCGGGACTAGGCGCCGACGTCACCAATGGACGGCGACGTCGTAGAGCCCGAAGACCGGATCGCGGGTGACGATCGTCAGGTTCTCCGCCTGCGCCTGCGCGACGAGCAGGCGATCGAACGGATCGCGATGGTGCGGCGGAAGGCTCCGCACGGCATCGGCATGGCGCACGGAGACAGCGAGCGGCGAGAACCCATAATCGGCCAGCGTGTCCGCCACCGTACCGCGCGCCACCAGCTTGCCCAGCGCGCTCTTGATCGCGATCTCCCAGGCCGTCACGGCACTCACGAACACCGCGTCGGCCGCCTGGATCGCCGCCGTCACGCGCTGGGGCAACCGATCGTCGTCCCACCAGATGAGCGTGTGCGTGTCGAGGAGAAGCCTCACTTCGCCCCGCCCTCGAACAGGGCGAGGACGTCGGCAGGCAGGGGGGCGTCGAAGCCACGCCGCACACGGAAGCGGCCCTTGCCCTTGCCGGGCACGCGCAGGGAACGGTCGATGTCGAGCGGGACGAGCCTCGCGCGCGGCTTGCCGTTGCGGGCGAGCACGATCTCCTCACCGCGGCCTGCTCGTTCGATCAACTCCGGAAGGCGAGCCTTGGCTTCCGCCACGTTCACGAGGGCCGGGGTGGTGCGCCGCACGTCTCGACGGATAGCGGAGTTGACCATGCTGGTCAAGTCATAGGGCCGCCGGGCCGCCGGCCTACCCGAGCGCCTCTCGCACCCGTGCCGTCACCGCCCGACCCCGGGCATCTCGATCAGGTAGCGGCCGAAGCGCGCGCTCGAGATCAGGTCGCACATCCGCTTGGTGTGCCGCTCGCCCACCGCCACCTCCTTCACCCGCAGGTTGGGCGCCACCTCCTGGTGCGGCGATGAAAATCGCTTCGCCCGTACGGATCGACGGCAGAGCGGCAAGGAGGCCATCGTCGGCTGCCTGGAAGTGCGGGCCGAACAGGGCTTGCCGCTGACCGCCGGATGATCAGCGCGGAGTCGGCGCAGCCGTTCGCCAGGCGCACCGTCTTCTGACAATCGTACGTCTGCCAGTCGGCGGCCTCGCAATACTCGAAGATCAGCGCGGAGGCGCGGCGCCGGCTCGCCGGGCGGCACTCGGTCAGGGCCCGGCTGGCCCCCGGCGCCAGGAGCGGAACTCGTCGAAGCGCAGCGCCCCGCTCGCGCCTGCGGGGATGCGCACCGCGCCCAGGCGCGCGGTGTCGATCGAGCGTTGGTCGTTGTCGAGCCCCTCGAGGGTGACCGCCACCGCGCCGTCGAGCGATAGCGTGAGGGCACCGTCGTCGGTGCCGGGGGCGGTCGCCTGCCGCCAGTCGAGCTCGAGCTCCTGCGGGCCGTCGGCCAGGGGCACGAAGGCGCTGCTGCGCATGCGGCCGTCGTCGAGGCGCACCCGCGCCGCGATCTCGGGCCGGCCGGCGCGGACGCGCAGGGGGAGAACCACCAGGATTCGCGACGTGGGTAGGGCCGAGACGGCGTGGAAGAGGTGCAGGCGGTCGCTCGAGGCGGCGAGCTGCAGGCCGCTTGTGTCGATGCGCATGCGCGCTCGGTAGCGCGTCTCGCCCGCCGGCGAGCGGTCGGTGACGAAGAGCGGGGCGCGGCCGTCGATCGTGGCCTGGGCACCCATCGTTCCGGCGAGCGCGGCCGAGGCGTAGACCGCGAGGTTTCCGGTGTCGCCCGAGGCCGAGCTCCAGGCCGTCAAGTCGCCGGACTCGAAGCCGTCGGCGAAGATCTCGTCGGGGCGGGCTGCGGCGTCGGCGATGCTCACCTGCAGGGCGTAGAGCTGGGCAGTGCTCACGGCGCCAGAGCCGCCGCGCACGCGCAGGGTGTAGGTGCCGGCTCCGTGCGACAGGGCGAGGTCGGTCACCGTCTCGGCCGCTCCGGCCGCCGTGGCGTCGGCGGTGGCGATCGGCGTGATCCCGTCGGGTGCAAGGACGTCGACGGCGAGGTCGTTCTGCGAGCGCGCATCGAAGCTCGTCCCGGCGGTGCAGCTCCCGCCGCTCTGCGGCCCTTGGAGGTAGGTGTGGCCGACCGGGGACACTTGCAGCGAGAGCTTCCTTCCCGCAGCCACCGTGAGCTGGAAGAGGTCGACGTCGGCGTCGTCGTCTACCGAGAGATCGGCGAGATCGATGGTTCCCTCGGAGAGCGGGCCCAGGTCCGAGGCATTCTCCGGGGCATCGTTGTGCTCGAGGTCGTCGCCGTAGCCGCGATGGACGGCGAGCACGTCGTCCTCCTGGGGGCCGTCGTAGGCCACCGCCGCGATCGGCTCCATGAGCTTGGTGCGATCGATCGGGCAGACGTGGGCCAGGCCCAGACCGTGGCCGTGCTCGTGGGCGAGCACGTTGCGCAGGCGAAGCGAGCCTCCGGTGGTCACGTCGTAGTAGGTGTCGGCGGTGTCGAGCACCATGTCTCCGGCGTTCGGATAGAAGTTGTAGGCGAGCACGCCCGACGGGCCATCGATCGGGTGGCCGGCGATGCGCACGTCGCCGCGCACGCCGACGAGACCGCCCGAGCCGGGGAACGAGGCGCCGTCGTCGCTCGGCTGATGGACGTAGGTGATCCCGGTGAGCTCGCCCCAGCGCTCGAACACCTGCTCGAGCAGCGGCAGCCAGACGGCACTCGACCCGTAGATCCGGTCGAGGCGGGCGCGCAGGTCGCTCGCTGAGGCGGGCTCGCCGATCGATCCGCCCACGGGCGTGCCGTCGGGCACCACGCTCCAGGTGAGCGTCGTCGGATCGCCTTGAGAGAGACAGCAGCCGTTGGTCGCCGTCCAGGTCCAGCGCCAGGAGTCGGCGAAGCTGTAGCGCGCCCCGGAGAGCGCCGTCGTCAGTGACGACGCAGCACGAGCGGCAAGCCGCCGCTCGGTCGCGGCCCGCTGCTCGGGCGTGCTGTCCGGCGCGAAGCAGACTGCGGGAGCGAGCACTTGCGCCCGCGCGGCCGGGCCCGCCGCCGCGGCGAGCGCCGCGGCGGGCGATGCGGCATTCGCGAGGAGGGCCGCGAGCACGGCCCCTACGATCGCTGCGGTGCGCGGCATGCGCGGGCCTTCGCGTGCACCGTCCATGCCAGGGAAGAAGCTTGCCGGTTCGCCTGGGCGCGCAAGCCGGGGCGTCGGCGGGAGCGGGAGGCAGCGTTGCACGCTCGCTTCGGGGTGACGGAAAACGCGCCGCCGAGGCGCGAAAGTGTCGCCCGAGCAGCACGCGCGCCGCCTCGCGTGCGCGGGCCGCGCAAATCGGCTAGGCGTCGGCCCGGTGGGCACGACGGTCGCATCGCTGGTCGAGGCCATGGAGCGGATCGCGCCCCCGACCCTGGCCGCCCCTTGGGACAACGTCGGCCTCCTGATCGGAGCGCGCACCTGGCCGCTCGCCGGTGTCGTGCTGACCAACGACTCGACCCAGGCCGTGCTCGAGGAGGCCCGCAGCGCGGGTGCAACGGCGGTCGTCTCCTATCACCCCCCGATCTTTGCTGCGCAGAAGTCGTTGACCGATGCAACGCCCACCGGCCGCCTCGCTCTCGCCGCCGCCGCGGCCGGCATCGCCGTCTACAGCCCCCACACGGCGCTCGACGCGGCGCCCGGAGGCCTCGGCGACTGGCTGGCGCAGGCCTTCGGCGAGGCCCGCATCACGCCGCTCCAGCCCGCCGCGCTCTTGCCCGTGGGCGAGCAGACCAAGCTCGTCACCTTCTGCCCGGCCGAGGCGGTCGCACCCCTGCGCGAGGCGCTGTCGCGCGCCGGCTGCGGCCGGATCGGCGACTACGAGCAGTGCTCGTTCGAGCTGCGCGGGCAGGGCACCTTCCTGGGCGGCGAGTCGACCCACCCCGCGATCGGCGAGCGCGGCGTGCTCGAGCGGGTCGACGAGGTGCGGCTCGAGATGGCCTGCTCGCGCGCGCACCTGGGCGATGCCGTGGCCGCGCTGCGGGCTGCGCACCCGTACGAGGAGCCGCCGATCGAGATCCACCGGCTCGAGGCGCGTCCCTCCAGGGAGGCCGGACAGGGGCGGCGGGTCGCGCTGGCGGCGCCGGTGGACCTTCCCTCGGTGCTGGCGGCCATCAAGCGCAGGATCGGCGTCGAGCAGCTCCGCGTCGCCCCGGCGGCGGCGGCCGCGGCGGCGGGCGGGCGAGTGTCGTGCATCGGCCTCTGCCCCGGCTCGGGTGGCGAGCTGCTCGAGGCGGCGATCGCCTCGGGCTGTGACGTCTTCTTCACCGGAGAGATGCGCCACCACGACGTGCTCGCGGCGCGCGAGCGTGGCTGCACGGTGGTGCTGGCCGGCCACACGAACACCGAGCGGCCCTACCTGCCGGTGCTCGCCGAGCGCCTGCGCGGCCTGCTGCCGGGCTGCGCGGTCGAGGTGTCGCGGGAGGATCGCTGGCCGATCGAGATCCGCTGAGCGGCGAGGTCGCGCTGTGCGCCGTCGGTGGGCGGGCCCATGGCGACACGCTCGCGTTGCCGCGTCTTTGCCGCGGGGCGCTCGGCGAAGGCACCGAGCAGGTCGTCGAGCCCGCGCAGGATCTCGCCACGCCGCCGCGCGTCGCAGCCGGCGAGCAGCGAGCCCTGCTCGGCATGGAGTGCCGCGAAGGATCGCTCGGCGAGCCGGGCCCCGCGTGGGGTGAGGGCCACGTCGAGGCGACGGGCGTCCTCCTCGTGCAGCGTGCGGCGCACCAGTCCGCGCGCCGCGAGCTTGGTCAGGATGCGCGTCATGCCGGCGGAGGTTTGGCCGACCAGCTGGCGCAGCTCGGTCGGCGAGCGGCGGAAGCCGGGCGGGGAGGTCCGCAGCATGCCGATGGTCGAGAGCTCGGCGTAGTTGAGCCCGAAGGGGGCGAGCACGGCACCGTGCAGCTCGGCCCAGGTGCGCGCCAGGGCCTCGAGGCGTCCCAGGATGCCGAGGGCCAGCGGGTCGACCTCGCCGAGGATGCCGCGCCACGCTGCCGCGTTCTCTTCGAGGTGGCGGGCCAGCGCGTCGGGTCGCCGCAGCGGGTTCACTTGCTCCCTTGCGCGAGAAGGCGCTCGTCGAGCGACGGGACGGGGAAGGCGAGCGGCGGGGCGTCGGCGCCACCGTCCACGGCGATCGTGCGGCCCGTGACCCAGCTCGCCGCGGGCGAGGCCAGGTAGAGGGCACAGGCGGCGACGTCTTCCGACTCGCCGAGGCGCTTCATCGGGATGTTACCTGCGGCGCGGTGCTTCAGCTCGTCGCTCAGCACCGCGGCGGCCCCGGGCGTATCGATCTGCCCGACGATGATCGCGTTCACCCGAACGCGCGGGGCGAATTCCACGGCGAGCAGGCGGGTGAGCTGGTTCAAGCCCGCCTTGGCGCTGCCGTAGGCGGCCAGCCCTGCGATGGACATCGCGCTCGCACCCGAGGAGACGTTGACCACGGCGCCGCCGCCGGCGCTGCGCACCATGTGCGGCACGACCAGGCGGGTGAGCAGGAAGGGGCTGGTCAGGTTGAAGCGCACGATCTTCTCGAAGGCACGCTCGCTGAGATCGAGGGCGGGGCGCGGCACCGAGCCCCCGGCGTTGTTCACCAGGACGTCGATGCGGCCGAAGCGGGAGAGTGTTGCGTCGACCAGGGCCTCGAGCTGCTCGGTCTGCAAGACGTCGCAGCGTACGGCCAGGGCTTCGCGTCCGCTCGCCCGCACCCGCGCTGCGGTCTCGTCGATGTCCGCCTGCGTGCGGGCGCAGCACACCACGTGCGCGCCGGCCTCGGCCAGGGCCGTGGCGGTGGCGCGGCCGATCCCGTGGCCCGAGCCGGTGACGATGGCCACCCGGTCGGGCAGCCGGAAGCGATCGAGAATCATGGGCTCCTCCTCGGGCGTCGAGTCTTGCACACGGACGGATAGGTAGCTAGCTACCTATGTCCGGCGCCGCCTTGGGCGCAGCCGGTGGAGGCAGGACCATGACGAGGTACCGCGTGGTGCAGTGGTCGACGGGCGGCACGGGCGCCGTCGCCGTGCGCGCCCTGGCGGGGCGGCCCGACCTCGAGCTGGTCGGCGTGTGGGTGCACGACCCGGGCAAGGCCGGGCGCGACGCGGGCGAGCTGGTGGGGATCGCGCCGCTCGGCCTCGAGGCCACGACGGACGCCGACGCGCTCCTCGCGCTGCGCCCGGACTGCGTCTGCTACACGGCGATCGGCGAGTCGCGGCCCAAGGAGTGCATCGACGACCTCTGCCGCATCCTCGGCGCGGGCGTGAACGTCGTGACGACCTCGATCCCCGGCCTGGTCCACCCTCCCGCCTGCGATGCGAAGATCCTGCGCCGGCTCGCCGATGCCTGCCGCGCGGGCGGCGCCTCGCTCTACGCCTCGGGCGTGGAGCCGGGCTTCGCCGGCGACCAGCTCGTGCTGACCCTGGCCACGCTCACCAACCGCATCCGCTCGGTGCGCACCCAGGAGATCTTCTCGTACGCGGACTACCCGGTGGCCTTCACCATATTCGAGGTGTTCGGCTTCGGGAAGCCGGCCGAGCACCGCTGCATCATGCAGCTCCCGGGCATCCAGACGGCGTCATGGGGCCCGCCGGTGCGTATGGTCGCCGAGCGCCTGGGCGCCGCGCTCGACGGCATCCGCGAGACCTACGAGAAGCGCGTGACCGAGCGCCGGCTCGAGGTCGCGGCGGGGGTGATCGAGGCGGGCACCGTCGGCGCCGTGCGCTTCGAGACCATCGGCGTGATCGGCGGCCGCGACGCGATCGTCATCGAGCACGTGAACCGCATGGCGCCGGACCTGGCGCCCGATTGGCCGACGGCGGCGCGAGACGGCACCTACCGGCTGGTCTTCGAGGGCGATCCGGATCTCACCTGCGAGCTGCAGCTCGGCCACCCGCAGGACTTCTCGGCCCAGGGAATGATTGCGACCACCATGCGCGTGGTGAACGCGATCCCTTATGTCTGCGGGGCGCCGGCCGGTGTCGTGAGCTCGGCGGAGCTGCCGCTCACGCTGCCGCGCGGGGCCTTCGACGTGGGGCACTGAGGCGCGACCGGAGCGGGGCGGCGAGAGAAGGTGTCGCGCGGCCGAGGTCGCGTGAGGAAATGGAGGCGCGGCCGCGACCGCGCGAGGAGGAGAGAGCCAGCATGGGTCAGCTCGACGGCAAGGTGGCGATCGTCACCGGAACCAGCCGTGGCGTGGGCGTGGGCATCGCTCGCCGCCTGCTCGAGGAAGGGGCCACGGTCGTGGGCTGCTCGCGCCGCGAGCTACCGGCCCTGCCCGCCGCCGAGGGCCTGCCGGGAGTGGCGGCGCGCTCCGCGCAGTGGGTGTGCGATCAGGCCGACTTCCGCCAGATCGACGCCTTCGTGCATCGCGTGGTCGACGCTTTCGGGCGCGTCGACATCCTGGTGAACAACGCCGGCGGCACCGTGCCGACGCCGATCTGCGAGGACGTGCCGCCTCTGGTCGCCAAGCTCCAGCGCACGCCCAAGGCCGACGACGACTTCGAGCGCACGGCGCTCTTCCACGCCGACGCCGTGCAGAACAACCTGACCAGCCCGCTCTGGTTCGCGCTGCGCGTGGCGCGGCAGATGCTCGCCCAGGCGGAGGGTACGGGCTCGATCGTGAACATCTCGAGCGGCGCCTCGCACCCCGCGGGCTCGCCGACGCTCGTGTCCTACGGCGCGGCCAAGGCGGGTCTGAACCACATGACCAAGTCGCTCGCCGAGGAGTGGGGGCCCAGGATCCGCGTGAACTGCTTGGCCCTCGGCCCCACCATGACCGACAACTTTCGCCGCCTGGTGCTGGGTCGAGGGGAGAGCGGCGAGGACTACTTCGAGAACGTGCCGATCCGGCGCGCTGGCGAGCCCGAGGAGGTCGGCAACGCCGTCGTCTTTCTGTGCTCGGGCGCGGCAGACGTGATCAACGGCGCGACGATCGCCATGGATGGCGGCATGCTGCCCGGTGTGCTCTACGAGCCAGGGCTCGCGCCGATCCGCGACATGCTGGCCGCAGCCGGCCAACGCAGCCGCCGCTGAGCCCACGATGCGAAGCGAGGGCCACCGGAGCCGCGCATGCGGGGGCGTGAGCTCCCGCCCTGGCGCACACGGCGGCGAGCTGGAAGGAGCAGAGAGCCATGTCGAGTGAAGCCAAGCGCCCGCTGCGGGTGATCCAGTGGTCCACGGGAAACGCGGGCAGCAAGGCCCTGCGCGGCATCCTGCGCCATCCCGAGCTCGAGCTGGTCGGCGTGCATGCGCACTCCCCAGCCAAGGTCGGCCGCGACGCCGCCCTGCTTTGCGGGCTCGACGAGCCCACCGGCATCCGGGCGACCGACGACGCGGATGCGCTTCTCGCGCTCGACGCCGACTGCGTCTGCTACACGGCCCAGGGCGAGACGCGCATCCGCGAGACGATCGGCGATCTGTGCCGCATCCTGGCCTCGGGCAAGAACGTGGTGAGCACGGCCATCGTCTCCCTGGTCTACCCACCGTTTTCGAGCCCGAAGCTGCGCGAGCGGCTGGAGGCGGCCTGCGCCGAGGGAGGCACGAGCCTGCTCACCTCCGGCTTCGACCCCGGCTGGTCGGGTGACGTCATCCCCCTGGCGCTGGCCGCCTGCTGCGAGCGCGTCGACGGCGTGCGCGTCTCCGAGCTGATGGACTACTCGACCTACGCGGATCCGGGCTTCACCGGCGTCTACTTCGGCTACGGCCGCCCGCTCGACTTCGCCGCTCCGCTGCTCCAGCCGGGCATGCTCAAGGGCGGCTGGGGCGGCATGGTGCTGATGCTCGCCGATGCCTTCGGCATGAAGCTCGACGAGATCCGCGAGGAGCACGAGCGCCTGCCCGCCCCGGAGACTTTCGAGACGGCCATGGGCCGGATCGAGAAGGGGACCTGCGCGGCCCTGCGCTTCGAGGTCCAAGGCATCGTCGACGGCCGGCCGGCGCTGGTCGCGGCGCACGTGAATCGCCTGCGCGACGATATCGGTCCCCAATGGGACCGGCTCTCCGGTGCGAAGAAGTCGGGTTACAAGATCGAGATCGCGGGCTCGCCCTCGTTCACCTGCGAGATCGAGCCCGTGGGAGAGGACGGCGACCACGCCACCGCAGGCATCACCGGCACGGCCATGCGCGTGGTGAACGCGATCCCGGCGGTGTGCGCCGCCAAGCCCGGCGTGCTCTCGATCCTCGACCTGCCGATCTTCACCGCGCGCGCCCCCCGTCCGCGACCGCGCTAGCCGGAGCAGCCGCTCGAGCTCTGGCCGCGACCCGGCCCCGGGCGGCCGTCGCACCGGGATGTGGGCCTCCGCACCGACCCGCCCGCGACGGCTCGGGGGGGGCGATGCCGCCGGCGAGCTTCTACCGCGGCGAGCCGGCGTGCTAGGCTGCGGGCCATGAGTGATCCCGCGGCGCTGGACCGGCCTCTCGAGGGTGAGATCAGCCTCGAGCAGTGGGCGGCGATGCCCGAGGACGATCCCGGTGAGCTCGTGGATGGGCGCCTGGCGGAGGAGGAGATGCCGGATTTCGTCCACGAGCTGGTCGTGACCTGGCTCGTATACGTACTCCGCTCCTGGCTGGCGGGAAGAGGGGGGTTCGTGGGCGGATCGGACGCGAAGTTCGCGGTCCGTCCGCGACGCGGCCGCAAGCCGGACCTGAGCGTGTACCTGCCCGGTGGCGCAAGGCCGCCACGCCGCGGCCTGGTCCGCGTGCCGCCCGACATCATGGTCGAGGTCATCTCGCCCAGACCCGCCGACGTGCGCCGCGATCGCCTGGAGAAGATGAACGACTACGCCGCCTTCGGGGTCCGCTGGTACTGGCTCCTCGACCCGGATGCGCGGAGCCTGGAGATCTTCGAACGTGGCGACGACGGCCGCTACGTCCGCGCGCTCGGTGCGTCCGGGGACCGGGTGGCCGAGGTCCCGGGTTGCGAGGGCCTGGTGCTGGACCTGCCGGCGTTGTGGGGGGAGGTGGAGACGCTCGGGCCCGAGGAGTCGTCGGCCGAGTAGACGCGGCGGCGCTCAGCTGTCTCCGTCGCTGCCCGATGGCGCGGCGCGCCGGCCGCGGGCTGCGGACCCGCGCGCACCCTCGATGCGCTGCTGCACGATCCGGCGGCGCTCCTGGAGCTGGCGGTGGGTGAGCGACTCGACGTCGCCCTCGAAGCCGAGCGATGCCTTCATCCCCTCCAGGTCGAGTGTCGCGCGGCTCGGGTCGAGGCCGATCTCGGCCGCGATGCGCGGGCCGTGTTTGAGCGCGAAGTAAGCGTAGATCTTGGCCACCTCGGCGAACAGGTCGACGTCGGGCGCGTAGCGGGCGATCGTGCCGTCGAAGAAGAGCATGTTCTTCACGTAGAGCATGAGGTGCTTGGGCAGCTTGGCGCCGCGGGCGAGCAGCGCCTTCAGCACCTCGCGGATCTCGCGCACCAGCTCGTCGCCGCTCATCCGCGTCGGGTCGCGCACCGGCTGGTCGATCTTGAGCGCGCGGATCAGATCGGGGATGTCGACGTCGTCGGGCAGCGCGCCCAGGTCGCGGAAGGCAGCGATCTGGGCCGGCATGTCGTTGGCCGCGCCGCTGGTCATGAGGCGCAGGAACGCCAGGCGCTGGCGCTCGTCCATGCGGCCGGTCATGCCGTAGTCGAGCAGGGCCACGCGGCCGTCGGGCATGACGAACAGGTTGCCGCCGTGCAGATCGCCGTGGAAGACGCCGTAGATCATCGCCCCCTCGAGGAAGGCGATCAGCATCGAGCGCAGCACCTCGGCCGTGTCGATGCCCGCGGCGCGCATGCCCGCGGTGTCCTCGTACTGGAAGCCGCGCAGGCGCTCCATGACGAGCACGCGGCGGCTGACCAGCGTGGGGTGCGGGCGGGGCACGACGACGATCGTCTGGCCCGCGTCGCGCAGCAGGCGCGCGATGTCGAGCATGTTCTCCGCCTCGAGGCGAAAGTCGAGCTCCTCGAGGATGGTCTCGCCGAACAGCTCGACCAGCGCCGGAGGGTTGGCCAGCGCGGCCACGGGGATGCGGCCCACCAGCCAGGGGGCGATCCAGGCCATCGCCCGGATGTCGCGCCGCACCACGGCCGCGACCTGCGGCCGCTGCACCTTGACGACCACCTCCTCGCCGCTGCGCAGGCGCGCGGCGTGCACCTGCGCGATGGAGGCCGCGGCGAGGCAGTCGCGGTCGAAGGAGAGGAAGACTTGGTCGAGCGGGCGGCCGAGCTCTTCGACCACGACGCGCTCGACGGCGGCGAACGGCTCGGGCGGGACCTGGTCCCGGCAGCGCTTGAACTCCTCGACCAGCTCGTCGGGGAAGATGCCCGGCCCCGAGGAGACGATCTGCCCGAGCTTGATGTAGGCCGGACCCAGGCGCTCGAAGGCGTGACGCAGGCGGCGCGAGAGCCCGGCGCGCGAGGCGCTGCCGCCACGGCGGTGCTCGCGCAGGCGCCAGGCGATCAAGGCGGCACCCACCCGGGCGCCGGCTTCGAGGAATCGCACCGCGGGTGGCAGACGGCGCGGGCGGACCAGGTCGGGAAGCTCCGTGCAAGCGCGTTCGCGCAGCCCGGGCGTGAGCTCACGCCAAGCCAGGGCCGGGGGGTCGACCTCCCAGGGGCCGTGGTCGCTGAAGGCGCCCAGCGCGAGGTCGTGGGCGCGGGTCGCGCGCGGCTGGTCGCCGCTTGCCTGGGCGCTGGTCGCGCCGGGGCCGGTGTGCTGCATCACGTGGTGGGTGCTCCGCTGCCGTGTGGGATCCGCTCGTCGTGCCGACTTCCCTTGTACACCGGCCGGCCGGCTAGCCCAGCAGGTCGGCCAGGCGCGCGAAGCACCAGTAGGCGGCGATCCCGCCCATGGCGTAGGGCGGCAGGTGCTCGAGCCAGCTCGCCCGAGCCCGGCGCAGCAGGCCGCTGTGGCCGATGGCGAGCCAGCCGGCCAGGGCCGCGAGCACGAAGGCGACCTGTCCGGCCTCGATGCCGAGATTGAAGGAGAGCAGCGCCAGGGGGATCTCCCCCTGCGGCAGGCCCACCTCGCGCAGCGCGCCGGCGAATCCCAGCCCGTGCAGCAGGCCGAAGCCGCCGGCCGCGAGCCACGGGGCACGGCGAATCCAGGTCGGGCGCTCGCCCGGCCCCTGGGCGATCTCGACGGCGAGCACCAGCACGCTCGCCGCGATCAGCACCTCGATGGCTCGGGAGGAGGCGTGGGCGAGCCCGAGCGCGGCGAGCGAGAGGGTCACGCTGTGGCCGGCGGTGAAGGCGGTGATCGTGCGCAGCAGGTGCCCCGCGCCGCTGGCGAGCAGCATCAAGCCAAAAACGAAGAGCAGATGGTCGGGGCCGCCGAGGATGTGCTCCACGCCCAGGCGCAGGTAGTCGCGCAGCACGTCGAGCGGCCGCGCACGCGGCGGTACGGTGAAGGCCGGTGCGGCGGGGCGCAGCGCCGCCCGGTGCACGCTGCCGTCGGCCAGCTCGACGCGCAGCAGCGCGTCGCTGCCCGCGGTGACCAGCCCGTCGACGGCGATCGTCTGGCCCACGAGGCCCGAGGCGCAGCTCACCGACCAGCGCCGCACGATCGCGCCGGCGACGGCCGTGGTCGTGGGAGCCTGCGATTCCCGGCAGGACTCGGGCAGGCGTGGCTCGAGGCGCTCGCCGGGCGGCCGCAGCGTGGACGTCTTCCACAGAGCTGCCACGCTCCCATCCGGCGATTCGCGCAGCTCGAGCAGCGCCGGCGCCAGGGGGTGTGCCTGCGCGGCTCGGCCGAGCAGCCCGGGGGCAATCGCGGCGAGCGTCAGCCAGGCGTGCAACGTGGCCCGGGGCAGCCGCCGCACGGCCGTCAGTCCCGCGGCATCATCCCGCACGCG
>CAZGUU010000079.1:0-17715 GCA_964529315.1 uncultured Enterobacteriaceae bacterium
CCGCCCCCCCCCCAGAACTACACTCTTTCCCTACACGACGCTCTTCCGATCTCGCCGTCGCTCGCCCATCGCCTCGATCGCCGCTGGAATTCCCTCGAATCCGACCACCTGCCCGACCACCGCCCGGACCTTCTTCTGCCGCACGAGCCCGACGATCTCCCGCATGATCCGCTCGCCCAGCCCGCTCGACGCGAAGCTCCACCCCATGCCCTTCTTCAGCATCCGAGCCATCTCGTCCGGCGCATAGGCGAGCAGCACCCCGCACAGCTTGAAGTTGCCCAGCGCCACGCGCCGGGGCACGATCCACTTCTCGTCGGCCACGGCCTTGTCGGAGGCGAAGCCCATCATCAGGTAGCGCCCGTTGTAGGCGAGGCAGCTCATCGACTTCTCCATGACGGCCTCGCCGACGTTGTCGAAGACGACGTCGGCGCCGCGGTCGCCGGTGGCGTCCATCACCGCCTGCGCGAAATCGGTCTCCCGGTAGTCGACGGCGACCTCGGCGCCGAGCTCGCGGCAGAGCGCCAGCTTTTCCTCCGAGCTCGCGGTGGCGAAGACGCGAGCGCCCGCGTGCACTGCGAGCTGAATCGCCGCGGAGCCGGAGCCGCCCGCCGCGGCGTGGATCAGAACGCTCTCGCCGGGCTTCAGGTCGGCACGGTCGAAGAGGCCGAGCCAGGCGAGGTGAAAGGGGAAGTAGAGCGCCGCGGCATCCGGCAGGGGGATGTCCTCCGGCATCTCGAAGACGGAAGCGACCGGGCAGACGGCGTACTCCGCAAACCCGCCGTTCGCACCGCGCGGCATCGCGACCACACGCCGCCCCGCCCAGTCGGCGGCGCCTTCCCCACAGGCGTCGACGACGCCCATCACCTCCATCCCCGGGCTGTAGGGAAGCTCGGGGCGCACCATCATGTTCCCCCCAGTGATGCGCTCGAGGTCGTTCAGATTGAGCGGGATCCCCTGTACGCGCACCCGCACCTCGCCGGCTTGCGGCTCGGGGATGGGGACCACGTCGAGCTCGAGCACCTCGGTCGGACGCGGGCCGTACTCGTGGGTCCGCCAGGCGCGCATCGTCGATCGACGAGCTCCTCCCGTCACGATCTCAGCCATGTCTCGCACCCCTACCTCGAAACGGGGCCGCGCTGAAGTGCTCGCCGCGAGCTCCGTGGTCGGCCTGAGGCTACGGCCCCGGCCGCAGGCCAAGGCACGCGCGACGGAGCCACCTCGCGGACCCACCACCTCGGGCGGAACGGGCGACTCTGTCGGACGAGGCCCGTCGCACGAACCCTTGCCAAGGTGGCGGGATTCGGGGCACAGTCGCCCACGCGGGCGGAGACAGGCAGCTGCCCGCCGCGGCCGGGGACGGCGGCGATGCGCTCGCGAAGTGACAGCACCCTGCCTGGGTAGGGCCGAGCGCACGGCAGCGGCTCCCGACTCGCGACGCAGCCGTGCCATGGCTCGGCGCGTCGAGCAGGAAGGGGGAACGACGAATGCGACCGCTGCAAGGAACCTTCGCCCTGGTCACCATCGCCGCGACGCTCCTGCTCGCGGGACCGAACGCCGCCGCCGACCTCGAGGTCGGCGCGACCCTCGGCCCGAGCACCTGGCAGCAGGCAGAGGGCCTGCTGCCGCCGGAGATCCTCGAGCACTACAAGCAGGGCGAGTACGAGAACCCGATCGCCGCCTGGCCCGCGGAGCTCTACAGCTGGCCGCCCGACTTCAAGGCCGCCACCGAGGCGAACGAGGGCAAGCTCGAGCTGGGGTCCGACGGAGCGCTGCTGAGCACCGAGACCGGAGCCCTCCCACCGTACATCCTCGGCTATCCGTTCCCGCGAATCGACCCGAAGGACCCCAAGGCAGGCGTCAAGATCATCTGGAACTACTTCTATCGCTTCTACTACTACGGCAACCAGGAGTCCGAGTCGCAGTTCAACTGGGTCGCGCGCAACGCCCTCGAGCGCCGCGCCGACATCGTGTCGAGCTACGCCTACTTGGACGGTGTGCCGGTCGACGAGCGGGTGCCCAACCCACAGAACTTCCTCTCGCAGAACCGCGTCGTCGTCACCGCCCCGGCCGACCTGAACGGCACGGCATCGCTCTCTTGGCGCTACCGCGATCCCGGCAAGCGGGATTCCAACTGGGCCTACGTTCCCGCGCTGCGGCGCGTGCGCGCGGTGAGCCCCGCCAATCGCTCCGACGGCTTCCTGGGCTCGGACTACAGCCAGGACGATGGGCCGTTCTTCGACGGCAAGCCGGAGGACTTCGAGTGGACTCTCAAGGGCGAGGTCGACCAGTACCGGATCGCCGAATCGATCAACTTGAGGGGCGAGGCCAAGGCTCGCTGGGAAGGAGCCAAGGGCTGGGATTCCGACTGGCCCAACCTGCCGTTCGTCGGCTACATGGACCCCACCTGGAAGGGAGTCGCCTGGGCGCCGCACGGCGCTGCGGTGCTCGCCAAGCGGCGCTTCTGGGTCGTCGAGGGGACGCCGCGCGACAAGTACTATCTGTTCGGCAAGCTCCAGCTCTACATCGACAAGCTCACGTATCAGGGGGCGTGGAACCGCAAGTTCGACTGGAAGGGCGAGCTCCTGAACACCATGCAGATCATGGCCTGGACGCCGCTCCCCTTCACGCGACCCGACGGCAAGATCGACTACATGCAGGGCTCGAACTCGGCCTTCCAGTGCGCAGAGAACGTCAGGGGCGGCCGGGCAACGCTCGCCGGCATCAAGTCGAGCCCGAACGCCGGTTTCCACGGCCGCAACACCTTTGCGCCCGACTACTTCAGCACGGAGGCGATGGCGCGGGCCGGCAAGTAGGCGGCGGGGCGGAGATCTCCCCCTGGCATACTCGACCAACGGCGCGGGAGTCGTAGCGCAGGACTACGACATCGGCCTCGAGCGCAACCTCTCCCAGCTCCCTTCGCCCTACCTCGTGTCGTTCTTCGAGTTACATCTGCTGCACGAGAAAGGCTATGCGCGATACCTCGGTGCCGGCGATGCGAACGGCGAGCCGGCGACCAGCGTGGCAGTGCGTGGATGACAACTCGTTCGAAGCCGCTGTCCTGATGCTCGAGCAGGCCTACGGCCGCCGAGCCGGTTGGGAAGCGTGAACCGCCGGAGCGGCACTGCAGATTCGCTTGACAGCGCCATTGCAAGCTCGCCAGTGTCTACGCTGGAATGCGGCCGGGGGGCTGGCGCGAGATCCGCTGGCTCCGTGGTCGACGCCACTCCCTGCAGCGCGAGGAAAGGGCTTGTACATGGCGCCAAACAGCAATCGAGGTCGGGCCGCCGCGACTCGCGGGACATCACTTCTCTCCGCCTTTCTCGCTGCGGGCATCGCCTTCGCCGGGTTGAGCCTGGGCAATCGTGCCGAAGCCGCAGCGTGCGGCGGGGCGGTGGTGTGTTCCTGCGGCGACACCGTCACCACGAGCCGGACGCTGGTCCCGGGGACCGACCCCGTGACGACGATCGTGTGTGCCGGCGACGGGCTCAAAACCGACCCGGGCGTCACCCTCGACATCGGCGGCGCCACGATCAGCGGAACGCCGGCAGGAAACGGCGTGACGCTCGACGCAGGCTCGACGTTGAACGGCCCGGGCACGATCACCGGCTTCTTGGACGGCGTGTTGGGGGTCCCCTTCGCGGACGGCATCGTCGTGAGCGGCGTCACGATCGACGACAGCGCCGATGACGGCGTCGATCTGTTGAGCGACATGAACACCGTGACAGGCTGCACGGTCACGAACAGCACTTTCGATGGGATCTCGGTCATCGGAAGCGATAGCAGCGTGACCAATAGCGTCGCCCGCGAGAACGGCGGCCGCGGCATCGTCGTCGTCGGCGACGACGGCACGGTCAAGAGCAACCGCGCCGAGCTGAACGCCGGTGTGGGAATCCACGTAGACGGAGCCCTCGACCCCGCCACGGCCGACAACATCACCAGCAACCGGGTCAAGGGCTCGCAGCCGGTCCCGACCGCCGGCCCCGGCCTGTTGGTCGTCGGCTCCGGGCACGGCATCAACGGCAATACCGTCGAGCGCTACGAGACCGGCTTCGAGATCGACGGCCCGATGCGCAAGGTTTCGTCGAACACCGCGCAGGACAACGGCGTGGGCTTCTCGTTCCCCGGCGACGACACCCTGGTCGTGAACGGCAACCGCGCCTTTCGCAACACCGCTGGCGACGGTGTCGGCTACCGCGTCGCCGGCAACGGCAACTTCTTCAAGGGCAACCGGGCCGGCGCGACAGGCAAAGGCAACGATGTCGGCTGGGAGATCCTCGGCGACCAGAACCGCTTCGAGAGCAACCGCGCCGAGGACAACGCCGGCAGCGGCACGGGCTACGAGGTGAGCGGCTCCGACAACACCTTCAAGGACGACCGTGCGCGCGACAATGGCGGGATCGGCTTCCACCTCACCTCGACCGCGACCGGCAACTCGTTCGAGAACACCCGCTCGCAGGCCAACCTGGAGAACGGCTACCGGATCGACGGCACGAGCAACGCCTTCCACAAGGACCGGGCGATCGGCAACGGCACGGTCGGCTTCGTGTTGGCCGACATGGCCGCGGGCGACGGCAACTCGCTCACCGAGACGCAAGCGAGCCAGAACATGGTGTGCCAGGACGACATCGGCGCCAACAACGTCGACGGCGGCGACAACCGCGCCAACGGCGCGCGCTTCTCGTTCGACGCGGTGGGTGGCGACTTCTGCCCGCCCAACAGCGGTGGCGGAGGCAACAGCACCGCACGGCCGCCGCAGTCGACCATTCGCTATACCGTCGACCGCGATGCCTGCGCGGCGTCCTGCCCCGTCACGCTCGACGGCGGGCGCTCGTCGGGCATGATCGCGACCTACACATTCTCGGTCGCGCTCGAGGCCACCGGCGCCGAAGTGATTGCGCCCGCGGCGATGGCCGAGGCGACCCTGGACATCGACCTCGCCCTGGGCGAGTACGTCGTCACCCTGACGGTCGAGGGCCCGACGGGCGCGGACACCGAGAAGCGCAGCATCACCGTCCGGCCGTAGCGGCGACGCGGCCCCCCGAGCCGCAGCGACCGCCGACCGGCCCGACCCTCCAACTCGCGAAGCTCGCTCCCCTTCGGGCGCGGCTGAAGCGTCTCCGCCGCGAGGTGAAGAGCCTGCGCGAGGAGCGCGAGATCCTGAAAAGTCTTTTCCGGAGGGAGGTGAAAGGCAGGGCGCCATTGGGGTCGATGATCCGAGCCCCGCAAAGCGACGCCAGCTCGATTCTCTGCGCCACCTCCTGGGGCGGGATGCTCTCGGTGTCCTACCTGCAAGCCCAGACGGCCGACACCGGCGCGGCAATGAGGCGATCGCCGAATCGCCGCATGCGATCGCCGCAATGCAGAACCATACCCAATTGGAACGACGCCCCGAGCTGGTCGCGCAGGTACTCGAGGTGCCGGAAGTCGCCCGCGTGGACGTCGACCGCGGCCTTCACCTCGATCCCCACGACGCGACCGACGCCGATCGTCACGATCACGTCGACTTCCCTGCCGGCGCGATCTCGCCAATGGCGTATCTCGGCCGGATAGGAAGCCCACGTCGCCTGACGCACCAGCTCATTGACGACGAATGATTCGAGGAGTGCGCCATCGAGAGGATGCCCAGGTCGGCGAAGGTCGTGATGACGCACGTCGGCCAACCAGGCCGCGGGGCCCGAGTCACACAAGTGGATCTTCGGGCGGGACCTGCTCCGGCTCGTCGGGCTCCGTGCCCAGCCCGGCACCGACCTCGATCACCTGCCCCGTCTCGAAGAGCGCGTCGTACCCCGAGTACGCGTCGGCCCGAAAGTACCCCCGCCAGTCGCCGAGAAACCCAAGCGGCCCGGCCCGCGCTCGGCTCGGCGTGAAGTCGTAGACCAGATCCCCCGGCTGCCCGCCGTACACCCACATGTAGCCGCGCCGGCTGCCACCCGGGTGACCACGGTCCTGCACCGTGATCGGCGTGTCGTCCGAGTGGATCACGCCCGAGCCCAGTAAGATCGTCTCCAGGCGATGCAGCGGCAGGTGCTCGGAGTACTTCGACACCACCACGTGCGCCAGAAGCGACGGCCCTGGCCGCCCCTTCTCGATCGGCCGGGCCGGCAGCTCCGCCTGCACGACCCCCGCCTCGCAGTGCCGGCAGGCGTACTTCGGCCGCTCGTACTCGTTGACGAAGACCACCGCCGGCTCGTACTCCAGCTCCTCGGTCACGTCCGAGCCGATCCGCTCCTTCGCCGCGCTGCAGGCCGAGCACACCAAATCCCCGGCCTCCGGCTCGAGCCGCTTGTAGTTGATCCCGTAGCCGATGAGTCCGGCCCGGCCGTCCTTGAGGTCGCGCCTCGCCGTGTAGATCCAGGCGTCCGGCACGTGGGGCTTCACCTCGCGGTCGAAGAAGGAGCGAACGCGGGCCGGAACGCCCTCGGCATCCGCGGGATCGTCGCCGGCGGGCAGCGGCACGCTTTCGGTGTCGCGCAGCTCCGGATCGGGCTCGGGGTTGCCGTCGGCGACGCCCCAGAGGAAGCTGACGATCTCGCCGTGGTTCACGCGCTCACCTTCAACCCCTCGATTCGACGATATCGCACGCACCGTGCAGCCGCCAATGATGGAGGCCAACGGCCGGCGGCTCAGTCCCGGGCCCGGCGCTCGAGCGGGCTCAGGTGCCGCTCGAGCGGCGCTCGTCGATCCGCCCCAGCAGCCCGAGTAGCCCGTCGAGGATGGTGAACGGGTGCGGCGGGCAGCCCGGGATGTAGAGATCGACCGGGACGATGCCGTCGGCTCCGTCGTGGGCCTCGGCGTGGCCGACGTAGGGACCGCCGGAGATGGCGCAGGCGCCGGTGGCGATGACGATCTTGGGCGGTGAGACGGCGGCGTAGGTCTTCTCCAGGGCGAGCTTCATGTTCTCGGTGACCGGCCCGGTGATCAGCAAGCCGTCGGCGTGCCGCGGAGAGGCGACGTACTGGATGCCGAAGCGGCCGAGGTCGAAGACCACCGTCCCGAGCACGTTGACGTCGGCCTCGCAGCCGTTGCACCCCCCGGCGCTGACCACCCGGAGCTTGAGGGAGCGGCCGAGAAGCCGCCGCAGCCGCTCGTCGAGGGCACGCGACCGAGCCACCCAGGGCCCGCGCGCGACCAGCTCCTCCCGGGTGCGCGCCGCCAGCCGGTACTCCCGCGAGTGGACGATGGCACCTCGAGGGCAGGCTTGCGTGCACTCGGTGCAGAACAGGCAGCGCCCCAGATCGATGGCCAGCTCCCTTGCGTCCTGCACCACGGCGTCGGTGGGACATGCCTCGACGCACGCACGGCAGCCGTCGGCGCACTTCGTCGGGTCGACGATCGGACGGCCGCGGAACCGCTCCGGGAGCGTCGCGGGCTGGTGCGGGAAGCTCACCGTTCGGTGGCCCTGCTGGAATCGCGCGCGCAGGAGGCTCAGCATCGGCGGTCCTAGAGGTCGTGCCCGCAGTAGGAGAGGTTGAAGCTCTTGTTGCACAGCGGGAAGTCGGAGATCTGCTGCTCTCGGAGTGCCATGGCGAGCCCCGTCCAGTTGTGGAACGAGGGATCGACCACCTTGTAGCGCGAGAAGCGGCCCTGCGCGTCCGTCAAGGCGACGTGGCAGATCTCGCCGCGCCAGCCCTCGACCAGCGAGACGCAGATCCGGTCCGGGCGTGGAGATGCGCACTCCACCCGGCAGGGGCCCTTCGGCAGCTCGCGCAGCTGCGTGCGGACGAACTCGACAGAGCGCTCGATCTCCAGCCAACGCACCAGGGCTCGCGCGAAGACGTCGCCCGAATCCCACGTCGAGATCGGGATGTGGACGAACTGGAAGGCTCCTGCCGGATGGCTCTTGCGCACGTCGCAGCGCAGGCCGGAGGCTCGCCCGGCAGGTCCGACGAGCCCGAGCTCTCGGGCGATCTCGGTCCGCAGGCGTCCCGTGTCCTCGAAGCGGGCCATCACCGACGGCGTCTCCCAGAGCAACGTCACGGCTTGCTCGACGTCGCGAAGCGCAGCGTCCAGCCGCTCCAGGAGCCGCGCGACGTCCGGCGGATCGACGTCGAAGCCCACGCCTGCTGGGCGCACCATCCCGCGGCCGAAGCGGCTGCCGCAGAGCAGCGCGGTCGAGTTGAGAAAGTCGCCGCGCAGCCGGCCGCAGTACGACGCCGTGGGGAGGAATCCGATGTCCCCGGCCAGCGCCCCGAGGTCCCCGGTGTGGTTCGCCAGCCGCTCGAGCTCGAGCGCGACCGCCCGCAGGGCGTGCGCTCGCGGCGACACCCGCATCTCGGCCAGCCCCTCGAGCGCCTGGCAGTAGGCCAGCGTGTGTCCGACGGTCGTGTCGCCGGCGAGCGTCTCCAGGTAGTGCACGGTCCGCTTATCGGGGCCGCCGACCAGCCTCGGCTCCACGCCGCGATGCTGGTACCCGAGCGAGATCTCGAGGTGGAAGACGTCCTCGCCATGGCACTGGAAGCGGAAGTGCCCGGGCTCGATCACTCCGGCGTGGACCGGCCCGACCCCCACCTCGTGCACCTCTTCACCTTGGACCCGGTAGAAGTCGGTCACGCCCACCATTGGCTGCTCGCTCGCGGCGCGCTTCCAGGCGTCGTGCCCCGGGCGCATCGAGCGGTGGAACCGCAGGGGCTTGAGCCAGGGGTGGCCCACGGGCACGACGCCCCACTGCTCGGCGATCTCCCGCTCGAAGAGATGCACCGCGGTGCACTCCGGGGTCATCGACGGGAAGGTATCGCCCTCGACCGTCGTGCGAGCCAGCTCGAGAGCGCCCTCCTCGTCGGCCGCCAGGACGACGAGCAGCTCGAGCTGCTCGTCGCCAGCGGGGCTTCCGAGCAACGCCGCGATGCGCCGGCCGGTCCTCGGGGCATCGATCACGCGGCGGCGAAACGCCTCGAGCTCGAGCCGCGGGATCTGCTCGCGCGACGCCGCGACGCCGTTGTGCAGCACCAGCGGCGCGCTCACGGCCGGCCGTCCAGGAAGCTCGCCGCGCCTTGCAGCAGCTCGTTCACTGGTGGGGGAATGTAGATCCCGAGCAGGAGCACCAGGGCGAGACACGCCACCACCGGGCCCACCGTGAGAAAGCCGTCGGCGCGCGCGTCCGGCGGCAGCCCCGGGGTCGGCTCCCCTTGGACGACCGACATCACCGTCGCCCCCATCCCGACGAACACCACGAAGAGCATCGCCAGGAATGACCCTCCGGTGAGAAGCTGGCCGCTCTCGATGGCGGCGCGCAGGATGGTGAGCTCGCTCAGGAAGAGCCCAAAGGGTGGCGACCCCGTGACCGCGAAGAAGCCCCCCAGGAACAGCGCGCCGGAGAGTGGGACCCGCCGCAGCGCCCCCGACACCTGAGGGACGAGCTTGCTTCCGTAGGAGCGGTGGATGTTCCCGGCGCTCAGGAACAGGACCCCTTTGACCAGCCCGTTGTTCACCAGGTGGAGAAGCGCGCCGAACACCGCGGCGCCCCCGATGCCCATGCCGAGCACCAGAATGCCCATGTGTTCGACGCTCGAGTAGGCGAGCATGCGCTTGAAGTCGCGCTGGCGCGCCATGAAGATGCCCGCCACGGCCATCGAAAGCAGACCCATGACGATCAGGATCTGGCGGACGAAAGCGAGCTCACCGGCTGCGGCGCACACCTGGTAGAAGCGGAGCAGCGCCAGGAAGGCGCAGCTGGTCAGGCCGCCCGCCAGAAGCGCGCCGACCAGCCCGGGGCTCTCTCCGTAAGCGTCGGGCTTCCAGGTGTGCATCGGCGCGAGACCCATCTTCGTGCCGTAGCCGACGAGCAGCAGCACGAACGCCGAGCGCAGCCAGGGGCGGGAGAACCGCGGCGCCTCGCGGACCAGATCCTCGAAGCGCAGCGAGGTCTCGAGCCCGGAGCCGAGCTGGGCGTAGGCGAGGAACAACGACCCGAGCAATGCGAGCGCGATGCCCACCGAGCCGATCAGCAGGTACTTCCAGGTCGCCTCGAGCGAGCGCTGGTTGCGGTTGAAGTAGAGCAGCGGCGCCGACGCGAGCGTCGCGGCTTCGATGGCCACCCACATCAGGCCGAGGTGGTGCGCCTCGGTGATCAGCGTCGCCGTCCCGAGGAACACGAGCAGTCCCGCGCAGAACACCCGATTGGAGCGCTCGGGGCGCAAGGCCAGGTAGCCGGGCGCGTACACCGCGCAGAGAAAGAACAGCAGGCTCTGAAATCCGAGCATCAGCCGCCCCAGGGGATCGAGGAGCAGCCAGCCGCCGAACGCGCCCACCACCGGGCGGCGCAGGGCCAGGAGGGTGAGCGTCAGGTGCACCGCCCCTCCCGACGGCACCAGCCAGGGTCGCCACCGCTCCGAGGGGACCGCGAAGGCCACGACGGCCAGCACCAGGGGAACGAGGACGAGCGCGACTGCCATCTCCTACTCCCGCAGTGCGCTCAGGCGTGCCGTATCGAGCGAGGAGAACTCTCGATTGATGTGATTGATGATGATGCCGATGACGAACACCGCCACCAGCAGATCGAGCAGCACGCCGACCTCGACCAGGAAGGGCATCGCATCGAGCAGGCAGAGCCCCATGATGAAGATCCCGTTCTCCAGGACGAGATAGCCCACCACCTGATTGATCGCCTTGCGCCGGGTGCAGAGAACCAGGAAGCCCGTCAGCACCGTCGCCAGGGACGCCGGCACCAGGAGCGATCCGACGTGCTCGGGTGCGAGCGGCAAGACGCGCGCGAACAGGACCGCCGCGCCCGTCGCCGCCGCACCGAGCAGCAGGGAGGTGATGTACCCGACCAGCGGCTCGATCTCGCGGCGGATCTCCACGTCGCGCATCGCCCGGTGCAGGAGCGCCGGGATCGACGTCCCCTTGATGACCACCGCGGCGACGGCGACGATCATCGACTGCAGCTCCAGCGCCCCGTGGACCACGACGACGAGCACGCCGAGCAGCACGCCCTGCAAGGCCGACCCGGTGATCACGGCGCGCAAGCGGCTGGTCCCCAGGATGAAGAAGTTGAGCAGGAGGACGAGGACAAGCAGTGGATCGACGGCGTGTCTCATCGGCTCATCTCGCCAGCAGGACGACGCCGAAGCCCGAGAGCACGCACGCCGCCACCAGCAGGCTGGGGATCTGGAGCAGCCGCAGCCGGGCCATCACCGACTCCACGACCCCGATGGCGATCGCCAGCAGGAGCATCGCAGCGACGAAAACCACTCGCCCGGACCACGGGTCGGCTCCGTCGTACGGAGCCGCGATGCGCACGACCACGGCTCCCATGACGAACAGCTTGATCGCGGCGCCGTAGAGGATCATCCCGAGCGCCGGGCCGCCGTGGTCGAGCACCATCACCTCGTGGACCATGGTCAGCTCGAGGTGGGTGGCCGGATCGTCGAATGGGATGCGGCTGTTCTCCGCCAAGAGGACGATGAGCAGGCTCACCACGACGGCGACCAGCGACGCCCCGGCATGGGGCCAGCTCGCGGCGAGCGAGGGGCCGAGCATCCCGGTGAGCGACGACGATCCGGAGAGCCGGACGAGCACCAGGAGGCCGAGAAACAACGCCGGCTCCGCCAAGCACGAGAAGGTCGCCTCGCGCGCTCCGCCCATGCCCTCGAAGGCGGAGCCCGTGTCGAGCGCCGCCGACACCGTGAAAAAGCGCCCCAGCCCCAGCAGGTAGGCGAGCAGCACCATGTCGCCTCCGAACGACAGCGGGGCGGGACGCCCGCCGAGCGGGATCAGCAGTGCCGCCAGCAGCACCGTCGCCAGCCCGACGACCGGCCCGGCCTGGAACACCCAGGTCGTGGTCGAGCTGACGACGGAGCCCTTGCGCAGCAGCTTGACGATGTCGTGGTACGGCTGCAGGAGCGGCGGGCCGACGCGGCCGGCAAATGCGGCCTTGGTCTTGGCCACGACGCCCAGGAGCAAGGGAGGAAAGGCCAGCACCAGGACACCGTGAATCAGGAGATCGACTACCGGCACGCTCTCATCTCCACAGCAGCAACGCCACGACGGTGACCAGGATGTAGAGCAGGTAGGCGTTGATGCTCCCTCCCTGCAGGCGGCGCAGCCACTCGAAGACGCGGCCCACCAGGCGCACCGCGGGGAGAGCCATCCGGTCGAGCACGATCTCGGGCACGTGGCTGTGAAACGACGCTGGGCGCGGGAACACGCCACGGATCCTCGGTGCGTGCTCCTGCGGCCAGAGCGCCCAGGAGAAGACCCGCACCAGCACCTGCGCGAACGACGACGACGAGTACTGCATCGTCGGCCCCGGCCGAGCGTAGCCGCAATCCCACGTACCCACGGTGCCGGCGGCCCCGAGCCTCGTGCGCGTGCGGAGGATCAGGCCCGCGACCGCGACCACGGCGAGCAACGCCACGGCCACCCCGCTGACCGCTCCGAGCGGAGCGCTCTGCGCAAGCGGCGCGCGCCCCTCCGCCCACTGGGGCGCCCAGGCCGAGACGGCGGCGTCGAGAATCGGCGCGACCAGGGACGGCACGATGCCGATCAGCACGCAGGCCGCCGCGAGCGCCGCCATGGGCAGCAGCACGAGTGCGCCCGACTCGCGCGCACTCCGGATGCGAGCGGTGCGCGCCTGCCCGAGGAAGACCGCGCCGAAGACCTTGACGAAGCAGGCGATGGCGAGCGCGCCGACCAGCGCCAGCGCCGGCGCGGCGAGCGCCCCGGCGAGCCACAGGCGATCCCCGGATCCGGCGACGACCCCGAGCAGCCCGAGGTAGATCAGCAGCTCGCTCACGAACCCGTTGAGCGGCGGCAGCCCACAGATCGCCACGGCGCCGACCAGGAAGGCAAGCCCGGTCCACGGCATCGGCCCGAGCAGGCCGCCGAGCTGGTCGATCTGGCGGGTGTGCGTCGCGCGGTTCACCGAGCCCGCGCTGAGGAACAGCAGCCCCTTGAACAGCCCGTGGTTCCAGACGTGCAAGAGCGAGCCCGCGAGCCCCAGGACCACCAGGTCGACCCGCCCCAGCGAGCGGCCCGCCAACGCGAGCCCGAGCCCGATGCAGATGATCCCGATGTTCTCGACGCTGTGGTAGGCGAGCAGCCGCTTGAGGTCGTGCTGACCGATGGCAAGCACCACCCCGAGGATCCCCGAGACCACGCCGAGCGAGAGGAGCAGCGCGCCCCACCAGAGCGGCGGGTCAGGGAGCAGCGAGCAGATCCGCACCAGGCCGTAGATGCCCATCTTGAGGACCACGCCCGACATGAGCGCCGACACGTGGCTCGGCGCGGCGGCGTGCGCCCCGGGCAGCCAGGCGTGCAGCGGCATGATGCCCGCCTTGAGCCCGAATCCCACCAGGGCGAGCACGAAGATCCCGCTCGACAGCTCCGAGCGAGCCGGGGACGCGACCAGCTCGAAGGTGCCCGTGGCCGCGTGCAGCAGGGCGAACATCGCGAACAGGCACAGCGTGCCGAGCCGCGCGGCGACCAGGTAGACGTAGCCGACCTGCCGCACCGCCGGCAGATGATCCTCGGTGGTGAGGATCAGGAACGCCGCCAGCGCCATGATCTCCCAGCCAGCCAGGAAGAGCACTGCGTTGCGCGCGACCACCAGGATCGCCATGCCGGCGGTCGCGAGGCCGTAGAAGAGCCGCAGCTTGCGGCCGTTCTGCGGGTGCTCTGCCTGCCTCCAGTACTCCAGCCCGTAGATCGCGCCGAGCGCCGAGATGACGAAGATCTGCAGCAGGAACATCGCCGAGATGCCGTCGATCGAGATGGAGAGCGCGCCGCCGGGCACGCTCCACGGAAGATCGAGCTGCGGCGCGACCGCGGCGGAGACCGCCAGGAGCGCACCGGCGATGCCGCACCCGCTGCCGGCCACCAGCAGCGCCGCCGACACGCGCTCCCCAGCGGTGCCCTGCCTGGACAGGAGCAGCCCTGGGAGCCCGCTCGTCCCGACCAGCAGAACGGCCGCCGCCACCAGCCAGGCGATCATTGGGCCATCCAGCTGCGCAGCGCCGTCCAGGAGAGCCCGAGCACGATCATCGTCAGGATGTAGGCGAGGTAGACGTAGGGCACGTCCCACGGCGCGCTCTGGACTGGGAGCTCGGCCCCCAGGAGGACCCGCACCGTCGGCACGAGAGCGACGGCGCAGCCCAGGGCGCCGCCCACCGCGCCCACGAGGCACCCGACACGCTCCGCGCGGGTCAGGACGACGGCCGCAACGGCGCTGCCGAGGAGCAGGGCCAGGCCGAGGAGGAGCAGCTCCATGGATCCGTCAGCGCGGCTCCGGGGCCGGCGAGGAGGCTTCGACCCTGGCGGCCTCCGCGAGGATCTCCCCTTGCGGCGCTCGACGCAGCACCGCCGCCTTGAACCCGGGGTCGTGGAGCGCCCACGACAACCTGGCGAGCAGTCGGAGATGCCCACGAATGGTCGGGCTGATCATCGAGAAGATCGTGTGCACCGGCCGCCCGTCGATCGCGTCGAACGGAATGGGGTTGGCGAGATAGCAGAGCGTGACGCAGGCCGCGGCGCCGTTGAGCACGACCGGGTTGCGCACGTGCGGGATGGCGATCCCCTCGCCGATCCCGGTCGAGCCCATCGCCTCGCGCGCGAGCAGCACCTGCACGAGGTGTTCCCGGTCGACGGTCGCGGGGAGCCGCAGGACGCCGACCACCGCCCGCAGCACGGACTCGCGGTCGGTCCCGGGAACGCCGGCGTGCACCCCGCCGGCCTGCAGCGCTTCGACGAGCCCGGGCCCACTGCGCCCCTCCTCGCCGCTGCCCGGGAAGACCTCGACCGCCACGCGCATCCGGCAGCTCGTCGCCCACTCGAGCAGCTCGGCCCGGTTGAACCGCGGCCGGTCGTTGATCTCGTAGAAGGGGATCTCTCCCTCGTCGACCCAGCGGCGAACCTGCTTCTCCGAGGTGCCGAGGAGCTTGGCGGCGGCGCGTACGTCGAGTTCCATCGTCGGTTCAGTCCGTTCTCGGTCGTGGTCGGGCCCAGCGCCCCGCGCCGGCCCGACCACCGCAGGCCATCTCGGCGCGGAGCCGGAGAGCCCTCCTGCAGAGCCTCTCCTAGAGCCCCTTGAGCATCTCTAGCGCTTCTTGCAGGTGTGCCTGGAAGTAGCGCCGCATCGTGTCGAGCACCTCGATGAGCAACGGGTCGCGCAGCGCGTAGAAGACCTGGTTGCCTTCCTTGCGATTGACGACCAGCTGCTTGGCCCGCAGCACGCCGAGGTGCTGCGACACGTTGGCCGGCTCCACCGCGATGCGCTCGAGGATGGCGCTCACCGAGAGCTCGCCGTTGCGCAGGCACTCCACGATGTGGATGCGGGTCGGATGCGCAAGCGCCTGGAATACCTCGGCCTTGAACCGCCGCAGCGCCTCCTGCCGCCCCGGGTCGTCGCTCTGCCTGCTCTGTGTTCGCATTTGCGAAATTGCGCAATAACACCAGCAGCTCGACGCGGTCAAGCGAGCCGGCACGGCGCGCTCCGAGGACTTCTGGGCCCGGCGCGCGCAGCGCAGGGCGGCCTGAGCCACCTCACATCATTTCCCTGTCGTGCGCCCGGCACAGCGTTGCGGGCGTGCGACTGCCCGGCGGCACCGGACCGAGAGCCGACCTACCGGCCGGGCCCGGCCGGGCCGGACCTCGGGCCTCGCCCGGCGAGGGCTGCGCTGCCCTGGCCCGTCGGTGGCTCGAGCAGCGGCTCGACGTGTTGCGTCATGCGTTTCCTGGTATGGTGCTCGTCCATGGCTGCTGTCGCGCGCGCCGCATGGGTCACGACGCTCGTCCTCCTGCTCGCCGGGGCACACCCCGCGCCGGCCCAGGAGCCGACACCCGCCGGCTCGCCCGGACGCCGGGAGGCTCTGGAGGCACGGCTCGGCCAGGCCGACGAAAACCGCGACGGCAAGGTCGACGCGCAGGAGGCGCGCAGGGCGGGCCTCTTCGTGCGCGAGAGCTTCGCCGAGACGGATCGCGACCGAGACGGCTTCATCACGGTCTTCGAGCTCGGCCAGGCGATCCAGGGCCGGCTGACGGAGCGGCTCGCGCAGCGCGACCAAGCCGACGCCGACGCCGATGGCTACGTGACGCGCGAGGAGGCGCAGAAGAGCGCCCCCGGGCTGCTCACTATCTTCGAGCGCACCGACAGCGACGACGACGATCGGCTGAGCCGCGAGGAGCTCATGACCGAGGTCACCGCCGGCTACTACAGCGAGACCCGGACTCAGCCGGTGGTCCCCAACATCATCGACCAGCGATTCTGAAGAAGGAGCACGGAGGTGCCCTCGCAGCAGCCAGCGATCCGCCGCCCACCCTTCGGCCTGCTCTTGCTCGAGGGTCGCGCGCTGCTCGAGATGGCAGCGCTGCTGCCGGCCGCCCCCCTGCTGCGCCGCGCACCGCACGGCGACGGGCATCCCGTCCTGGTGCTGCCCGGCTTCATGACCAGCGACTTCTCCACCCGCGCGCTGCGCCGCTTCCTGCGCGATCGCGGCTACACGGCGCACGGCTGGAAGCTCGGGCGCAACGCGGGGCCGTCACCGGAGATCGTCGCCGGGCTGGCGGCACGCCTCGAGGAGCTGCGCCGCCGCTACGACCGGCGGGTGAGCGTGATCGGCTGGAGCCTGGGCGGGGTCTACGCGCGCGAGCTGGCGCGCATCTTCCCCGACGACGTCCGCCAGGTGATCACCCTGGCCAGCCCGTTCCGCGACCTCGAGGGGGTGAACGTGCCGGGCTTCCTGCTCGCGCGCCGCCGCCTGCACCCCGAGGAGGCCGCCTTTCGCGCGCGCCTGCGCGAGCCGATCTCCGTACCGATGACGGCCATCGTGAGCCGCACCGACGGCATCGCCGCGTGGCGTAGCTGCACCGTCGAGACCGGCCCCCAGAGCGAGAGCCTCGAGGTGGCGAGCAGCCACGCCGGCATCGGGCACCACCCGATCGCCCTCCTGACCATCGCCGACCGCCTGGCGCAGCAGGAGGGCGCCTGGCGGCCCTACAGCCCACCCCGCGGCTGGCCCTGGCCGCTCACGGCGCGACCGGTCGACGCGCACTCCTCGGAGCGCTCGTCCGGGGAAGCCGCCCCCGGGCGTGCCGACGCCGGGGAGACGAGCTCCCACGAGCGGGATGCGAGCGCGGCTCGGACGGGCACGGCAGACCCCGGCCCCGCGACGGTGCGCGGATAGCCAGCCGACAGCCAGGCGGCGATGCGGATGCCGATGTCCAGCGAGCACCACGAGCGACTCTCCGCACTCGACGCGGCGATGGTGTTCACCGAGTCGCCGGCGATCCACATGCACGTCGGCGTGGTGGGGATCTTCGAGGCCGGGCCCCTGGCGACGGCCGACGGCGCCGTCGACATCGAGCGCATCCGCGCCCACGTCGCCGGCGTCCTCGACGACGTGCCGCGCTTCCGCCAGCGCCTGACCTTCACCCCGATCGAGGGTCACCCCGTGTGGGTGGACGACGCCCGCTTCAACCTCGCCTACCACGTCCACCACCTCGCCCTGCCCCACCCCGGCGACGACCGACAGCTCAAGCGCCTGACCGGCCGCATCATGTCGCAGAAGATCGACCTGTCGAAGCCGCCGTGGGAGATGTGGGTGATCGAGGGACTCGCGGGCGGCCGCTTCGCGGCGGTGAGCAAGATGCACCACTGCATGGTCGACGGCATCGCCGCGGTGGTCGCCCTGTCGGCGTTCTTCTCCACCGAGCCCCCGGCGCCGGCGCAGGGGCCCTCGCACTGGACGCCCCGTCCAGCGCCGAGCGCCGCCGCGCTGGCAG